>NZ_JBSHAQ010000039.1:0-97315 GCF_053611585.1 Streptomyces sp. NPDC054794 | reverse complement strand
GCCGGGGGTGGGTGGCGACCCCCCCGCGCCCGACCCGTTAGGCGATTCAGCTCACTGACGCGCAGTCACGCGGCGGTCCGGCAAGGTATCAGCCGCTGCCGGAAATCTGGCGCCACATCATCTGGCCCAAGCCCTCGGCTTCCTCCTCGCCGCCCTCGGGACCGAAGTACGCCATCCGAGAGCGCCGTGCACTGCGAACCCGAGTTCACATCTGCTCGTTGAATCGCCTGAGGCGGGTCAGTTGGTCGTCGATCCATCCCTCCTCAAGAGCGATCGGGATGCGGACGGTCACCATGGACAGTGACTCGTCGTCCACGACGACCTCCGGGCAGTCTCGCTCCCCGTCGAGCTGAATGCTGATGGTAGGGCCCCGGTCCATCTCCATCCAGACGACGTCCTGTCCCCGCTTGAGCTCGTCCAGTGCCTTCGCCCAGGAATCGAGCTTCGCGGGGGACAGCACCAGCAGCGTTCCCCCTTTGACGAACGTGCTGGTCACCTCGATCCGCGCCTCCCAGTAAGGGGAGCCCATAGGTGAGAGGACAGTGATGACGACTTCGTTCTCAAGGTCGCTCAGCCGCACAAGTTCATACGGAAACATCTTCTCTCCCTCACCCATGACCTCAGCCCACCAGGAATTGAGCGGCAGTCGACCAGCCATAATCGTCGAATGCGCTGATGTCCAGCTCAGATCCTTGCCGGTGTGCTCCGGGAGCAGCCTGGTAGTGCCAGGTTCTACTTCGAGCTGACGGGCGAGCGCGCCTGGACTTGGCCATTCGCAACGCCATCAACGCTGCCGTCAGGCAGTGATGTCATGACCACTGGCGTGGCTGAGACGACACGCCTTCTCACCTGCGTTGCACCGAAGTGCCAACTATCTCTCTGAACCCACTCGACAGTCTCGGTCAGGCCTCATCCGGCCAGCGCCTTCGGACTTCGGACCGGACGGCGTCGATGAACTCGGCGGGCGGTCCGTAGAGGTGGTCGACGATGTAGTGGATGATCAGGTTCGGGGCGACGTAAAGCACTCCGTCGTCCGAAACGGCCCTGATCTCGGCATGGCCGAGCCGGTAGGTGCTCCCCGCCCGTGCGGAGGTCGCCCTGTGTTCGGTGTACTCGGGGCAGAGCGTGCAGGTGTGATAACCCCTGCTCGCGTGTTGCCGCAGCGAACCGAGATCGATGATGTTCGCGAGGTCTTCCTCGGAGACCTCGTCGACGGCGTAGTCGTAGCCGTCCTCCAGCCAGCCGATGGTGAGGCCCTCGGGCTTTTCGTGTTCGATGAAGTCGTAGAGCGAAAAATCCGCGTAGTAGGTCATGTGTCCAATCTCGGGTGAGGCCGGGCGCCGCGGCGAAGCCGCGTGGCAGCGTTCGCCGCGACGCCCGATCGGTCGGTCAGGTCATATCTGCATTGGGTCGAACTGACGGCACATGGCCATGTGTACATCACCCATGCCCTGTTTGATCAGTGCGCTGATTCCTGTCGGACGTGTGACGGTTCTGCTCCCGCTCAGGATGTTCAGGTTGGTCGGAGGACTGAGGATGTAGTCGGGGAGGATGTCACCGGGGCCGAAGCTCTCGATCACGTCCGGTGCGTCTATCCCCCGTTCCACCGCCCGTCCCGCCGGGTCGTCGAGCGTCCTGCCGTGCCGGACGTAGAAGTGCAGTCTGGTCCCCTGGGGCACCATGAAGTTGCTCGTGTTGCGGCCGTAGGTGCCGTGCCCCGAGTACACCGGCAGCCCATCGGCACGGCGGCCGGTGGTCACACTCTCGGGACCCTTGTCCTCGACGCCGACATTCTTCTGGTCACGCCCCTTCACTTCCAGAGGCTGGTCGTTGGCGTCCTTTCGCCCGGTGCGCCGGGACGACGCTCCGCTGCCGCGGTCGTCGGCCGCCTTCCCGCTGCCGCCCGGCTCCTTGCCGCCCTTGCCGGTGCCCGCCTTCGGCGTCGACGGCGCGTCACCGTTCTTCGGGGTGGTGGGGGCCGGGTCGGCGGTCGTGGTGGTCGGCAGGTCACCGGAGAGCAGTCTCTTGACCGCTCCGACGAGGTCCTCGCCCTCCGACATCGCGAGCTTGACCGCCTTGACGGCCTTGATTCCGCTGCTGACCGCTTTGTAGGCGCCGTAGCCGTCGGCGGCGAAGGTGCCGACCACGCCGGTCCACTGGCCGGCCACGTAGGAGGTCGACCCGGTGTCGACGCCGAAGAGGTTGGCCAGCGGGTGGTCGTCGACGTAACCGGTGTGGCCGAGCTGGAACGGGGTCTCGTTGGAATAGCCCGTCCAGCCGTTGAACCACTGGTTGTCGCCGTTGACGATGCCGGCGAACCCGTTCCAGCCGTCGGAGAGTTTGTTGACGCTCCACTGCCATGGGTCGCCGACGAAGCTGTCGCCCACGCCGCAGAAGAAGTTGCCGACCGCGCCGCCCCAGTCCGAGTACCAGGCCAGGCCGTTGGGGTCGCTGCCCGAGACGGGGTTGCCGGCCGCGTAGCCGTAGCCGCCCATCTGGTTCGGGTCATCGCTCTCGAAGACCGGGTCGACCGACAGGAAGCGGCCGGTGACCGGGTCGTAGTTCCGTGCTCCGAGGAGGTTCAGACCGGAGGTGGCGTCGGCCGGCTGGCCCAGGTAGCCGTGGTTGTCGGCCCACCCGGACGGCGCGGGGCCGCGCGGGTTGCCGTACGGGTCGAAGGCGCGCCGCGTGATGGCCAGCGTGGCGCCGTCCACCTGCAGTTGGGCGGTGCCCTGCGGAGTGGTCGGCTGGTAGCTGATCCCGCCCTTGCTGGAGCGGACCGTCACCGTGCCGTCGGGGGCGCAGTAGTAGCGCAGTCCGGTGACGGACTTGGTGGCGGTGTCGAGGCTGAGCTGCTCGTTGCCGCCGAAGAGGTAGAGCGTGTTGCTGCCCGGTCCGCGCTGGATCAGCAACTGGCCGTCGGCGTCGTAGAGGTAGCCGGTCTTCTTGCCGTCGGTGGTGGTGGCGGAGGTCTGGCCCTCCTCGTTGTACTCGATCCCCTGACTGCCCGGGCGGGCTCCGGTGGTGGTCCGGGTCTTGGTGTTGCCCGCGTCGTCGTACTCCGGGGTCAGCACGGAGGTGCCGGTGGTGGGGTTGCGGGTGGTGACGGTGGACACCGCGTTGGGCCGCTTGGCGGGTGCAGTGCCGGCGCCCGGGTAGGCGAACGTCTGCGTGGTGTCCTTGGCCGCGTTGCCGGTCACGTCGTGCGCGACCTGCTGGGTGCGGTCACCGAGCTGGTTGAACTGCCAGTCCGTCCAGTACGGGGCCGGTCCGCCGATGGTGGCGGGGGATGGGGTCGACGTGGCGCACCGCGCGAGTTGGCCAGCGGTGGCCTTGGTGAGGCCCTTGGTGTCCGTCCAGGCTGTGGTCAGCCGGTCCTGCGCGTCGTAGGCGAAGCACTGGGTGTCGGCGGTCCGGTCCGTGCCGCCGCTTGAGCGGATGTCGGAGACCGCGGTGATGTTGCCGGACTGGTCGTAGCCGTAGGTGGTGTCCGAGATCGGGTTGGCGGTGTTCGTCTGCAGGCTGACCCGGTTGGTGGCCAGCCGGCCGGTCGCCTGGTCGTAGGTCTGCGCGGTGCGCAGCTGCTTCGACGGGGTGCCGACGGTTGTCTGCAGAACCTGCCCGAGCGGGCTGTAGTTGACGGTGGCGACGTACGGTCGGCTGGGCGAGCCCATGCTGACCAGGCCGCCCTGGAGGTTGTAGCCGTAGCCGACGGTCTCGGTCGGCAGACCGCCGTCGGCGCCGTACGTGGTCGCCGCCAGCAGACCGACCGTCTCGGTGTAGCTGGCCTTGGCGGTGTAAGTACCCGCCAGGGCGCCCTCGGAGTCCGGGATCACCGTGGAGGTACTGGTCGGCCGGCCCATCGAGTTGTACGAGTCGATCCGCTGGACGTAGGCGCTGCCGTTCTTGCCGCCGACGTACCGGGTGGACGCGACAGGCAGGCCCTTGCCCAGTTCGTCGTAGGTCCACTCCGCCAGCAGCTTGGACGGATCGGTCGTGCCGTCGCCCGAGTACTCGGCCTTCCGGCGGCCGAGCAGGTCGTAGGTGAAGGACAGGGTCTGTTTGCGGGCGTCGGTGGTGCGGTCCGGCCGCCCCATGTCGTCGTAGTGGGCGGTGGAGGTGCCGGAGTCGGGGTCGGTCTGGGAGACCACGCGGCCCTGCAAGTCGTAGTCGTAGGACCAGGTGTTGCCCACCGAGTCCTTGACCGTGTCGACCTGTCCGCCGGGCGTGTACGTGAAGTGCGTGGTGATGTCCGCCGTCGCCGCCTTGCCGGCGGTCCCGGTCGACCAGAGCACGGTGTTCGACGCGTCGTACACCGCGACGTTGTCGTCGGCCTGCACCTTCAGATAGCCGCCGGTGTGGCCCGACGTCTTGCTGGACCACAGGGTGGTCTTGCCGGTGGCGTCCATGACCGCGAAGTTGCCGTCGGCCTGCATGACGGCGTACGCGCCCGGCTTGCCGGCCGTGTTGGACGACCACAGCAGCTTGTCGCCGACGAGCGAGGTCAGCACCAGGTTGCCGTCGGCCTGCATGGTCAGCCGGACACCGGCGGAGACCAGCGAGGTGCCCGAGGCCAGTTTGCCGCCGCCGGTGAGCTTGCGGTCCGGCGTGGTGTCGCGCACCACCGTGGACGTGGTGCGGCCGAGCGCGTCGGTGTAGGACGTGGTGGCCTTGCCGCCCTGCGGCGGGGTGCTGTCGACCCGGTCGACGCCCTGGTAGTCCACCGACGACTGGAACAGGGTGCTGGCGAACGACGCCGTCGAGGTGGTGACCGGCCGGCCCTGCCCGTCGTACGACGTGCGCGTCACCGACGGGCCGGTGCGGTTGGTCTCCGCCCACATCGTGCTGCTCGGGGCGTGATCCTGATCGGAGTACGCCGCGATGGCGGAGACGTTCCAGCCGTGCGAGTCGTAGTAGGTGGAGGAGACCAGTCGTCCGGCCGAGTTGTCCGCGGGGGTCGACTGCGTCTGGCGGGGCTGCAGCGTGCCGTCGTAGATGGTGACGGATGTGCTGTAGGAGCCGTCCTCACGCAGGCTCTTGGACGTCACCGAGGAGGGGGTGGGGTTGTCGCCCGCGCCGTGGACGTCGTAGCTGTAGATCCGGTTCGGGCTCTGGCTGTCCTTGTCGCGCCCGGCGCCCCAGACCTTCTCCCGCCGCCCGAGCGCGTCGTAGGTCGCGTCGGTGGCCTGCTTGTTGACGTCCACCGCGTGGGTGACCGAGCCGCGGCCCGGTGAGACCGTGCTGGTGGCCGTCCACTTCAGCGGGTTCGTCGTGGACAGGTTGGTGGGCAGGATGCCCGCATCGGGCTCGTACGACGAGGTCGTCGTGTTGCCCGCCGCGTCCGTGTTCGCGACGACCCGGCCGTACTTGTCGTACGACATTCCGCCGAGCGTCTGGAACTTCGGGTCGCCACTCGCGTCGTACGAGGTGACCGACTGGGTCGCGGTCACCAGGCCGAGCGAGTCGCCGTTCTGGCCGAGCTTGCCGAGGGTGCCGACCTTGTCGACCGAGCCGTCCCCGTCGTAGAAGATGCGCTTGTCGGAGAGGGTGGTGTCCTTGCCGGGGGCGGTACCGCAGGGCCCGGCGACGCTGATGGTCTCCTTGGGATAGACCAGCATCATCGGGTTGTCGGACGGCGCGTCGGCGTAGGACGTGGTGGTGCAGGTCTCCTGTGCGGGCTTGGAGATGTCGCCCTCGTCGTGGACCTTCCAGGTCCGGCCCTTGTCGTCGAAGGTGGTGCCGGAGCGGGTGGTCCGCCAGGTGCCGTCGGAGAGCAGCCCCATCGTGCGGGACGAGGTCGCCGTGATCCGGCGCGCCGTCATGTCCGGCAGGGTGGAGAGCTTGTCGGGCTTGGGGTCCTCGGACGTCCACGCCGTGCGGTCCCGGGAGGCGGTGACCTTGGAGGTGGGCGGGTCGGTCAGGGTGCGGCCCACGACGGTGCCGCCGGCCTTGGTGTAGTTCAGGGCCTGGTAGGGGGTGCCGGCCAGCCAGGGGCTGTCGGTGATCTCCTCGTCCACGGCGTTCTTGACCTTGACGCTGCGCCTGGACCCGTCGGACTTGTAGTCGCCGTCCATACCCTGGAGGTAGGAGACGGTGTTCTGGGTGATCGGGTCCGGCGCCGCGCCGGTGGTGGTGGTGACGGTGCGGAAGCCCCGGAAGTCGTTCCAGGTCCGGTGCTTGTCGTCGGTCAGGTCGGAGTCGTCGCGGTGCCAGGCCGCGCCGCCGCTGTAGGTGTAGTTGGTGACCTTGGCGGGGGAGCCCGCCTTGGTGCGGTCGCTGTCGGTGACCTGGGCGACCAGCGTCTTGTGGAACCAGTCCTCGATGGGCTCGACGCCGCCGGGCGTGTTCCAGAACACCGGGAAGCAGGCCATCGTGTTGCTGTCGGCCGAGTCCGGCATGTGCTTCTTCTCGCGGGAGCACTCCGGCGCGCGGTAGGTGACGGCGACCGACTCGCCGGTCTCGGTCTGCACGCTGGAGATCCGCGGGTGGAACAGCGGCGGGGCGGCCGGGGTCAGACCGTCCACGCGGTTGTCCATCTCGATGCCGACGAACGTGATCGGGTCGAGGGTGATCGGCTTGTCGCCGCCGGCCGAGGTGTCCTTGCCGGTGTGGACGATGGAGGACAGCCACATCACCGACTGCAGCGAGCCGGTGCTCTTCGGGTCCTGGGTGTTTCCGGTGACCGGGTCGTAGGTGCCGCCCGCGTCCGAGAACACGTGCTTGAGGTCGTAGCTGTCGACGTCCTGCCAGCCGGAGGCGGTGCGCACCGAGGTGTCGATGCCCTTGAGCCGGTACGTCGACCAGAAGGTCGGGCCGCTGATCAGGCAGACGCCGTCGGTGTCGTCGTCCTTGACCTTGTTCTTCCAGTCGGACTCGCAGTGCAGGTCGTACGGGGTGTCCGGCCAGTCCTTCGCGGTCTTGGAGGAGAGGTTGTCCGCCTTGCAGACCGTGTCGGAGGTGGTGCAGCGCTGCGCGGTGCGGAAGACCACCTTGGCGGCCGGTTCACGGCCCGCCTTGGCATCGGCCAGCTGGTAGCCGTACGAGACCTGGGTCAGGTGGCCGCCGCGGACGTACTTGGTGATCTTGCCACCCTTGTCGTCCTCGGCGACCTGGCCGTAGCCCATGTTGTAGTAGTTGGACTCGGTCGCCCAGTCGTAGCGCTGCACGTTGCCGTGCGGGTCGACGACGAAGTCGAGGTTGAACCGGTAGCCGACCGGCTTGTCGCACTGGGAGTCGTCGCCCTTGTCCGAGTCGTGGCAGGGGTCGCCCGACTTCGGGTGGTAGATCGGCACGCCCCAGGCGCTGTTCGTCGCGTCGTCGTCGGTCGTGCCGGGGGCGTGGTTCAGGCCCAGGTAGTAGGCGGTGCCGTCGGTCGTGGTGACCTTGAAGTACTCGCCGTCCCACAGGCCGTTGGACGCTCCCGTGAGCCGCTGGATCCGGGTGCCGTCGTCGGCCTGGAGGTGGTACTCGCCGTCCGAGTCGCGCACCAACTGGCCGTTGTGGGTGCCCAGTTGGATGGTGGCGTTCCAGCCGCCCCAGCACTCGTCGCCGGAGTCCTTGATGCCCTGGTCCTTGCAGCTCTTGTACGAGCGCTCGATGAACCCGGGGCTGTAGGACCAGCCGTCGCCGACCCAGGAGGACTGGGAGTTGCGCGCCGAGGTCTCGCCGTCCACCGACTGCGAGTCGTAGGACAGGCCGACGTTGGGCGCCTCACCGCCGAGGGAGGGCGGCACCGTGATCGGGTAGTTGTACGTGAAGGCACCCGAGGCCGAGGAGGACCAGGCGCCCGAGGCCGACAGCGAGGTGGCGCCGAAGTTGCCCTGCGAACCGCTGCTGCCCGACACCGCAGCGACCGCCATACCGGAGGAGGCCACGGCGGCGCGGGCGGAGGGAGCGGCGCGCCTGCCGGTCGGCTTGGCGCCGGTACCGGCGGGCACCGCGAGGGTGCCGGTCACCTTCCGGGACCGCGGGTCGTTGACCGACTCCAGCGGTGTGCGAGTGCGGCAGGCGGCGAGTTGAGGCGTTGTCAGGGCGCAGGCGGGCATCGCCACCAGGCGCAGCCGGGAGGCCCAACCACCGCCGTAGGCCTGCGCGACGGCGCCGTAGTCCAGCGAGACGGACACGCCGCCGGCGCCGGTGCGGTGGTCGGCGCGTGACAGGCCGACCAGCAGTCCGTCGACGCCGGCCTTCTTCGCCTGTCCACGGCCCGCGAGTTGTACCCGTACCGCGCCGGCCGGGTCCACCGGGGCGCTGCGGCCGACGAGTGCGCGGGCGCGGCCGCCGATCGCGGACGGCGCGGCGGGCGACAGCGAGACGGGCAGCGAGGCGGCCTTCACGGTGCCGCCTGCGGCGGCCGCGGACCGGCCGCGTACCTGGTGCGCCTTGCCGAGGTCGACGGTCGCGGTGGCGCCGGCGGGCCACTTCGGGGTCTTCACCTCGTGCCGGGCGAGCTTGCGGGCGCCGGGCGGCGGGGTGGGTTGTTCGAGGCCGGGGCTGTCCGCGGGGTGCCCCGGGACCATCGGCTGTTCGGGCAGCGGATCCGCCGCCCACACTTCGTCCTTGTACTGGTAACCGCCGACTACGACATCGGCGATGGCTGGCTGAACAGCCAGCGAGAAGGCGGCGGTTGTCGCGATCCAGACTGTCGCCCGCCGCAACCATGCCCGTTTTTGGGCACCTTGAATTCCGCGCGGTCTTGCGCGCATGTGTGATCCCCCATGAGAAGTGTCCAGAAGCCGAGTTGATCAGTGGTCAGCTGACGACTCGTCTGGTCCGATCGGAACCGTATTGCCATGGCATGGACGCAGCAATACCCTTCCTCAGCGGTCACAACGTTCTCGGCCTCCACACACGTCCCTCATGAGTCCTTCACAGCAGGGCAAGGCGGGGAGAAGCGCCGCAAATCCGACACGCGACGGCCCTCGGGGGGACGCGCCCTGTGAGAAGGACCACAGGGGTGCGCCGGGGGCGTCGCCCACGCTCCTCGAAAGGCGATTCATGGGGGAGTACACCCGCGTCCGGAGTCATCCGGCGCGCAATCTGACACGCCGTCTGGCGCTGTCGGCGGCCGTCACCGGCCTGCTGCTCGGCGCTGTCGGCCCGGTCGCGGCGGCAGGCCCGCCCGCGTCGGCGGCTGCCGACGGCGCGGACGGCTCGCCGCTCGCGACCGCCAGCGCCGAGGCGGCCAGAACCGGACAGCCGGTCACCGTCGATCAGTTGACCACTGAGACCGCGGAGACCGTCGCCAACGCGGACGGCACCTTCACCCTCACCACACACCTGCAGCCCGCCCGCGTCCGCAAGGACGGTGACTGGACGGACGTCGACCCCGGCCTGACCCGGAACTCCGACGGCACGTTCTCCACCAAGGCCACTCCGTCGGCACTGACCTTGTCCGGCGGCGGCGACGGGCCGCTCGCCACCCTCGTCGACGACGCCGGTCACCGGCTGTCGTACACCCTCCCGTTCCGCCTGCCGGCCCCGGTCGTCAGCGGTGCCGGCGCGCAGTACAGCGACGTGCTGCCGGGCGTCGACCTCAAGGTGACCGCCACCGACCAGGGTGGCTTCCACGAGGTCCTGATCGTCCACGACGCCAAGGCCGCCGCCAACCCCGCCCTCGCCTCACTCCGGCTGACCACCGGGACGAGCGACGGCATGGCCGTGAGCGCCGACCGGGACGGCCGGGTGAGCGCCACCGCGGCGGACGGCACCAACCTCTTCAGCTCGCCCACCCCGATCATGTGGGACTCGTCCGGCGCACCGGACGCCACTACGGTGCCGAAGACCGCGGCCCGCCGCTCCGCCCGCGCGGCCGGCGCCGCGTCGACGGGTGCCACCGGTGAGACCACCTCGACCGCGGAACAGCCGGGCAGCGCCGCACAGGTGAAGCCGATCGGCGTCACCGCGGAACCGGGCGCGCTCACCCTCACCCCCGACGCGGACCTGCTCGGCGGCAAGGGCACGGTCTGGCCGGTCTACATCGACCCCTACACCAGCCCGATCACGAGCAAGAAGAGCCACTTCATCACCGTCAAGGAGGGCTGCCCCTCACAGAGCCCGTACGACGACGCGCAGGACAATGGCGAGGGGGTCGGCTACGAGCACTGGCGGAACTGCTTCGGCCTCAACCGGGCGTACTACGAGCTCAACACCGGCAACCTCACCAAGTCGATGGTGATCTCCAAGTCCGTCGTGCACCTCACCTCGACCTACGGCGCCTCCTTCGACTGCGACAACGAGACGGGCGTGCGCCTCGCGACGGTGTCGGGGATCAACAAGAACACCGACTGGGACCACCAGCCCAAGCTCGCGGGCGACGGCTACATCGGTGGTACGCAGAAGGTCAAGAGCTCCAACTTGAGCCAGCACTGCGGCGACCACGACGTCAACTTCGACGTCACCGGCCAGATCAAGAAACTGGCGGGCAAGGACGACAGCTGGACCTTCGGCCTGTGGGGCAACGAGTCCAAGTCCTCCAGCAACTACGACTTCGTGCGGTTCGCCACCAACCCGTATCTGACCACGGTGTTCGACATCGCGCCCTCGGAGCCGGACCGTCTGGGCACGACCCCGGCCACGATCAACCCCGCGAGCAACGGCTGCGACGGTGCGGCAGACGGCTGGATCGGCCAGTCGGGGCTCGCCGGCAACACCTCCGACATCACGCTGAACGCGCACCTCAACACCGACATGCACGGGGTCAACCTGCGCGCCCACTACGAGGTCTGGGACACCAAGGTCGCGGACGACGACGGCGGCTCCACCAGCAAGGGCAAGCCGTCGAGCGGCTGGGTCAGCGACGGCGGCACCACCCGGGTCAACATCGGCTTCAAGGTCGCGGACGGCCACCAGTACGGCTGGCACGTCAGGGCCGACGACGACACCCTGATGAGCGACTGGTCGCCGAACTGCTACTTCAAGATCGACCTCAGCGCACCGAGCATCCCCTCCTTCACCGACTCCGCGGTCTTCCCTCCGCTCGGCGCGGACCAGGCGCCCACCGGCCACGCCGGTGACGAGGGCGTCAAGATCAAGGTGACCGCGAACGACCCCACGCCCACCGGCTGCACCCGGGGCAGCTGCGTCAGCAGCGGCATCGACCGGTTCGAGTACTCGCTGGACGCGAACATCCCCGGCAGCGGCGCCGCCAAGGTGGACGCGGTGGCCGGCAGCGGCGGCACCGCCACCGCGGAGGTCCCGGTCGTGCTGAGTGCCGCACAGTGGGGCGCGCACACCCTCTTCGTCCGGGCGGTCGACAACGCGGGCAACACGCAGGGCACGGTGGCCCAGTACAGCTTCTTCGCCCCCTGGAACCCGAAGACCAAGGTCACCGCGGGGGACCTCGACGGCGACGCCGTCCCCGACCTGGCCGCCCCCACGACCGACGGCGACCTGGTCCTGGTCCGCGGCAACGCCGACCCAGCCGCCCCGCCCACCACGATGTCGGCCAAGGCGCAGAGCCCGGACGGCACCGGCTGGGACAACTACCTGGTCGCCCACCGCGGCACCGCCACCGGCAGCAACGTGGACGACCTGTTCGCCTTCGACAAGAAGACCCACGAGCTGTACCTCTACCCCAACGACGCCGTCACCCCCGGCGGCAGCGCCGGACACTTCACCCTGACCCAGAACGTCATCCCGATCCGGGACTCCAAGTCCTGCCCCGCCAAGGGCTCGGACGGCACCTGGAACAACGTCACGCAGATCCTGGCGCCCGGCAAGCTGGCCCAGTTCGCGGACGTGCCCGACCTGATCACCGTCGACAACGGGGAACTCTGGTACTACCCCGGCACCTTCCAGGCCGGCTGCAACCTCGGCCAGGGCGTGAAGATCGGCACCGGTGACTGGTCCGACACCACCCTGCTCGCCCCGGGCCGCGTGGGCGGCGTCCCGACCCTGTGGGCCCGCGACAACGCCACCGGCGCGATCAGCAGTTACCCGCTGACCTTCGCCGCGGGCGTCCCGACCGCCGAACTGGCCGCCCCCCGGCACGCGCCGCTGGTCTCCGGCGTGCTCGACACCAGCAACAAGAACCTCTGCCTGGACATCGCCGGCTCCCGCACCGCCAACGGCACCGCGGCGCAGATGTACACCTGCAACGGCAGTGACGCCCAGAACTTCATTCTCGGCACCGACCACACCGTGCACGTGCTGGGGAAGTGCCTGGACGTCGTGAAGGGCGGCACCGACAACGGCACCCTGGTACAGCTCTACCAGTGCAACAACACCGGTTCCCAGGAGTGGGTCCCCGGCCCGTACGCGGGCACGCTCAAGAACCCGCAGTCCGGCCGTTGTCTCGCCGACCCCAAGAGCGACCGTGACCCGCGTACCCAGGTCGTCATCTGGGACTGCATGAACATCGCCGACCAGAAGTGGGCCGCCACCAGCGGCAATGCGCTGCCCGCCGCGCAGTCGGTGCTCCCGGTCGGAGTCGGCGAACAGGACTACCCGACCGCCGGCTCCCCGGGCGACGTCCAGGGCACCGGCTTCCCGGCGCTCTATGCCACCTCTCGCTCCGGCCGGATGGTCGAGTACCCCGGCGCCGCGGCCGACGGCGGACTGGCGCAGTTCACTGCCCCGATCAGCATCGGCCACGTCCACCGGCCCGCAGACTGGTGGAAGCTGGACGGCACCGCGGACAGCGTCCGCCCCGCCAACAGCCTCACCCTGAGCGGCGGCGCCACCGTGACCACCGACCCCGCACGGGGCAGTGCGCTCACTCTCAACGGCAGCACCAGCTACGCGGCCACCTCGGGTCCCGTGCTCGACACCAGCCGCAGCTACACCGTCTCGGCCTGGGCCAACCTGGACAGCCTGACCGCGAACTCCACCTTCGTCTCGCAGTCCGGCACCAGCGCCAACGGCTTCCAGCTGTACTACTCCGCCGGCGCCCACGCCTTCGCCTTCGGCCGTGCCCACGCGGACGCCGAAACCACCTTCACCGCGGCCTACGGCCCCACCACGGGGGCGCAGAGCCCGAAGGCCAACAAGTGGTTCCATCTGGTGGGGGTCTTCGACGCCGACACGCAGCAGTTGCGTCTCTACGTCAACGGCGACCTGGCCGACACCGCCGCCTACGACGGCACGCTCTGGAACGCGGCCGGACCGCTGCAGATCGGGCGCCGGATCTCCAAGGGCGCCTACGGGGAGTACACCGACGGCAAGGTGGCCGACGTGCAGCTCTTCACCGAGGCTCTCACTCCGGGCGGCGTCGCCTCACTCGACAGGAACCGCCCGGTTCCCACCCAGCTCTCCTGAGCCCAGGGTTCCGTACGCGGCGGCCTGCCCACCCCGGCAAGGGGCGGGCAGGCCGCCGTACTCGTGCTGTCACAAGGCCGTGGCGCGCAGCCGTTCCGGTACGGCCCACCACTGGTCCGGGCGGTCCACGATGGGGGCGTTCGGGCCCGTGTCGGTGTAGCGGGCCAGGCGTAGGAGGAAGGCCGCGATGCCTGCCGCGCCCTGCATCCAGGCCGTGCCGGGGGGCAGCAGCGGTGGGTCCTTGCGGTGTTCCAGGAAGCGCCAGCGGGCGCCCGCCTCATCCCGGACGGCCCGGTTCACCAGGGCCTCGCCCATCCGGTGCGCCGCCTGCTCCAGGGTTTCCCTGCGTGCCGGTGCGGGGCAGTCCTGGGCGGCGTCCAGGAGTACGTCTCCGACGCCCGCCGTCCCGCAGCAGCGGCCGTCGTTGTCCCAGAAGCCGGGGCGCAGGCGCTCGGGCAGGCCCGACGTGAGGATCGAGGTCAGACAGCGCTGCCGCAGGTCGTCGACCTCGTGGCCCGCGACCTCCGTGACCCCCGCGTGCGCCAGTGCCGCGAACAGGTGCGAGGTGCCGGCCGGGCCGTGGCACCACGTGTACGTCACCGGTTCCACCTCCCGGGTCGACGGCGGGATCGTGTGCGGGACGACGAAGCCGCCGTCCTCCAGCGATCCGACCGACAGGACGTGCCGGGCTCCCTGGACCGCCGCCTCGACGAAGTCGCTCCGGCCCAACTCGGCGCCCGCCACCGCCAGTGCGGCCGCCACCCCGGCGGTGCCGTGCGAGTAGTTGGGCGCCCGCGATGTCCTGCCCGGCGTCATGCCCCAGTCCAGGCCCGCCTCCGTGCGGTCCGCCGCGCGCAGCAGGGCCTCACCGCCCGTCGTCGCGATCGCCCCGGTGAACTCGCCGCGCGCCCAGACCGCCGTCATCACCACGCCCGCGCTGCCCATGATGATGTCGGTGAGGGGCGCGTCGGAGCCCGGATCGAATTCGAGTGTGGTCTTCCAGCCCTCGGCAGTCGCGAGGTCGGCCAGCCGCCGCAGCGCGACCGCCTCGGAGCCCGGGGCGAGAAGGCGCAGCGCCGTGGCGTCGCCCGCGAGGCCGTCGTACAACGAGGCTTCCGTCTTCTCCCCGGCCTGTGCCGACAGCCGGGTCACGATGCCGGTCGCCAGCGCCCGTTCCCTCGCGGTCGGTTCCCGGTACCGCGCGATCTCGGCCAGCACCGGGGCCAGCCCGGAGATCCCCGCGTACAGCGAGTCGCGGTCCTTGGCCGGTGCCGCCGCTTCCGGGCCGTCCTCCGTCACCGTCTCCGGCAGCCACGGGCCCTCGTCCTCGCGCAGCTGGTCCAGCACCCACGACCAGGCGGCCTCGCCCACGTCCCGATACGCCTCGCTCTTCAGCATCCGGCCACGCTACAGCCCGCCGCACGGGCCGGCGCGAGCCGCGGACGCGGCGCCCGTCACTTGAGGCCGCTGAGCATGACGCCGCGGATGTAGTACTTCTGCAGCAGCAGGAAGAGGGTCAGGACCGGCAGGATGCTCAGGACGAGGCCGGCCATGACGATGGGCAGCGTGCGGGTCGGGTCGACGTAGTCCTGGAGGAGCTGGATGCCGACGGGCAGCGTCATCACGTCCGGGTTGGCGGTCGACACGAGCAGCGCCCAGATGTACTCGTTCCAGGCGTCGACGAAGGTCAGCAGCCCGAGCGTCACCAGGACCGGCTTGGTCTGCGGCACCACGATCCGCCACCACACGGCGAACTCGCCGGCCCCGTCGATGCGCGCGGCCTCCAGGACCTCGTCCGGGATCGAGACCATGAACTGGCGCATCAGGAAGATCCCGAAACTGCTGACCAGGAACGGCATGGCGAGCGCCACGATGCTGACGGTCAGGCCCGCGCCGCCGCGCCCGAACAGGTCGTTGCCGCCCGCCAGCGGCCAGTGCACCAGGATCAGGAAGTGCGGGACGAAGAAGAGGAACGGAGGGAACATCATCGTCGACAGCACCAGGCGGAAGATGAACTTCCGGCCGGGGAAGCGGAGTTTGGCGAGCGCGTAGCCGGCGAGCGACGACGTGAGCAGCACCGACCCGGTGATCACTCCGGTGGCGACGACGCTGTTGCGGAAGAGCACCGGCAGATCGAGCTGGTCGATCGCCGCGCGGTAGTTGGACAGGTCGAACGCCTCGGGCAGGAACCGGTACGGCAGCGTGCCGGACTCGCCGGGCCCCTTGAACGACGTCATCAGCATGTCGAGGAACGGCACCACCGTGAGCACGGCGCCGGTCACCACCAGCAGATACGAGAACCACGGGAAACGGCGGCGGGTCATGCGTCCTCCCCCTTGCGCCGGAACATCCACAACTGCGCCAGGGTGGCCGCGAGGACCACCACGAACAGGGCGAAGGCGGCGGCGCTCGCGGTGCCCCAGTCGCCGTACGAGAAGGCCTGCCGGTACATCTCCAGTGCGGCCACGTTGGTCGCGTCCCCCGGCCCGCCCCTGGTCATCACGATGATCAGCGCGAACGACTGCAGGCCGGTGAGGAACTGGGTGACGCACACGAACAGCAGGGACGGCCGCAGCAGCGGCAGCGTGATCTTCCAGAAGACGGTGACGGGCCCGGCGCCGTCGAGCGCGGCGGCCTCGTAGTACGACTCGGGAATCGACTTCAGCCCGGCGGTCAGGATGAGGATCGCCGAGCCGACCGAGGCCCAGGCCTGCACGACCACGACCGCGGGCAGCGCGGTGTCCGGGTCCTGGAGGAACGCCACCGAGCCGAGCCCGAGGGCGTTCAGGACGCCGTTGACCAGGCCGCCCGGCTCGTACATGTACTTCCATACGTTGCCGACGGCGACGACGGTGGTGACGATCGGCAGGAAGTACAGGGTGCGCCACAGCCCCTGGAAGCGCAGCTTGTCGATGCAGGTGGCGACGACCACCGCGCCGGAGAGCGCGAGGGCCACGGTGCCCAGGGCGAACAGCAGCGTGTTGGTGAGGATCGGCGTCAGGAACGTCGACCCGTCCGCGAAGAGATCGGCGAAGTTGTCCAGGCCGACCGGGTCGATGTCGCCGAGGTCGAACCCGGCCCAGCGGGACATCGACAGCAGCAGCGCGAAGCCGAGCGGCAGGATCAGGAAGACCGCGTAGAACAGCAGCGTCGGCACCAGGAAGAGGTAGGCGACGACGGCCTGGCGGCGCCGCTGCCGGGTGCGGCCGCGGCCGTCGTCGGCGGGTCCGGCGGACGGCGGGCCGAGTGCCGTCCGCTCCTGCGCTTCCGGCGCCAGGGCGTTCACCATGAGCGCGACACCTCCTGGTCGACCTGACGGCGGGTGGTGCGCAGCGCCTCGTCGACCGACCGCTGGCCGGTCCACAGCGCCTCGATGTTCTTGCGCAGCAGCGACTTGGCCTGCTGCGCGCCGGGCACGTTCGGCTCCGGCACCGCGTACGCCAGCGCGTCCAGGAACGGGCGCAGGTTGGGATCGCCGCCTTGGCCGAGGAGCGTGTGCATGTCGTCGGCGCGGCCGGTGAGGGAGCCGACCGACACCTGCAGGGAGCTCATCCGGGTCGCCGTCGCACCCGTCCCGGCGCCGTTCCCGGCGCCCTTCACGCCTACCTTCTCGGTGTTCAGCCAGCGCAGGAACTCCCAGGCCTCGCGCGGGTACTTGGCGGCCGCGTTGACCCCGAGCATGAAGCCGGTGGAAAGCGTGGCGGGCCGGTCGTCCGCCTCGGGGAGGGGTACGGGCGCGACGCCGACATCGCGGTAGTCCTTGCCCATCAGGCCCTTCAGGTTCGTGGTCCACCAGCCGGCGCTGACCACCATGGCCACCTGCCCGGAGGCGAACGCCTGGTAGACGTTGACGCCGGGGGCGCTCGCGCCTCTGACGACCAGGCGGTGCTCCAGGTCGAACACGGCCCGGCCGGCCGGCGAGTCGATGGCGGTGCTCCTGCCGTCCGCGGAGACGAACCTGCCCCCGGCGGCGTTGAGCAGCGCGAGCGTCTGGCCGACGGTGGTGGAGTCGTCGTACGTCGAGAGCCCGAACCCCTGGATGAGCGTGTTGCCGTACGAGTCCCGCCGGGCGGTGCGGTAGGCCGCGTCCTCCAACTCCCGCCAGGTGCGCGGAGGGCGGTCGATGCCGGCCGCGCGCAGCAGCCGCTTGTTGTAGTAGAGGGCGTACGTCTGCATCTCGGTGGGGTAGCCGTAGACCTTGCCCTCCACCGACGCGGAGCCGACCGCGGCCGCGCCGTAGCCGCGTCCGATCTCCTCGGCGTGCTCCGGTGGGGCGGGCCGCAGTACGCCGGCCCGGACGAGCTGGCCGTTCCACAGGCAGTACGGGTGCAGGATGTCGGTGCCCTGGCCCGCGGCCTGCCGGACCATGAACGTGGTCAGCAGGTCCGTGAACTCGACGGCCTTCGTGCGCACCTTGACCCGGTCGTGGGTGGCGTTCCACTCGTCGACCGGGCCCTGCAGGGCCGCCTTGAGTTCTCCGCTCGCGTAGTGGGAGAGCAGGGTGAGGACGATCGGGTCCCCGGGACGTCCGGTGCCCTGGTGCGGCGCGGCGCATCCGGAGGCGAGCAGCGCCGAGGGGAGCGCGAGCGCGAAGTGACGGCGGCTCAGGCCCCGGGCGGGTGGCGGTGACGGTGTCATCCGGTGGCCTCCCTGCGCAGCACGCGGAACACCCGGGTCGTGCGGAAACCGGCCGCGCGGTACAGGTGCCCCGCCGGGGACCGTTCGCCGGTCCACAGGAACCAGGCGGAGTGCGCGCCGCGCGCCCGCATCCGCTCCAGGACCAGGTGGAGCAGGACCTTGCCGAGTCCGGTGCCGCGCATCTCCTCCAGCACCCCGAACGGTCCGAACCGCTCGTCCGCCGACTCGTACGCCCCGTGCATCGCCCAGCCGACCAGACGGCCCGAAGGGTCCCGGGCGACGACGATCCGGTCGAGCGGTGTGCCCGAGGCCAGGCACTGGCGGATCGCGCGCGCCCAGTCCGGGGTGAAGTGGTGCCCGGCGAGCGCGACCAGCTCCACCAGGTCGTCATCGGCCGGGGTGGCGAACCGGTGGCCCCGTGCCGTCAGTTCCTCCAGGCGGTGAGCGGCGTCGTCCGGGAAGCGGTAGCCGACCAGAGTGCGGTCCATCGCCGCCGCCTCGTACAGCGTGCGAAAGCCGAGCGACTCAAGGAGCCCCGCCGCCTGTGGGTACGTCTCGGCGTCCAGGCCGGGGAGGAGGTAGTTCGGGGTGTACGAGGAGAAGTCGACCCGGGTGCGGCCGTGGCCGTGGAGCCAGTCGAGGGCGTCGGTCAGCAGCCGACGGCCGAGGCCGCGCCCGCGGGCGGTCGGGTCGACGAAGAAGAACGGGATCCAGCCCTGCTCCGGCTCCAGGTCGGTGCCGGTCATCGGGGTCAGCCGGCGCACCGCGTAGGCGGCGCCGACGACACGGTCGCCGTCGACGGCGATCCGCAGCCCCTCCGGATCGAAGTTGGCGTCGAGCAGCACCAGGGAGCGGAAGCGGTCCGGGGTGATGGGGTCGACGGGTGCGCTGCGGCGCCACGCCTCCACCAACGGCGGGCCGTCGCCGGCGCGAAAGCCACGCGACCGTGCCCGGGTCGTCGTCGTGCGATCCGTCATCGACGGGGTTGTCCTTCCATACGTGGGTCTCGCAGAGGACGTGACGCCTCAGCGGTAGAGCAGCACGTCCTCCCCGGCCCACCGGCCGGGCGGCGCCGGCGGATCGCACAGCGGCAGCGGGTCGTCGCCCGCGTCGACGGCGCGGCGCAGCCGGTCGGAGCCCCACAGCAGGTCGATGAAGTGCCGGTGACCGGTCCCCTCCGCGCCGCCGTCGGTGCCGTCGGTGGTGTGCCAGGCGAAGTCGTCCGGGTACAGCCGCCGTAGCGTGGCGAGCATCGCGACGGCAGTCCGTACGGGAGCGAACGCCTCCCGGTCGGTGACGTGGAGCTGGACCCCGCGCAGCGGCCGGCCGGCGTGCTTGTGGAAGGCCGGCACGTACCGAAGATCGCGGAAGCCCACTCCGGGCAAGGCGAGTTCGGCGAGCGCTGGCGTGAACCGCGCGTCGATGTACGGGGCCCCGACTAGCTCGAAGGGCTGCGTGGTGCCGCGGCCCTCGGAGAGGTTCGTGCCCTCGAACAGGCAGGTGCCGGGGTAGACGGCGGCGGTGGCGGGCGTCGGGATGTTCGGCGAGGGCGCGACCCACGGCAGGCCGGTGGCCCCGGCATCCATGGCGCGCCGCCATCCCACGACCTCGATCACCGTCAAGTCGACCGCAGCGCCCGCCACTTGGGGCACGGTCGAGGCGTTGAGCCACCGCGCGAGTTCACCGCAGGTGAGGCCGTGCCGGACGGGAATCGGGGCGCGTCCGACGAAGGAGGCCCACGCCGGGTCCAGCAGCGGGCCCTCGCCGACGAGTCCACCGAGGGGATTCGGCCGGTCGGCGACCACGAACCGTACGCCCGTACGGGCCGCCGAGGCCATCAGGTCGAACATGGTCCACACGTAGGTGTAGAACCGGGCCCCGATGTCCTGAAGGTCGAACACCAGGGCGTCCACGCCGCTGTCGATCAGCAGCTTGTCGAGGCGCTCGCCGCTCGACCGGTAGGTGTCGTAGACGGGCAGGCCGGTGTCGGGGTCCTCCCGGGCCACCTCGCTCTCACCGGCCTGCGCTGTTCCGTGCAGCCCGTGCTCGGGCCCGAACAGGGCGATCAGCCGTGCGCCGGCCTCGATCAGCGCGGGCGCGGCCGGGCGCAGGTCGGGCAGGACGCCGGTGTGGTTGGTCACCAGCCCGAGCCGGCCAGGTCCGGCGAGCCCGGGTGACGCGTGCAGCCGTGCGATCCCGGTCGTCACCGCGCCGCGGTCGTCGGTGCTCATCCTTTGCCCCCGTCTGCCGGTGACCTCTCGAAGCGGTGGCCGGAAATTTACTGGTATACCAGGCAAATTTCCAATGATTCGGGCACGGTTGTGCCGAAGGTGTCAACGATCGGTAGGGGTCACGTGGCGGACAACCACACTCTCGGGTGAGGCCGATTTTTCGCATAGCTGTCGGAGTGTGGTTGCTCCTACCATGGAATCCACCGTCGGGGGAGGGTGGTCGTGACGCGCAGTACACCGCAGGGGGCCGGGCATCGGCTGGAGGAGTCGATCGCCTGGGCGGTCAGGAACGCGGACGGGGTCGTCGCCATCGGCGTGGCCCTCGTGGTCGGGCTCATGGACGTGCTCGACCAGCACATGGACAACAACATCGTCTCCGGTGCCACCTTGCTGGTGCTGGCGGCGCTGGTCTTCGGGTCGCTGACCGAGCGGCGGCGCCGGGTGACCGACATCCGGGCCGCGACCGAGGGGACCAGCCGGGCCATCGAAGACCTGGCCATGGTGCGGACGTTGTCCGGAGCGGAGGTGGGGCAGGCGCACGAGCGGGCCCGGCGGGACACCACCCGCTGGGTGTTCAAGGGCGGTACGGGCACCTATCTGAGAGCCGTCACGCTGCCCCAGTGCGTGCTGGAGGCGCAGCGGCAGCGTCGTTCCCTCAGCATGAAGATCGACATCGTGGACCCGGCCGACGACCAGGTGTGCGGCGCCTACGCCCGGTTCCGGCGCACGTTCGGCCAGGGCCACGGCGACGGCGACCTCGCCGAGTGGACGACCGAGCGCACCCGCAAGGAGGCGTACGCCACCGTGGTCGCCGCCACTTGGTACCGGCAGCGGCTGGACACCCTGGAGATCGACGTGCACCTGTCCTCGGTGGCGCCGGCCCTGCGTTTCGACCTCTCGGACAACTGCCTGATCATCACCCAGGACGACCCGCGCCGGGTCGGCCTGCTCGTCGCGCGGGACCGGCCGCTCTACGACTACTACGTCACCGAGCTGCACCAGAGCAGGGAACAGTCCCACAAGCTCGACCTGCGGGAGGCCACCCCGCTCGGCGAAGAGCCCACCGTCGACGAGGTCAGACGCCTGCTCGACCGGCTCGGACTGCCGCTGCCCACCAGTTTCACCGACCCTGACGTCGCCGACATCATCGACAAGGCGCTGCACGCGGAGGACCCGTATCGCAGGTAGCGCCGTGTTTTTTCAAGGGGGAACGATGGACTACCCGGCCCTGGAGCGGGCCGCCCGGCGGCAGGCCGCCGCCGAGCTGACGCGGCACGCCGTATCGGAACTGGACCGGATCGTCTCGGGCCGCCGCCCCCTGTGCGCGGTCCGCCATCCACTCGGGTTCGTCTGCCTGCCGATCCTGCGCGACGGCAGCGACGGAGTCTGCGTCCATGTTTTTGGCGGATTCGGCGGCTCCGGCGCACCGGAGGCGGAGCCCGACGCGACGGTCCCTCAAGTGCACTCCCACAGCTGGGAGTTGACCAGCACCGTGCTGTACGGGCGGCTCGGCAACCGGCGCATGAGCGTCGCCGACGTGACCGAGCGGCCCACCCACCGGGTCTTCGAGGTGCTCAGCGACCCGTCGGGCGTGGACGAACTGCGGCCCACACAGCGGCTGGTGCGCTGCGCGCCCGGCGTCGAACAGACGAGCGGGCGCGGCCAGACCTACGACCTTCCGGCGGGTGAATTCCACACCAGCGTGGTGCCGGACGGCCGCCCGACCGCCACCCTGGTGCTGGGACGGACCCTGCCGGGCAGGGCAGACCTCTCCCTGGGCCCGTTACAGGCCCCGGGTCACCGGATGGTCCGCAGGACGTGCGACGCCAGCCAGACCGCCCGGATCGCGCAGGTCGCCCTCAGGAGGATCCATGAGCCCGAACCCTGACCCCTCGGCCGGCTTCACCTCCGAGTACCGTACGGCGGTCTCGGCCGCCGAGGAGGCCGGGGCGCTGTTGCGGTCCCGGTTCCCGGACGGCTTCACCGCCCGGCCCAAGGGCCCGCGCGGCGACGTCGTCACCGACCTGGACCTGATGGCCGAGCGGCTCGTGGTCGACCGGATCCGGGAACGCTTCCCGTACGACCGCATCCTCGCCGAGGAGTCCGGCGAGCTCCCCGGTGACGGCCGCGGCCGAACCTGGCTGGTCGATCCGCTCGACGGCAGCAACAACGTCGTCATCGGCCTGCCCGTCTACGTCGTCGGCATCGCCCTGTGCGTGGACGACGCCCCGGTCGTCGGCGTCGTGCACGATCCGGTCACCGGCCGCACCTGGTCGGCCCGGCGGGGGAGCGGAGCGCACGGGCCGAACGGCCCGCTCGCCCCACCCGCCGACAGCCGCCCGCTTCCGTCGTCCGGGCCGCTGCTCGCCTGGACCCAGGGCCACTCGGTCGCCCGCGACGACCCCGCTGCCTGCGGCCTGAGGCACACCCTCGAACGCCGCTCCCGCCGGCTGCTCCAGCTCTGGGCGCCCCTGGTCGCCTGGGCCATGCTCGCCCGCGGTGACATCGACGGCTTCGTCGGCTACCGCGCGGAAGCCATCGACCTGCCCGCCGGCGCGCTCCTCGCCCGCGAGGCCGGAGTCGTCGTACGGCACCTGGACGGCGGCGAGTTCGACGGCGGCTTCAGCGGCCCCGACACGGGGCGCTCCTTCGTCGCCGGGCGGCCCGAGGTGCTGCCGCACTTGCTCGACCTGGTCAGTGCTTCTCCCGGCACCGAGGACACGCGCACGGCGGAAACCGGCCCATCAGGTCCAACGGCGCGGCGTCCCGCGACGGCTGGTAGGTCACCCTGGGCCCCCAGGTCCGGCCCCCGTCCCGGGAGACCCGCAACGTGAGGTACGCGCCGATGAGCCCGTCTTCCTTGTCCCGCATGCCAACGCCCTTCACTTTCCGTGGTGATGTATGCACAGCGTGACGTGGGCGTGGGTAGGTTCAACAGATGACCGAGCGTGACATCGGGGTCCGCACCACGGGGAGCTGAGCAGGTGGCGATCGAGGACAATCCGCGTTCCAGGGAGCAGTACGGCCAGGAGCTGAAGCGGCGCAGGGAGGCGGCCGGGCTCACACAGGAGGAACTGAGCCAGCGTGTCGTCATGTCACGCACCCACATCGCCCACATCGAGGCGGGGCGGCGCCGCCCGGACGTGGAGGACGCGCGCCGCCTCGACCAAGTCCTGGGGACGGGCGGCTTCTTCGAGCGGTTCCTGCCGACCCTGGACGGCAGGAAGGTGGCGGAGCACTTCGCGGAGGCCCTGGAGTTCGAGAGCAAGGCTGCGGAGATCCGGGAGTACGCCCCCAAGCTGGTGCCGGGCATCCTCCAGACGCCTGAGTACGCGCGCGAGGTGCTCAGTTCCGGCGCCTCACCCAAGAGCTCTGAGGAACGCGACGAGCTGCTCGCCACACGCCTCGAACGCGCTCGCATCCTGGACAACTTCCACGCGCCCAAGGTGTGGATGCTGCTCGACGAGGCCGTTCTGCGCCGGAAAATCGGCGGTCCGCAGGTGATGTGCGAGCAGCTCCGTCACATCCTTGCCCTGGGCGAGAGCCATCGCATCCGTGTGCACGTACTGCCCTTCGCGGTCGGCTACCACGCCTTGCTGGAGGGATTCGTCTCGCTCATGTGGTTCGAGGGGCTACCGCCCATCGCCTACACCGAGGGTCTGAAGTCGGGCCGGATCTGGGAACTTCCGTCCGTGGTCCGCGAATGTCAGGTGGCTTACGATCACGCGCTGGGCGACGCGTTGTCGCACCGTAAGTCCCTGGCGCTGATCACCTCGGTCGCGGAGGATTACGAGCATGAAGCGCAGCAAGCACAGCATTCCTGACTCGGCACTGACTGGCTGGCGCAAGTCGACGTACAGCGGCGGTAGCAGCGGCGACTGCCTCGAAGTGAACGACCTCGCCGCCCCCACCCACGTCCCCGTACGTGACAGCAAGACCCCCACCGGCCCCGCCCTGGTCTTCACGGCGCCGGCCTGGGTCGCATTCCTCGGCGCCGTGAAGACCAGCGTCCAGCGAACCCGCGGCTAGCGGGTCAGTGCCAACGCCGCCACCGACGCCAGCACCGCCGACGCGGCCAGTACCGCGCCGGTGCCCATCAGTCGGCGCACCGGCACCCGTACCCCGTACGCATGGCACCGCTCGTACCAGAGCAGCGTCGCCAGGGACGCCCACGGGGTGATCACCGGGCCCGCGTTCGTGCCGACGAGCAGGGCGAGGAGCTGGTCGTGGTTGGCGACCGGGACGGCCGCCTCTCCGGCGAGGTAGACGGGGAGGTTGTTGAGGACGTTGGACAGGCCACCGCCGACCGCCGCCGCGCGCAGCAGGCCGAGCGTGCCGCCGTCGTCGCCGATCGCCGAGGCCAGCACGTCGTGCAGCCCGTGGGCGTTGACCGTCTCGACCACCAGGAACATGCCGGGCACCATCATCAGCAGCCGCCAGGGGATCAGCGACAGCCGCAGCTCCGACCGGTCCCGGACCCCGAAGGCCGCCACGGCGACGGCCGCGGCGGTCGCGGAGGCCATCCACAGCGGTACGTCGGCCACCAGGATGGCGATCAGGAAGCCGCCGCAGGCCAGGGCGCAGGCCCGGAAGAGGACCCGGTCGGCGGGCCGGTGCACGCCGGGCGGACGGTAGCGGTCGGCGCGGTCCGCGCGTACGTCCCCGGCGCGCGCCGCACCCGGTCCGGAGGCCCCCGCGCCGATCCGGTCGGGCCGGTCCGCGAGCGCGTCGGCCAGGTCCGGGACGCCCTCCGTCCCGCGCTTGCCGCGCCGCCAGAAGAACATCCACAGGCACCCCATCGTCACGACGACGGCGGCGAGTTGCGGCGCCCACATCCGGCCGGCCAGGCCCAGCGGGGACAGCGCGACCCGGTTCGCGGCCAGCAGGTTCGTCAGGTTGGAGACCGGCAGCAGCAGGCTCGCCGTGTTGGCCAGCCACACCGTGGTCATCGCCAGGGGCACCGGCGCGATGCCGATCCGGGTGGCGAGCGCCAGCATCACCGGGGTGAGCAGGACGGCGGTGGTGTCCAGGTTCAGGGCGATGGTGGTGACCGAGGCGAAGGCCACGCAGAGCAGGAACAGGAGGGGATAGCTGCCCCGGCCGGCCCGTGCCACGCGGGCGGCCACCACGTCGAACACCTCCGCTTTGCTGGTCAGCTCGGCCAGCACGATCACCGTGCCAAGGAACGCCAGCAGCGGGGCGATGCGGTTCATCGCGTCGGACGCCGGTCCCGTGGGCAGCCATCCTGTGGCTACGCACAGGAGACCGGCCACCAGCAGACCGATCGCCACCCGGTCGAGGACATGCAGACGCAAGAAGACACGCATCCCAGGAAGGGTCGCACATCTGTACGTGGGTGAAACCCGATCGCTGGGGAACGCCTCGAAACGGACCGTCTCAACCTGTCTTTTCACGGCATTATGGATACATGGTGGCGCGACAGATCGCTCCGGGGGACACCGAAACCGGGCCATTGGACTTCTTCATCAGCTACTCACCCGCCGACGAACGCTGGGCGTCCTGGATCGCCTGGTCCCTTGAGGAGGCCGGTTACCGCACGGTACTCCAGGCCTGGGACTTCGTGCCGGGCACCAATTTCGTCGATTTCATGGACCGGGGGGTCAGCGAATCCGCCGCGGTCATCGCCGTACTGTCCCGCAACTACGAGCGGTCGCGGTACGGACGCATGGAATGGCAGGCCGCGTTACGCGCCGACCCCGACGCCCCTGAGCGGCGTCTGATCACCGTACGGGTCGAGGACATCCCGGTGGAGGGCCTGCTGGCCACCATCACCTACGTCGACCTGGTCCCGGTCACCGATCCGGCGGCCGCCCGCGAGCTGCTCCTGACCCGCGTCCGCCAGGCCCTCGACGGCCGGGCCCGGCCCACTCTGCGCCCCGACTACCCGGGGCAGAACGGCCGCCCGGCCGCTCCCGCTCCGGCGGCCCGGGCCGTGGCGCCGCTCGCAAGGCCGGTCGGGCGCCCCGCGTGGGCGGGACGCCGCAGGCCCGCCGCGCCGCCCGTGTACCCGAGAGTCTCCGGAGACCTGCGGGCCCGGGAGGCGGTCAACGTGCTGCACCTGGCCGGGCCCGCCTTCGGCCGGGGCCTGGACCCCGCCGAGTTGCAGGCCGCGATCTGGGGCGACCTCGTCGAACTCACCGACGCCGGAGCGCCCGCCCCCGATCTGCTGGTGGTCACCGGCGACCTGACCGCCTCGGGCAGCCGCCGCGAGTTCGAACAGGCCCTGTCCTTCCTCACCGGCCTGCGGGCCCTGCTCGGCCTCGAACCGCACCGGGTCGCCCTCGTGCCCGGCGGCCAGGACGTCAACCAGGCCGCCTGTCAGGCCTACTTCAGCAACTGCGAGGCCGACGAGATGCCGCCCCGGCCGCCGTACTGGCCGAAGTGGCGGCATTTCGCACGGCTGTTCCAGGAGCTCTACCAGGGCCTCGACGTCGTCTTCGACAGCGACCAGCCGTGGACCCTCTTCCCCGTGCCCGAGCTGCACACCGTCGTCGCGGGCCTGAACTCCTCCATGGCCTACAGCCACCGCCGCGACGACCAGTACGGCATGGTCGGCGCCGAGCAGGCCGCCTGGTTCGCCCAGGCGCTGCGCCCGCACGAGACCGAGGGCTGGCTGCGGATCGGAGTCCTGCGCCACTCCCCGGGCGCCGGGCGGCCCTCCGCCACCGCCCGCCGGACCACCACCGCCCAGGACGGCGCGGGGCCGCTGCGCGACACCGAGGTGCTCGCCCGGCTCACCGCCCCCCGGCTGCACCTGCTGCTGCACGGCCCGACCGACCCCGGCGCGCTGCCCGCCCTGGCCACCACGACCGGGGAGGTGCCGGTGATCGGCGCCGTCGGACCCGGCCGGCACCAACTGCTGCGCATCAGCCGCGACGGCCTGGCGAGCTGGCAGGGTCCGGGCGAACCGCAGCGGCGCCCGGTCCAGTGGCGGCGCGCCGAACGCGCCTTCGGTCCGGAGGAGGACGGCGGCCCGGGGAGCACCGGCCCGGACGCCGTGACCCCGGTCGATCCGGCCGGGCGACCCGCGCCGGAACCGGAACCGCGCGCCGTGCAGACCCCGGCCGAGATCCTGCTCGCCCGGGTCTCCGAGGTCTGCCGCACCCGCCACGAGGGCGCCCAGATCCGCCCGGTCGAGGGGCCGGTGCCGCAACTCCTCGTCACCTGGACCCAGTCGGGCTTCGTCCGCCAGCAGCGGGTGGCCGTGCACACCGGTACCCCGACCCGGCAGGACATCGACCGGTTCGTGGCCCTCGTGCACGCCGCCGACTCCGAGACCGAGGCCGAACTCGTCCACGACGGCCCGCCGCCCGCCCGCGAACTGCACGACCAGGCCCGCCGCCGGGGCGTCAGGGTGCGCAGCTTCACCGAGTTCCAGGGCCTGCTCGACCTGCGCGGCTACGTCAGCGGGCAGAGCGAGCGGCTGCGCACCGACCCCCGCTACCCCCCGGGCATGTACCTGCCCCAGCGGTACCGTGAGGTCGAGCGCCTCGACGCCGAGGACCGCGACGGACTGGTCGACGACATGCTCCGGCTGCTCGACTCCGACCAGGGCCGCTTCCTGCTGCTCCTCGGCGACTTCGGGCACGGCAAGACCTTCGCGCTGCGCGAGCTGGCCCGCCGTATCCCCACCGAACTGCCGCACCTCGTCCCGCTGCTGATCGAACTGAACGCACTGGACCGGGCCTACTCCTTCGAGGGCCTGGTCGCCGCCCACCTCGCCGCGCACGGCGTCGACAACATCGACCTGCGCGCCTTCAGGTACATGCTCCAGCAGGGCCGGATCGTGCTGCTCTTCGACGGCTTCGACGAACTCGTCAACCAGGTCACCTACGACCGCGCCGCCGAACGCCTCCAGGTGCTGCTGGACTCCGCCGTGGACAGCGCCAAGATCGTGGTCAGCAGCCGCACCCAGCACTTCCGCTCCCAGGGCCAGGTGCTCACCGCGCTCGGCGAACGCGTCGGCCTGCTGCCGCACCGCCGGGTGCTCGCGGTCCAGGAGTTCACCCCACAGCAGATCCACGCCTACCTGGTCAACCGCTACGGCGGCGACACCCAGGCCGCCGACCGCCGGCTGCGGCTCCTCGACGCCATCCCCGACCTGCTCGCGCTGTGCCGCAACCCGCGGCTGCTCGGCTTCGTCGCCGACCTCGACGACGAGCGGCTGCGCGCCGTCGCCGGGGCGGGCCGCGCGCTCAGCCCCGCCGGGCTCTACCAGGAAGTGCTCACCGCCTGGCTGGGCTTCGAGGAACAGCGCGGCAGCGGCGGCGCCGGCCGGGGCCCCGGACTGAGCCTCGACCAGCTGTGGAACGCGGTCACCGCGCTCGCCCTCAGACTGTGGGAGAGCGGCCAGGAATCGCTGCGGCTGGACGAGCTCACCGATGTCGCCGAGACCCTCACCGGGCTCGCGGAGACCCGGCTGTCGGTGCCGCAGACCACGCACGCCATCGGTTCCGGCAGCCTTCTGGTGCGCAACGCCGACGGCGTGTTCCGGTTCATCCACGGCTCGGTGGTCGAGTGGCTCATCGCCCGCGCCTGCGCCCTCCGGCTGACCGACGGCGACCCGAGCCTGCTGGCGCGCCGTCAACTCAGCCAGCTCGCCGTCGAGTTCCTGTGCGACCTCGCCGACCACCGGACCTGCCAGCAATGGGCCGAACGGGAGCTGAGCGGCTCCCCCGATGACACGGCGCCGACCGCGCGGGGCCAGGAGGTCGCCCGCGCCAACGCCGTGAAGATCCTCACCCGGCTGCGCGTGCCCGCCCACACCGACCTGCGCGGTGCCGCCCTGGCCGGCGAGGACCTCTCGCACCGCGACTTCGCCGGCGTCGACCTCACCCGCGCCGACCTCACCGACGCCCGGCTGGTCGGCGCCAACCTCTCCGGCGCCGTCCTGCGGCACGCCCGGCTGACCGGCGCCCGGCTCGACGGCGCGGATCTCACCGACGCCGACCTGCGCGGCGCCGACCTGCGGCGGGCCCGGCTGATCCGCACCGACCTGACCGGCGCCCGGGTCGACGGGGGCCGGTGGCGGCAGGCGGCGCTGATCTCGGCGACCACCGGACCCGGTCTGCCGGGCACCCCCGAACTGGCCACCGCGTCGATCGCCCCCGACATGAGCGTCGACTCGGGCTTCAGACCCTCCGCGGTCGGCGTCCCGTACGGCTTCGACATGCGGACCAGCCGGCTGCCCGAGCCCATCTCGTACAGCCCCGACGGCGAACTCCTCGCCGCGGGCAGCGAGGACGGCAGCGTGCTCGTCTGCGACGCCGTCTCCGGCATGCCGCTGCGCACCCTGGGCGGGCACACCGGCCGGGTCTACGCGGTCAAGTTCCGCGCGCGGGTGCTGGCCAGCGGCAGCTCGGACGGCACCGTACGCCTGTGGGACCCGGTCTCCGGCCGCTGCCTGCACGTGCTGGAGATCCACCCGCGCGGCGTCTGGCCCCTCGCCCTCGACACCGACGGCTCCCTGCTGGCCACCGGGGACGCCGACGGCGTCGTCACCGTCTGGGACACCGCCTCGGGCCGGCCGCTGCACCGGCTGCCCGGCCACATCGCGCCCGTCTACACGGTGAGCTTCGCCCCCGACAACGCCACCCTGGCCACCGGCGACGCCTCCACCGCCGTACGCCTGTGGGACCTGGCCACCGGGCAGCAGGTCGGCGAACTGCCCGGCCACCAGAGCGCGGTGTACCGGGCGCGGTACAGCCCGGACGGCACCCTGCTGGCCACCGGCGACCGGGGAGATGACCGGCGCAACGGCACGGTCCGGGTCTGGGACCTCGCCTCCAGGACCCTGCGCCACGAGTTCACCGGTCACTCCGGCCGCGTCTACACCCTCGACTTCCATCCCGACGGTCGTTTCCTGGTCAGCGGTGACACCGACGGCGAGGTGCGGCTGTGGGACCTGGAGGCCGGGGGCTGCGCCGGGCTGCTCGGCGGTTGCCGCGGTGCCGTCTACCAGGTGCTGTTCGACCCCGACGGGACGCTGCTCGCCGCGGGGGACAGCGCCGGGGTGGTCCGGCTGTGGCGCGTCGACGAGCAGGCCGACCCGGTCGCCGTCCCGCTGAGCCGGCAGCCCGCCGAGCACCGCGGCTCGGTCTGGGTGTGCAAGTTCCGGCCGCACGGCGACACGCCCGCCGCGGGTTCCGACTCGCTGCTGGTGACCGGCGGCAACGACGGGGTCGTACGGCTGTGGGACCCGGCCACCGGCCAGGGCAAGCGGATCCTGCGCGGCCACGGACGCCGGATCGGCACCCTGTCGTTCAGCGCCGACGGCTCGATGCTCGCGGCCGGCGGGAACGACGGGTACGTCCGGCTGTGGCACACCGCCTCCGGCCGCCGGCTGCGCGGGCTGACCGGACAGAGCGACCGCCTGGTCTCCGCGGTGTTCGGGCCCTTGGGCCCGCTGCTGGCCACCGCGAGCAGCGACGGCGACATCTACCTCTGGAACGCGGCCACCGGCGAGTACCAGCGCGAACTCGACGTCGAGACGGACCACGTGTGGGCCGAGGCGTTCAGCGCCGACGGCGATCTGATCGCCACCGCCAACGACGACGACACGGTGCGGCTGTGGTACCGGGTCACCGGGGCGCACGTCGCCACCATCACCGAGCACTACGGCCGGGTCCGCGCCATCGCCTTCCGGTCCGACGACGCCGTGCTGGCCACCGGCTGCGACGACCGCAAGGTGCGGATCTGGGACATGGCCGACCGCCGGATCACCGCCGTGCTCGACGGACACACCGACCGGGTCTACGCCGTGGCCTTCGCCCCGGACGGCTCCTGGCTGGTCAGCGCCTCCTGGGACGGCCAGGCGGTGATCTGGAAGGACGGCGCGGTCGTGCACCGGCTGACCGGCCACACCGGCAAGCTGTGGACCGCCGCCGTGCATCCGCTGCGGCCCCTGCTGGCGACGGCGGGCGACGACCGGGTCGTCCGCCTGTGGGACCCGCGCACCGGCCGCGAGACCGCGGCACTGACCGGCCACACCGGCAGGGTGCTCGCGGTGGCCTTCAGCCCGGACGGCTCCCTGTTGGCCAGCGGCGGCGAGGACGGCACGGTACGGCTGTGGAACGTCCCCGCCGACGCCCCGGCCACCCTGCGCGCCACCCTGGTCGGCATGCCGGGCGGCTGGGCGGCGCTGTCACCCTCCGGCGGCTACAAGTACGAGGGCGACGTCACCGGCGAGTTCTGGCACGCCGTGGGCATGTGCCGGTTCGAGCCCGGTGAGCTGGACGGCCATCTGCCGGGCGTGCGGCACGTACCGCTGGACGAGCCCCTGGGCTGATCCGCAGGGGCCCCAGAGGACGGACGTCACTTGAGCGCGGCCAGCGCGATCCGCTGGGCCACCGGGTTCATGGTCTCGCCCTCGTCTACTCGGTCGAGCCGACCGAGTAGACGAGGGTGCTGCTCAGGTTCCGGGTGCCGCCGACGACCGCGCTGTAGCCGTACCGCGCGCCGCTCTTGAGCCAGTACACCCGGCCCTTGTACGCGAACCGCTGCAGGCCCGCGCTGTAGGTGGCGCCCTCGATGCGCGAGGGGACGGTGAACATCTCCTCCAGCTGCGGGCCGGGCACGATCCGGCCCCGGAAGAGCGAGGTGAGCAGCCGCTCCAGGTCGGCCGTCGTGGAGATCATGTCACCGGCGGCCCACCGGTCGGCCTGGTTCCAGTCCGTCACGTCCACCAACTCCGTGCCGCCGTCGGCCTTGGCCCGTCCCCCACCAAATGCCCTCGTCGGCAAAGGTGTTGTCCGGGGGCGACCCCCTAGGGGGCCGAGGACCGGGCCAGGGGGCCGGGGGCCGGGGGCCGGGGGCCGCCCTACGTCACCCGCGCGCGGCCGGCCGGTCCGACGGCGAGGGCTGGACGCTCGCGCGTGCCGCGAACAGGACGTCGACGCGGTTCGTGGTGATCGAGTCCACGCCCATGTCGATCAGACGGCGCATGGATCGGCGGGTGTCCGGGGTCCAGACGGAGAGCAGGTAGCCGTCGTGGTGGACGCGGGCGGCCAGGTCGTGGTCGACCAGGGAGAAGCGGTAGTTGAGCCAGCGCGGGCGCACCGCGTTCAGCAGGGCCGGGCGCGCGGGCGCGAGCGTCGTCCAGGTCAGGGCGATCTCGGCGGAGGGGTCGGCCGCGCGCAGGGCCAGCATGGCGGGGGCCGCCGCGCAGTAATAGGCGCGGTCCCGCGCGTCGCACTGGCGGACCACGTCCACGACCGCCTCCGCCGTGCGCCTCTCGACCCGGCCCGGCAGGTCGACCATCACCCGCGCACCGTCCGTCGCGGCCAGCGCGTCCGCCAGCGTCGGCACCCCGCCCGCCGTGAGGCCCCGCACCTCGGCCGCGGACAGCTCGCGCAGCGGCCGGTCGTGTTCCCACAGCCGCTTCAGCGTCTCGTCGTGGAGCAGCACGGGTACGTCGTCGCGGGTGAGGCGCACGTCGAACTCGATCGCGTCCGCGCCCAGGGCGAGCGCGGAACGCAGCGAGTCGATCGTGTTCTCGCGGAAGCGGTAGGGGTCGCCGCGATGGGCCACGGCGGTCAGCGTCTGCATGGCCCCATTGTGGTGGGCGTCAGGGCGCGAGCCACGCGGAGGTGTAGGCGTCGATCTCCCCGGCGATCCGGGTCTTGCCCGCCGCGTCCAGGAAGGAGGCCTCGACCGCGTTCTTGGCGAGCTCGGCCAGGCCCCGCTCGTCGAGGCCGAGGAGGCGGGCGGCCACCGCGTACTCGGTGTTCAGGTCGGTGCCGAACATCGGCGGGTCGTCGGAGTTGATCGTGACCAGGACTCCGGCGTCCACGAACTCCTTGATCGGGTGCTCGTCGAGGGTGCGGACCGCGCGGGTGGCGATGTTGGAGGTCGGGCAGACCTCCAACGGGATGCGGTGCTCGGCGAGGTGGGCGAGGAGCTTCGGGTCCTGGGCGGAGCTGGTGCCGTGGCCGATGCGCTCGGCGCGCAGGTCGACCAGCGCGTCCCAGACCGTCTGCGGCCCTGTCGTCTCGCCGGCGTGCGGCACGGAGCGCAGACCGGCGGCGATGGCTCGGTCGAAGTACGGCTTGAACTGTGGCCTCGGTACGCCGATCTCGGGACCGCCGAGCCCGAACGACACCAGGCCCTCCGGGCGCAGCCGGTCGTCGGTGGCGAGCCGCGTCGTCTCCTCGGCCGCCTCCAGACCCGCCTCGCCGGGGATGTCGAAGCACCAGCGCAGTACGGTCCCGAACTCGGCCTCGGCCGCCTTGCGGGCGTCCTCGATCGCGTCCATGAACGCGCGCTCGTCGATGCCGCGCTTGGTGGAGGAGAAGGGGGTGATGGTCAGCTCGGCGTAGCGCACCTGCTGGCGGGCCAGGTCACGGGCCACCTCGTAGGTCAGCAGCCGGACGTCCTCCGGGGTGCGGATCACGTCCACGACGGACAGGTACACGTCGATGAAGTGGGCGAAGTCCGTGAAGGTGAAGTAGTCGGCCAGGGCCTCGGGGTCGGTGGGGACCTTGGAGTCGGGGTGGCGGGCGGCCAGCTCCGAGACGATGCGGGGGGAGGCGGAGCCGACGTGGTGGACGTGCAGTTCGGCCTTGGGCAGCCCGGCGATGAAGCTGTGCAGATCGCGGGCGGCGGTGCCGGTGCCGGTGACGGCGGTCTGGTCGGTCAAGGTTCCTCCCCGGAACGACGCCCCGGGGCGGTGCTCGGGGCGCGGGTGATCGGCTGATCGGTGACTCGGGGATCATCGTAGGCCCGGCCGGTGGCCGTCGTGGCCGGGCCGTAGCATGACGGGACACGACAGAGGGGGGCCCACGCCATGGCCGACGAGGCACCACGCCCACCGGAGAACACCGCCGGGGAGCGGTTCCAGGGGCAGGACCTCGGCGGTCCCGACGCGGGGCCGTGGGCGCCGCCGGGTGAGCGGGGTCCCGTGTCCGGCCCGCCGGAGAACGTTGTCTCCGGCTCCGGGTACGAGCAGCAGACGGTCGCCCCGGGCCCGAACGACGCCGTGCCGCAGGCCTGGGCCAGCCCCTTCGCCCCGCCGGCGCCGGGCGCCTCCGCGGGCGGGCCGGCGAACCCGTTCGCCCCGCCGGGACCGGGCGCCTTCTCGGGGCAGCCGGTGAATCCGTTCGCCCCGCCCGCCGCGCAGCCGCAGGACGCCGTCCCGCCGCCGCCCATCTCCCCCGACGGTCCCGGGCAGGTTCCGTACGGCTACCCGGGCGCACCCGCCGGTTACGGCTACCCGGCCCCGCACGGCGGCTACTACGGCTGGCCGGGCCTGCAGCCGATGCCGAGCAACGGCATGGGCACGGCAGGCTTGGTGCTGGGCATCCTGGCGGCGATCGGTTTCTGCATGTGGCCCATCGCCATCGTCCTGGGCGTCCTGGCCGTGATCTTCGGCGCGCTCGGACGCGGCAAGGCCCGCCGCGGCGAGGCCACCAATCCCGGACAGGCGCTGGCCGGGATCATCTGCGGAGCCGTGGGCATCGTCCTGGCGCTGGTGGTGATCGCGTTCGTGATCGCCACGAATGCCGGCGGCGCTTGAGCCGGGTTGGGTGGGACGGCCGACCCTGCCGCGGCTGACGTCGGCGGTGGTCCGGTTCGGCCAGGCGTCGACCTCGATCCGGTCCCGCTCAGCCGCCGCCAAGGGTTCCATTCGCCGGTGATTTCGTCCCTCTCGGCCGCAGCCGACGGTTCCGCCCCGCTAAAGCGCCGCCGGCGACCCGCCGCCGGCAACCCGTTCACGGGCCTGCATCAGTGCGAAGCCCAGCAGGTTCAGGCCCCGCCACCGCTGTGGGTCCTGGGCCGCCTCGTCGGTGGCCGCGAGGCCGATGCCCCAGACGCGGTCCACGGGGCTGGCCTCCACCAGTACCCGGTCACCCGTGGCGAGCAGGAAGTCCCGCAGGGCCGCGTCGGCGCTGAACTTGTGCACGCTGCCCTCGACGACGATCCGGAACCGCTCCCGCTCCCATATCGCCTCGTCGAAGTCGCGCACCAGCCGCCCGGCCTTCTTGGCCTCCGAGGGGTGCCCGGCGGACAGCGCGCGGCGCTCCGCCTCCGCGTCCCCGAACAGTCGGGCCTTCTCGGCCATCATCCAGTGCTCGGCCGTCGCGTAGGGCACATCGTCGACCACGAACGGTGACGGCCACCACTGGCTCAGACAGCTCGCACCGATCCGCCCGTCCGGTGGCGGACGGTGTCCCCAGAAGTGGAGGTACTTGATGCGCGAGCCTTCGCGGACCTCCCTGACCAGGGCTTCCAAAGAGTCGATCTTCGCCATGCACGCGAGTGTGGCACGCACCACTGACACTCCGTCCTCCCTTTTCCCGGGCGACTCGACACCCTGGTCGACAGATTCCGTCGCGTAACCAAAAATCAACAACGGAATCCCTTGTTGGTGGGCCTTTGCTCTGTCAGGATCGGCACTCAAATCGAGCTGGAGCTACGCCACCCGCCCCTTCGGACGGGGCGACGGCGGAGGAGAGCGACATGCACAACCCGGGCACCGCCACCCCGGAACGATTTCCGGCGCAGGACCGCCTCGCGGACGGCGCGCAGTACATCGACGGACGCTTTACGAAGGGCACGTCAGGGCGTACCCACTCCGTGGTCGACCCGGCCACCGGCGAGGCCGTGTACACCTATGAGCTCGCCGGCCGGGACGACGTCGACGCCGCCGTCGCCGCCGCCCGTGCCGCCCTCCCGGGCTGGGCGGGCGCGACCCCCGGCGAGCGTTCCGACGCGTTGCACCGCTTCGCCTCCGTCATCGCCGAGCGCGCCGAGGAGTTCGCCCGTGCCGAGTCCCTCCAGTGCGGCAAGCCGCTCAAGCTGACCCGGGAGTTCGACGTCCCGGGGACCATCGACAACACGGCCTTCTTCGCGGGCGCCGCCCGGCACTTGCAGGGGCAGGCCGCCGGTGAGTACTCGGGGGACCACACCTCGTACGTCCGCCGGGAACCCATCGGTGTCGTCGGCTCCATCGCGCCCTGGAACTACCCGCTGCAGATGGCCGCCTGGAAGATCCTCCCGGCTGTCGCGGCGGGCAACACGATCGTGCTCAAGCCCGCCGAGCTCACCCCGCTGACCTCGCTGCTGTTCGCAGAGGCGGCCACCGCGGCGGGCATCCCGGACGGCGTGATCAACATCGTCACCGGTACCGGCAGGGAGGCGGGCGAGCACCTCGTCGGCCACCCCGACGTGGCCATGACCTCCTTCACCGGCTCCACCGCCGTCGGCAAGCGCGTCGCCGAGGTCGCCACCGCCACCGTCAAGCGCATCCACCTGGAGCTCGGCGGCAAGGCCCCCTTCGTCGTCTTCGACGACGCCGACCTCGAAGCGGCCGCCAACGGCGCCGTCGCCGGTGCGCTGATCAACACCGGGCAGGACTGCACCGCCGCCACGCGCGCGTACGTACAGCGACCCCTCTACGAGGCGTTCGTCGAGCGGACCGCCGCCCTGATGGAGAGCGTCCGGCTCGGCGACCCCTTCGCCCCCGGCACCGACCTCGGCCCGCTGATCTCGCACGTCCAGCGCGACCGCGTGGCCGGCTTCGTCGAGCGGGCGCGTGCCTACGCGCGCGTGGTGACCGGCGGCGAGGTGCCCCAGGGCGACCTCGCGGACGGCGCCTACTACCGACCCACCCTCATCGCCGACGCGCCGCAGGACAGCGAGGTCGTCCAGTCCGAGATCTTCGGGCCGGTACTGGTCGTTCTGCCGTTCGACAGTGATGATGAGGGAATCCGGCTGGCCAACGACACCCCGTACGGCCTCGCGGCCTCGGCGTGGAGCCGGGACGTCTACCGGGCAGGGCGCGCGACCCGAGAGATCAAAGCGGGCTGCGTATGGATCAACGACCACATCCCGATCATCAGCGAGATGCCGCACGGCGGCTTCAAGCAGTCCGGCTTCGGCAAGGACATGTCTGCGTACTCGTTCGAGGAATACACGCAGGTCAAACACGTAATGTTCGACAATACGGCGGTGGCCCGGAAGGACTGGCACCGCACGATCTTCGGGGACAGATAGCGACAACAGGCCGCTCGACCCGCGGCCGCCAACCCTCCGAAAGGGCACCACGCGCATGGATCAGTACGAGCCCGACCGCCTGACTCCGGCCCAAGCGGCCGCCATGCGGCGCAGCTTCCGCAATGGCCGGGCGGCCTTGACCCGGCGTTCCCTGCTGCGCGCCTCCGCCGGCGGCGCGCTCGCGGTGGGTGGCCTCGGGGCGCTGAGCGGCTGCGGCATCCCCGCCGCGGGCAAGACGCAGGGCGGCACGTCCGCCGAGGACCACTCGGCCCAGGAGAAGGTCGTCAACTTCTCCAACTGGACCGAGTACATCGACGTCGACGACAGCGGCAAGCACCACCCGACGCTGGAGACGTTCGCCAAGCGGACCGGTATCCAGGTCAAGTACACCGAGGACATCAACGACAACAACGAGTTCTTCGGCAAGATCAAGCCGCAGCTCGCCGCGGGCCAGGACACCGGCCGCGACATCATCGTCCTCACCGACTGGCTCGCCGCCCGGCTGATCCGTCTCGGGTGGGCCCAGAAACTGGACCCCTCCAACCTGCCGCACGCCTACAGCAACCTGTCGGCGCAGTTCCGCAACCCCGACTGGGACCCGGGCCGCGCCTACTCGTACCCCTGGCAGGGCATCTCCACCGTGATCGCCTACAACAAGAAGGCGCTTGACGGCATAGAGGTCAAGTCGATCTCCGACCTGCTCGACAACCCCAAGCTCAAGGGGCGCGTCGGCTTCCTGTCCGAGATGCGCGACAGCATCGGCATGACGCTGCTCGACATGGGCAAGGACCCGGGGAAGTTCACCGACGACGACTTCGACGCGGTGATCGCCCGGCTGCAGAAGGCCGTCGACAAGGGCCAGATCCGCCGCTTCACAGGCAACGACTACACCTCCGACCTCACCAAGGGCGACTTCGCGGCCTGCGTGGCCTGGGCCGGTGACGTGGTGCAGCTCAAGGCGGACAGCCCGGACGTCGACTTCGTCATCCCCGACAGCGGCTACATGACGTCGACCGACAACATGCTGGTCCCGAACCGGGCACGCCACAAGACGAACGCCGAGCGGCTGATCGACTTCTACTACGAGCCGCCTCAGGCCGCCGCCCTCGCCGCCTACATCAACTACGTGTCGCCGGTCGACGGGGTGAAGCCCTACCTCGCGAAGATCGACGAGGACGCGGCGAACAACCCGCTGATCATTCCCGACAAGGCCATGCAGGCCAGGTCTCACGCCTTCCGCTCACTGACGCAGAAGGAAGAGACGGCCTACGAAGAGAAGTTCGCGAAGCTCACAGGGGCGTGACGACGATAATGACGACAGACAGCAGCGGCGACGTCCGCCTCACCGGGATCGGCAAGACCTACGGCTCCTTCACCGCCGTACACCCGCTGGACCTGACCGTGCCACAGGGCTCCTTCTTCGCCCTGCTCGGCGCGTCCGGCTGCGGCAAGACCACCACCTTGCGCATGATCGCGGGCCTGGAGGACCCCACCTCGGGCACCGTGCACCTGGGCGACCAGGACGTGACGCACCTGCCGCCGTACAAGCGGCCGGTGAACACGGTCTTCCAGTCGTACGCGCTCTTCCCGCACCTCGACATCTTCGAGAACGTCGCCTTCGGCCTGCGCCGGCGCGGCATCAAGTCGGTGAAGAAGCAGGTCGAGGAGATGCTCGACCTCGTCCAGCTCGGCGAGCAGGCGCGCAAGAAACCTCACCAGCTCTCCGGCGGCCAGCAGCAGCGCGTCGCCGTGGCCCGGGCGCTGATCAACCACCCCAAGGTGCTCCTCCTCGACGAGCCCCTCGGCGCCCTTGACCTCAAGCTGCGCCGCCAGATGCAGCTGGAGCTCAAGCGGATCCAGACCGAGGTCGGCATCACCTTCATCCACGTCACGCACGACCAGGAGGAGGCCATGACCATGGCCGACACGGTCGCCGTGATGAACGCGGGCCGCGTCGAGCAGCTCGGCTCGCCCGCCGACCTCTACGAGAACCCGCAGACCACCTTCGTCGCGAACTTCCTCGGCACCTCGAACCTGATCGAGGCCGAGGTCGACGCCAAGAACGGCGGGGACATCGTCCTGAAGGCCGGCGGCGGCAAGCTGGTCCTGCCCGAGGCGCGCTGTTCCGCGCCCACCACGACCGGCGGCAAGGTACTGGTCGGCATCCGCCCGGAGAAGATCTCCCTCACCCACGCCGACGAGGCGGGTTCGATTCCCGAGGGCCGCAACCGCATCACCGGCAAGATCGCCGACTCCAGCTTCATCGGCGTCTCCACGCAGTATGTGATCGACAGCCCGGTCTGCCCCGAGTTCGAGGTCTACGCCCAGAACATCGACCGCGACGCCCGCCTGCTGCCCGGCGCCGACGTGGTCCTGCACTGGAACCCGGCCCACACCTTCGGCCTGGACGCGGCCCAGGACATCGACGCCGGCGTGGAGAGCGTCGAGGAAGAGGCCGCGTAGACATGTCGACCCTCACCGAGGCGCCCCCGCCTCTCGCCCCCGCCTCGACGGAGCAGAAGCCTCCGCGCAAGCGCGGCCGCTTCACGCCGTACTGGCTGCTGCTGCCCGGCATCCTGTGGCTGGTCATCTTCTTCGCGCTGCCGATGATCTACCAGGCCTCCACGTCCGTGCAGACGGGCTCCCTGGAGCAGGGCTACAAGGTCACCTGGCACTTCGCGACGTACTGGGACGCGCTGAGCGAGTACTGGCCGCAGTTCCTGCGCTCCGTCCTCTACGCGGGCGCGGCGACCGTGCTGTGCCTGGTGCTGGGCTACCCGCTGGCGTACCTGATCGCCTTCCGGGCCGGCCGCTGGCGGAACCTGATCATGATCCTGGTGATCGCGCCGTTCTTCACCAGCTTCCTGATCCGCACCCTCGCCTGGAAGACGATCCTCGCCGACAGCGGTCCGGTCGTCGGCGCCCTCAACACGCTGCACATCCTCGACGTCACCAACTGGCTCGGCTGGACCGCGGGCGACCGTGTGCTGGCCACACCGCTGGCGGTGGTGTGCGGTCTGACGTACAACTTCCTCCCGTTCATGATCCTTCCGCTCTACACCTCGCTGGAGCGCATCGACGGGCGGCTGCACGAGGCGGCCGGCGACCTGTACGCCAGGCCGTGGACCACCTTCCGCAAGGTCACCTTCCCGCTGTCGATGCCGGGCGTGGTCTCCGGCACGCTGCTGACCTTCATCCCGGCGGCCGGCGACTACGTCAACGCGGAGCTCCTCGGCTCCACCGACACCCGCATGATCGGCAACGTGATCCAGACGCAGTTCCTGCGGATCCTCGACTATCCGACCGCGGCGGCCCTCTCCTTCATCCTGATGGCCGGAATTCTTCTCATGGTCACTCTCTACATCCGCAGGTCGGGGACGGAGGATCTGGTCTAAATGCCCTTCGTCAACTGGCTCAAGCGTCATCTCGTCGTCATCGCGGGACTGCTGACTCTCGGATATCTGCTGCTGCCGAACGTCATCGTCACGGTGTTCTCCTTCAACAAACCGAAGGGGCGCTTCAACTACGAATGGCAGCAGTTCTCCACGGACGCCTGGAAGGACCCGTGCGGCGTCGCGGACATGTGCGGCTCGCTGTCGATCAGCCTCCAGATCGCGGTCTGGGCGACGGTCGGCGCCACGGTCCTCGGCACGATGATCGCCTTCGCGCTGGTCCGCTACCGCTTCCGGGCGCGCGGCGCCGTGAACTCGCTGATCTTCCTGCCCATGGCCATGCCCGAGGTCGTCATGGCGGCCTCGCTGCTCACCCTGTTCCTCAACATGGGTGCCCAGCTGGGCTTCTGGACGATCCTGATCGCGCACATCATGTTCTGCCTCAGCTTCGTGGTCACCGCGGTCAAGGCGCGCGTGATGTCGATGGACCCGCGCCTGGAGCAGGCCGCCCAGGACCTCTACGCCGGCCCGGTGCAGACGTTCCTGCGCGTCACCCTGCCGATCGCGGCGCCCGGCATCGCGGCGGGCGCGCTGCTCTCCTTCGCGCTCTCCTTCGACGATTTCATCATCACCAATTTCAACGCGGGTTCGACCGTCACCTTCCCCATGTTCGTGTGGGGTTCGGCGCAGCGCGGCACCCCCGTCCAGATCAATGTCATCGGAACGGCCATGTTCCTCATCGCCGTACTGTTCGTGCTGACCTCGATGGTCATCACGAATCGCCGCAACAAGCAAAAGGCATGACCGAAAGAACTCTGTAGGGAGTTGAAATCATGGCCCCAAGCGCCATGAACCGTTGGATCACTTCTCTTTCCGAAGCACAGCCGGTCCCGTACTGGCTCGAAGACCCTGGCAAGCCCCACGCCGAGCCCGCCCTCACCGGCACCGAGACCTGTGACCTGCTGGTCGTGGGCGGCGGCTACAGCGGACTGTGGACCGCGCTCAACGCCAAGGAGCGCGACCCGCAGCGGGACGTGGTGCTGCTGGAGGGCCGTGAGGTGGGCTGGGCCGCCTCGGGCCGCAACGGAGGCTTCTGCGCCGCCTCCCTCACGCACGGACTGCCCAACGGACTGGCCCGCTGGCCGGACGAGATCCACACCCTGGAGGAGCTGGGCGCCCGCAACCTCGACGAGATCGAGAAGGCGGTCGCCCGCCACTCCCTCGACTGCGAATTCGAGCGCACCGGCGAGATCGACGTCGCGACCGAGACCTACCAGGCCCGGGAACTGCGCGACTGGCACCGGCAGATGCAGGACAGGGGCCTGGCCGACGGCGTCGACTTCCTGGACGCCGACCAGGTGCGCGAGCAGGTCGACTCGCCCACCTTCCAGGCGGGGCTGTGGGACCGCGGGGGAGTGGCCATGCTCCACCCGGCCAAGCTCGCCTGGGGCCTCAAGCGCGCCTGCCTCCAGCTGGGGGTGCGCGTCTACGAGCACACTCCGGCCCTGGACCTGAAGCCGTACGGCGCCGGTATGGCCGTACGCACCCCGTACGGCTCGGTCCGGGCCCGCCAGGTCGCGCTAGGCACGAACATCTTCCCGAACCTGGTGCGGCGCGTCCGCTCGTACACCGTCCCGGTCTACGACTACGCGCTGATGACCGAGCCGCTGACCGCCGACCAGCTGGCGTCGATCGGCTGGCACAACCGCCAGGGGCTCGGGGACTCGGCGAACCAGTTCCACTACTTCCGGCTGTCCGCCGACAACCGGATCCTGTGGGGCGGTTACGACGCGGTCCACCACTACGGCGGCCGGGTGCGCTCCGAGTACGACGACCGGCCGGAGACGTACGCCAAGCTCGCCGGGCACTTCTTCACCTGCTTTCCGCAGCTGGAGGGCGTCCGCTTCACGCACGCGTGGGGCGGCGCGATCGACACCTGCTCGCGCTTCTCGGCCTTCTTCGGCACCGCCCACCAGGGCAAGGTCGCCTACGCGGCCGGCTACACGGGCCTCGGCGTCGGTGCCACCCGCTTCGGCGCCGACGTGATGCTGGACCTGCTCTCCGGCGAGGAGACCGAGCGCACGCGCCTCGAAATGGTCCGCAAGAAACCCCTCCCCTTCCCGCCCGAGCCCTTCGCCTGGACCGGCATCGCGCTCACCAAGTGGTCCCTGGCCCGCGCGGACGCCCACGACGGACGGCGTAACCTGTGGCTGCGAGCCATGGACAAACTGGGTCTCGGCTTCGACAGCTGAGCCCGCCGGACGCTGTGATCCGGTTCACTCCAAGGGGGGCCGGAAATCCGCGTAACGCTCCCGGCAGACCTCCCTCTCTCCTGTGACGCGCACGCGTCCACGGGAGACGGGGAGGTTTTCTCATGACCGGAGCGAGGGCGGCCGTGGAGTGGCTGGTGTCGGTGGCGCCGGATCCCGAGGCCTGCCGCTGGGAGTGGGAACGCAATCCCCGGGGGGTGGCGCTGCTGCCCGCGGGCAGGGCCTGGGACGTGCTGATCCTGCCGAGCGAGCTCGGCTATCCCACGCTCGACGTGCTCACCCGCATCCTCGACCAACCCGGCCCGGTGCTGGTCGACTTCGGCGACTCGCGCATGGGCTTCTTCGTGCCGTCCGGCACGGCGGCTCGCTGGCTCGGCACGGGCATCCGCACCGCCGGGGCCGGCACCTGGATCGTCGTGCCGTATCCGGGCCGAACGGCCGGCGCGGTCCGCTGGCTGGTCCCGCCGGACGGTTCCGGCACCCTCACCGATCCCGCCCTGCTGGAACTGGCGATGCACGAGGCCGCGGCGAGCCTCGCGGCGGGGGAGGGCGGCTGGGCGGACCCGCCGACGACCCTACGACCCTAAGACCGACAGCCCGACGGCCCGACAGCCCGACGGCCCGACGGCCCGACGGCCCGCGTTCCGGTACCCCGTGCCGTCGGAGGTCTTGACAACAGCATTGGTCTGGACCAAGTTGAGCGCGCTCCACCCTCCTGATTCCCCCATGCCCGGAGGCAGTTGTGGATCGCACCAGCCCTCGTACCGGACCGCGCACCAGATCCGTCCTCGCCGCGCTCACGGCCGCGCTGCTGGCCCTGCCCGGCATCACCGCACTGTCGTCGGCCGCCCGCGCGGCCGACGCGGACCTCGTCCGCAACGGTGGCTTCGAGTCGGGCCTCGCCGGCTGGACCTGCACGGCCGGTACGACCGTCACCACACCCGTGCGCAGCGGCACCTCGGCGCTCCAGGCCACCCCGGCCGGCAGCGACAACGCCCAGTGCACGCAGACCGTCACGGTCAAGCCCGACTCCCAGTACACCCTCTCCGGCTACGTCCGCGGCTCCTACGTCTACCTCGGCGCGACCGGCACCGCCACCACCGACGTCTCCACCTGGACCCAGTCGGCGCCGAACTGGCAGCAGTTGACGACCACCTTCCGCACCGGCGCCGCCACCACCAGGGTCACGCTCTACACCCACGGCTGGTACGGCACCGGCGCCTACTACGCCGACGACATCTCCCTGACCGGCCCCGGCGTCGACCCGGGGCAGCCGCCCGCCGCCCCGACCGGCCTCAAGGCCGGCACCGTCACCTCCTCCAGCGTCGCCCTGTCCTGGACGGCCGTCAGCGGCGCGACAAGCTACGCCGTCTACCGCGACGGCGCCAAGGTCCAGACGGTGAGCGGCACTTCGGCCACCGTGACCGGCCTGTCGCCCGCCACGGCGTACGCGTTCCAGGTCGCGGCCGTCAACGACGCGGGCGAGTCCGCGCGGTCCGCGACGGTGACCGCGACCACCACCGCCGGATCCGGCGGCTCGACCGACCTGCCCACCCACGCCCTGGTCGGCTATCTGCACGCCACCTTCGCCAACGGCTCCGGGTACACGCGCCTGGCCGACGTCCCCGACAGCTGGGACGTCATCGACCTGGCCTTCGGCGAGCCGACCTCGGCCACCTCCGGGGACATCCGGTTCAACCGCTGCCCGGTCACCGAATGCCCGAACGTCGAGAGCGACGCCGACTTCAAGGCGGCGATCAAAGCCAAGCAGGCGGCCGGCAAGAAGGTGCTGATCTCCATCGGCGGCCAGAACGGCCAGGTCCAGCTGACCAGCACGGCGGCCCGGGACACCTTCGTCTCGTCCGTCTCGAAGATCATCGACGACTACGGCCTCGACGGTCTGGACGTCGACTTCGAGGGCCACTCGCTGTCACTCAACGCCAACGACACGGACTTCAGGAACCCGACCACCCCCGTGGTCGTCAACCTGATCTCGGCGCTGAAGACCCTCAAGGCCAAGTACGGCGCGAAGTTCGTGCTGAGCATGGCGCCCGAGACCTTCTTCGTGCAGATGGGCTACCAGTACTACGGCACCGGCAAGTGGGGCGGCCAGGACCCGCGCTGCGGGGCGTACCTCCCCGTCATCCACGCCCTGCGCGACGACCTGACCCTGCTGCACGTCCAGGACTACAACTCGGGCCCGATCATGGGCCTCGACAACCAGTACCACTCCATGGGCGGCGCCGACTTCCACATCGCCATGACCGACATGCTCCTGACCGGCTTCCCGGTCGCGGGCGACGCGAACAACGTCTTCCCGCCGCTGCGCCCCGACCAGATCGCGATCGGCATGCCGGCGTCCACCAACGCGGGCAACGGCTATGTGTCCCCGTCCGAGGTCACCAAGGCCCTCGACTGCCTGACGAAGAAGGCGAACTGCGGCTCGTACACCACCCACGGCACCTGGCCGGGCCTGCGCGGCCTGATGACCTGGTCGGTCAACTGGGACCGGTTCGCGAACTGGGAGTTCCAGAAGAACTTCGACGCGTACTTCGGCTGAGCGCAATTCGGCCCAGGCACAGCCACAGCCCGTACAGGAGCACCGCGCACAGGCACCAACTGGCCAGTACGTCCAGGGGCCAGTGGTAGCCGCACCGGACCAGCCCGAAGCCGACGCCGAGGTTGATCGCGGCGCAGGCCAGGAGCAGCACCCGCCGAGCGCGGACCGAGTCCAGCCAGGGGAGGAGGAGCAGGGTCGCGGCACCGTAGGCGATGGCGGCCGTGGCCGTGTGGCCGGAGGGGTAGTAGCCGACGGCGGGTGGCACGACGGGGGTGCCCGGGCGGGCGGTCCAGTCCTTGAGCGGGACGATCACCGCCGGCACCAGCGCCAACAGCAGCGCCGCGGCGACCGGCGGCAGCCACCAGCGGTCCAGACCGGTGGCACGACCCCTCCAGGCCACGTACCCGAGCACGAGGACGAGGACCGGCACGGCGACCTGGATGCTGCCGAGGTCGGCGAGGAGTCGGGAGGCACGGTCCGGGTGGACCAGCGCCCGGCTCACCCGTTCGTCCAGCCCCACCAGCGGACCGCCGTCCACGACCTGCCAGGTGATGAGCACGACGAGGACGGTGAACAGGGCGGGGAGGCCGAGCAGGAGGAGCATGGGGGACAGCCTGTCAGCACGGGCGGCGCGCATGCGCGGGGGGCCGGTCCGCGGAGCCGCCCGCCGCTGCACCGGTGCGCCCTCGCCGCTCGCTGTGCCGGGACGGGCCGCCCGCCTACGGTCTGTCCGGCGGATCAGGTCGGAGAGACGCAACGGACTCTCATGGACGCCGCAGATGGGCGTGCCAGCCCCCGCGGCTCCGGCCGGATCCGCCGGACAGGCCTTAGCGTGCCGGGCGGCTCTCCTGCATTCCGGCACGGAGAGAGCGAGGGGGGTATGTGATGTCATCCGGTGATTGCTCGACGCTGTCACGGCGCCGTCTGCTCGCGTTGGCCGGTGGTACCGGCTACTGCCCGGTCGGCAGTGGGGTGTTCGGCTGGGACCATCCGCACCGGAGCGCGGGGAGCGGCGACTACGTCCTGCGGTTTCACGGCGAACCCGGTGCGGGAGAGACGAACCGGGACTGGTGCTCGACGTGTGCGGCCCTGTGGTCCGTGAGCTGGTCGACCGGCGGCCCGGCCGTGAACAAGTGCCCGAACTCCCGTCGGCTGAGCGGGGGGCACGACATCACGGGCTCAGGCATCTACCGGCTGGAGGCGCCGCCCGACCTGACCAACGGGCCGGGCGGGCAGGCCCAGTGGTTCGTGTGCCGCAAGTGCGCCGGGCTGTTCTTCGCCGGCAACGGCCCGACGGGTGCGTGCCCGGCGGGCGGTGGCCATGAGCACCGCGTGGGGATCGGCGCCGCATACGTGTTGCGCCAACTGTGAGAAGGAGGTCGGCCGCCCCGGAACAGGGGGGGGCGTTCCGAGGCGGCCGTCCGGATCGGAACGCCGCGCGCCCCGGGGGGTTTGGGGCGGGCGACCGTCCGATCGGTGAGGAGATCCGGAGCCATGGGCCCCGGTGATGTGCGCGAGGGCACGACCAGGTCGAAGCTGGGGAGGCCCCGGCCTGATACCGCCCACAGTCCCCTGTGAGCGGGTGTATCTCTCATCTGGGTAGAACCTACGGCAGGGGGTGGCCCTGAGACAGGCGGAATCGCGTCCCGCCATCCACCTCGCACACCTTCTTCACATGGCCTGACGCTCGCCGCCCCGGCCCCGGAGGCGCGGTGCTCCGAAGGACTGGGGCGGGTGGGGCTCAGGTGGCGTCAACCCTGTGCCTGAGCTGGGGGTTCGCTGTGCGTCAGATGCGCGCGAAGGCCTGCTCGATGATGTCCAGGCCCTCGTTCAGCAGGTCCTCGCCGATGACCAGCGAGGGCAGGAAGCGCAGCACGTTGCCGTAGGTGCCACAGGTCAGGACCAGCAGGCCCTCCTGGTGGCAGGCCTTGGCCAGCGCGGCGGTCGCCTCCGCGTTTGGCTCCTTGGTCGTACGGTCCTTGACCAGCTCGATGGCGATCATGGCGCCACGGCCGCGGACGTCGCCGATGATGTCGAACTTCTCGGCCATGGCGGTGAGGCGAGCCTTCATGATCGCCTCGATGTTCTTCGCCTTGGCGTTGAGGTCGAGCTCCTTCATGGTCTCGATCGCGCCGAGCGCACCCGCGCAGGCGACCGGGTTGCCGCCGTAGGTGCCGCCGAGGCCGCCCGCGTGCGCGGCGTCCATGATCTCGGCGCGGCCGGTCACGGCGGCGAGCGGCAGACCGCCCGCGATGCCCTTGGCGGTGGTGATCAGGTCCGGGACGATGCCCTCGTCCTCACAGGCGAACCACTGACCGGTGCGGCAGAAGCCGGACTGGATCTCGTCCGCGACGAAGACGATGCCGTTTTCCTTGGCGAACTCGCTGATCGCGGGCAGGAAGCCCTTGGCCGGCTCGATGAAGCCGCCCTCGCCGAGCACCGGCTCGATGATGATCGCGGCCACGTTGTCCGGACCGACCTGCTTGGTGATCTGGTCGATGGCCATCTTGGCGGCCTCGGGGCCCGCGTTCTCCGGACCGGTCGGCCAGCGGTAGGCGTAGGCGACCGGGACGCGGTAGACCTCGGGGGCGAACGGACCGAAGCCGTGCTTGTACGGCATGTTCTTCGCGGTCAGCGCCATGGTCAGGTTGGTGCGGCCGTGGTAGCCGTGGTCGAACACGACGACCGCCTGGCGCTTGGTGTACGCGCGGGCGATCTTGACGGCGTTCTCGACGGCCTCGGCGCCCGAGTTGAACAGGGCGGACTTCTTGGCGTGGTCACCCGGGGTGAGCTCGGCGAGGGCCTCGGCGACCTCCACGTAGCCCTCGTACGGGGTGACCATGAAACACGTGTGGGTGAAGTCGGCCAGCTGGGCGCTCGCGCGGCGTACGACGGCCTCGGCGGAGGCGCCGACGCTGGTCACCGCGATGCCGGAGCCGAAGTCGATCAGCCGGTTGCCGTCGACGTCCTCGATGATGCCGCCGCCGGCACGCGCGGTGAACACGGGCAGCACGGAGCCCACGCCCTGCGCGACCGCGGCGAGGCGGCGGGCCTGCAGCTCCTGCGACTTGGGGCCGGGGATGGCGGTGACGACGCGGCGCTCCTGCGGAAGTGCGGTCATGGGGGCTCCCTGATGATCTTGCGTACCGGGCGGTTCCCGGACGGTTCCGGGCGGTGCGTTTTCGGACGCTTTCTTTCTTTCTTCGCAGGCTAGGGCCGGTGAGGAGAGGTGGGCATGCTCCATGTGGGCGTTGTCGGAGAGTGACGTTGTCCGCGATGGACATAGCGAGGGGTGCCGATCGGCCGGTGCCCGCGGCCACGCCGAGTTCCGAGCCGCGCGGTTCTCTCGGCCGCGTATGCGGTGAACTCCCCTTGCGTGGGCATTAGATTGACTCGCTGACGGTGCAGGGAACGGCTGGTCAGGGGGCAGGGCGATGGACAGCGACGGGACGCGGGACGCGCGGGGTACGCATGCGAATCCTGTGCCGCGGGCACGCTCCGCCGTTCCGCCGATGCCGACGGTGCCGCCGGGGGCACCGCCCAAGCCCGACGGTACGACGTTCCTGACCTGGCTGCGCGCCCCGCGGCCACAGGCGGCGCCCGGGGTCTGGCGGTTCCGCTACCAGCCGCGGCCGGAGGCGGAACCCGAACAGATCCCGACGCGCCAGCTGCTGAGCGGTGCGCTGATCGCGTTCCTGGTGGGCTGGCTGATCTGGTCGCTGCTCTACAACGGCTATCTCGGCGGCTGGTGGATTCTGCCGCTCTTCGCCATGATCCCCGACTCGTGGGCCCCGCCCCAGTCCACGCGCGCGGCGGTCGTCGGCTATGTCTGGTACGTGGTCGTCGCGGCCGTGATCATGATCGGAGTCGGGCGACTGGGCCGCTGGGGCGAGGTGTGGCGGCGCTTCGTCGTCGCGCGCTTCGACCACAAGCCCGAGCGGGAGGTCGTCCCGCCGGCCGAGGACGACCCCGCCCAGTGGCCGCAGCTGCGGGCCGCCGGTGCCCACGACGCCGCCGACCGGCTCGCCGCCGAGGCCCGTACCGGGCTCATGCGGGACGTCGATCACGCGCGGATCGCGCGGGCCTGGCAGGGCGTGCGCAGCGGGCGGCACAGTCTGGCCACGTTCACCGCCGCCGTGGTGAAGGACGGCGCCGCCGCCTGTCTGCACCCGTCGGGCGAGCGCGACCTGCCGGGCCGGCTCGCGCAGCACGATCTGGTCACCGGCCAGGTCCGGCTGGGCACGACCGCCGACGATCCGCGCAACCCGTACCACTACCGCGGCGCCGGCCTCGCCCTCGGCCCCGAGCTGCTCGGCACCTCGCTGCTCGCCGTCGGACCGGCCGGCTCCGGCAAGACGGGCACGGTCGTGCGGCCGCTCGCCGAGTCGCTGTGCCTGCACGCGCTCGCCGGACGGGCCGCCGTCGTGGTGGTCGGCGCGGCGGGCGCGGGCGTGGGCCCGGCCGACGCGTACGACGTCGTCGTACGGATCGCGCACCCCGACTCGGTGTACGACCTCGACCTGTACGGCGGCACCACCGACCCGGACGAGGCCGCGGCCATACTCGCCGAGGCCCTCGTCGGTGACCTCGCCGACCCGCACCCCGGCAGCGACAGCCGCCGCTCCACCACCGTCCTGGCCCAGCTGCTCGGCCCGTTCCGGGCGGTCCACGACCGCTTCCCCTCGGTACCCGAGCTGCGGCAGCTCCTCGACGGCACGCCCGGCCCGCTGGCCGCGCTGCGCAAGGCGCTGCAGGACACCGGGCGGGACTCGCTGCTGCGCGAACTCGACGCGCGGGAGCGGCAGATGGGGCATCCGGGAGACATCGGCGCGGTCCTGGCCGACCGGATCGCGCTGCTCGACCGGCCCGCCTTCGCCGGGTTTTTCGACACCTCCGGGCAGTCCCGGCCGTTCTCGCTGAAGGCCCTCGACCATCCCGTCCGGGTCCGCATCGACCTGCCCGAGCGCGGGCACGCCGACGCCTCGCGGATCCTGGCCCGGCTGGTGCTCGCCCAGTTCACGGCGAGCGTCTCGGTACGGGAGGACCGGTCGCTGTTCGCCTGCCTGGTGCTGGACGACGCGACGGGGGCCGTCACCCCGGACGCCGTGCGCGGGATCCAGCGGCTGCGGTCGGCCAACGCCGGCGCCGTGCTCACCCTGCGCACCCTGGACGACGTACCCCGGCCGCTGCGCGGGCCGCTGCTCGGCGCCGCCGGCTGCCGGATGGCGCTGTCCGGGCTCACCCCGTGGGACGGGCAGGACTTCGCCGAGGTGTGGGGCAAGGAGTGGACCGAGACCCGGGACGTGACCGACCGGCAGATCATCGCCGAGACCCCGGCGGGCAAGGCCGTGCACGTGCTGCGCCGGGTGATCACCGGTAAGGCGCCGACCGCGCGGGCCGTGACCGTCCGGCAGGTCGAGCGGGAACGCTGGTCCGCGTCCGAGCTGGCGCACGGGGTGGCGCCGGGGCACGCGGTGCTCTCGCTGACGAACGTGAAGGGCGAGCACGCGCCGCCGCTCCTGGTGGACCTCCGCGGCTGAGGGTGGCCGAGGGTTGAATATCCGGTCCCCTCCGGACCGTACGGTGAGGCAGAATCGGCATAGGCTGTTCATACGTGGCGGCCAATTGATCACAAGGATCACCCGATCTCCCCAGACCTGAAGGCCACATGCCCCCGACGCTCGCCTCGCTCGTCCACCATTCCGCGCTCAAACTCACCGTGCGCGCGGGCGAGGAGCGCCTGGACGTGCCCGTCCGCTGGGCGCACGTCAGCGAACTGGCCGACCCGGTCCCGTACATGGAGGGCGGGGAGCTGCTGCTGATCACCGCGCTCAAGCTGGACGCGGAGGATCCGGAGGCGATGAGCCGCTATGTGAAGCGGCTCGTCGGAGCGGGCGTCGTCGGGCTCGGCTTCGCGGTCGGCGTCAACTACGACGAGATCCCCGAGGCCCTCGTCGCCGCGGCCGAGCAGGAGGGGCTGCCCCTGCTGGAGGTGCCGCGCCGCACCCCCTTCCTCGCGATCAGCAAGGCGGTGTCCGCCGCCATCGCCGCCGACCAGTACCGGGCGGTGACGGCCGGTTTCGCCGCACAGCGGGAGCTCACCAAGCAGACGCTGGTCGCCGGCCCGGAGGGGCTCCTGGCCGCGCTCGCCGGGCAGGTCAACGGCTGGGCGGCCCTGTACGACGCCTCGGGCGCCGTGGTGGCCACCGCGCCGGACTGGGCGGGCCGCAGGGCGGCCCGGATCACCCCGGACGTCGAGCGGCTGCGGGAACGGCCCGCGCCCGCCTCGTCGGTGGTCGGCGGGCCGGAGAACGAGGACCGCGTCGAACTGCACACCCTGGGGACCGGACGGCGGCCGCGGGCGGCGCTCGCCGTGGGCACCGCCTCCGCCCTCGGCACCGCCGAGCGGTACGCCGTCCACTCCGCCATCGCGCTCCTCACGCTCACCACCGAGCGCTCCCGTTCACTGCACGCCGCCGAGCAGCGGGTCGGCGCTGCCGTGCTGCGCATGCTGCTCGCCGGGGAGCCGGACCACGCGCGGGCCGTCGCCGGGGACCTGTACGGCGGGCTGCTCGACGCGCCCTTCCGGATGATCGTGGCCGAGTCGGTGTCCGCGTCGGCCGCGCGGGCGCACGCCGACGCGCACGCGCAGGTGCACGGGGCCAAGCCGAGTCCGTCCCCCGCGGTGGCCGCTGCCGACGCGGGCGGCGACCCGCTGGGCGGCCTCGCGGAGATCGTGGAGTCGGCCGCGGCGCGGGCCGGGGAGGCCGTGCTGGTGGTGCCGGAGGGGGAGCGGCTGGTGGTGCTGGCCGCCGACGGCGGTGCGGCGGCCGCCGCCTGTGCCGACTACGCGAGCGCGCTGGAGGCGGCACGGTCCGTACCCGAGCAGGGCGCGACGGAGGAGGACGAGCTGGTCGTGGGGCTGTCGGCGCCGGTGGGGCCGATCGCCGCGGCGGCGGCCTACAAGCAGGCCGAGCAGGCGCTGTCGGTGGCCCGGCGGCGGGGCCGGGTGCTCGTGGAGCACGAGCAGCTGGCGGCCGGGTCCGTGGTGCCGCTGCTGGCGGACGACGCGGTGAAGGCGTTCGCCGACGGGCTGCTCAGGCCGCTGTACGAGCACGACGCGACCGGACGGGGTGACCTGGTGGCCTCGCTGCGGGCGTGGCTGTCCCGGCACGGGCAGTGGGACGCGGCGGCGGCCGATCTGGGGGTGCACCGGCACACGCTGCGGTACCGGATGCGCCGGGTCGAGGAGATCCTCGCGCGGTCCCTGGACGACCCGGACGTCCGGATGGAACTCTGGCTGGCCCTGAAGGCGACGTCGGCGGACTGAGGCCTCTTCCGGACCGGCCTCGCCCGAGTCGGCCTCTTCCGGCCCGCCGCGTAGGACAAAGCGGCGTGCCTCCGGTGTTCACTTCTCCGACTCGGACAAACGACCCTCGCGCGCGTCCGTCCTACCGTGGATGAGACAGCAGCAGAACTCCCTCAACGCGGAAGGGCCGGGACTCGCACATGCCCCAGAAAAACAATGTGGGGGCCACCCACGCCTTCTGGCTCGCCGGCCGCCAGGTCACCGGCGAGGACACCTTCGACGTCACCTCCCCGTGGGACGGGCGACTGGTCGGCAAGGTCAGCGTGCCGACGGACGCCCAGGTCGAGGAGGCCGTGGCCGCCGCGTACGCCGTGCGGGACGAGTTCGCCGCCACCCCGGCGCACGTGCGCGCCGCCGCCCTGGACCACGTCAGCAAGCGTCTGGTCGAGCGCACCGAGGAGATCGCCCAGCTGATCTCCGCCGAGAACGGCAAGCCGATCAAGTGGGCCCGCGGCGAGGTCGGCCGCGCGGTGTCCGTGTTCCGGTTCGCGGCCGAGGAGGCCCGGCGGTTCAACGGCGGCGAGGCCCAGCGCCTCGACACCGACCTCGGCGGCCAGGGCCGCCTCGCGCTGACCCGCCGCTTCCCGAAGGGCGTCGTCCTCGGCATCGCGCCGTTCAACTTCCCGCTGAACCTGTGCGCCCACAAGGTCGCCCCGGCCATCGCCGCCGGTGCCCCGATCATCCTGAAGCCGGCGCCCGCGACCCCGCTGTCCGGCCTGATCATCGGTGACCTGCTCGCCGAGACCGAGCTGCCCGTCGGCTCCTGGTCGATCCTCCCGGTCGCCAACGAGAAGATGCCCGCGCTGGTCCAGGACGAGCGCCTGCCGGTCATCTCCTTCACCGGATCCGAGAAGGTCGGCTACGCGATCATGGACTCGGTGCCGCGCAAGCACTGCACCCTGGAGCTGGGCGGCAACGGCGCGGCCGTCGTCCTCGGCGACTTCGCGAGCGACGCGGACCTGGACTGGGCCGCGACCCGCATCGCGACCTTCTCGAACTACCAGGGCGGCCAGTCCTGCATCTCCGTGCAGCGCGTGATCGCGGACGCCTCCGTCTACGACCGTCTGCTGCCGCGGATCGTCGCCGCCGTCGAGGCCCAGGCCACCGGCGACCCGTCCGACGACAAGACCGACGTCGGCCCGCTGGTCAGCGAGGCCGCCGCCGAGCGCGTCGAGTCCTGGGTGAAGGAGGCCGTCGAGGCCGGCGCCACCCTGCTCACCGGCGGTGACCGCGACGGCGCCTCCTACGCGCCGACCGTCCTCACCGACGTACCGGCCGACACCAACGTCGCCTGCGAGGAGATCTTCGGACCTGTCCTCACCGTGCAGAAGGTGGACGGCGAGGCCGAGGCCTTCGCCGCCGTCAACTCCTCCAAGTACGGCCTCCAGGCGGGCGTGTTCACCCACGACCTCCAGGTCGCCTTCCGCGCCCACCGCGTGCTGGAGGTCGGCGGCGTGGTCATCGGCGACGTGCCCTCCTACCGCGCCGACCAGATGCCGTACGGCGGCGCCAAGCAGTCCGGCGTCGGCCGTGAGGGCGTCAAGTTCGCGATGGACGACTACACCTACGAGCGCGTGCTGGTCCTCACCGGCCTCGCCCTCTAGTTGATGGGAACCATTTCCATATAGGTTCCCCGAAGGGGCCCGGCACCGTTGCCTTCCGGTGCCGGGCCCCTTCTGTCCGCCGACCTCGCCCGGACCCTCAACCGGAGAAGCCGACACGCGCGAGCCGCAGCGGGTCAGGACGGCCGTCACCAAGTCACCGTCCGCCGGCGTCACCGCGTCTGCCGACAGCTTCGTACGGCCCACCGGAGCGATGCCGGACCGCTCGTCGAAGGCGGCCGCGTCCAGGCCGCGGAGCAGGAGCGGGCGCGGCATCGCGGGCTCGCCGTCGGGGGCCACCGTCGTCCGCGGCCGCACGTCCTCGCCGGATGCGCCGGCCGGCAGCTCGTAGGGGCCGGGCTCCCCCGCCACCGGTCCCGCCACGCCCCAGCGACCGAGGGCGGACAGGGGGACGTCGAGGCGAGCTCCGCCCGCTCGCCCAGGGCCCAGGTCGGCCGCCGCCGCGCTGAACCCGGACGACTTCATCCAGGCACTCGTTCGGCGCAATCCGCTCGGCCGGGACACGTGCGTCCTCGGGATCGAGTCCGGAACCGAGGTTTTCCACGGTTCCGGGCGCCCGGAACCGATGTCCCGCTCCGTCGCGATCGGCTGAGACCGGCACCCAACGATCGCGCGAGGACTGGTGGGGGCGCCCCGTTTCGGGTACCAACGATCCAGTAGCAACTGGTCGGTAACGAACGGTCCTCAACATCCCTCTTCGCGGCGAGGTGAGCCTCATGTCCGCCCCCACCAGCAAACCCACGGTCACTGAGCGGGAGGCCCGCCAGGTGGCGGAGGCCGCCCGGGAACAGGACTGGCGCAAGCCCAGCTTCGCCAAGGAACTGTTCCTCGGCCGCCTCCGGCTCGACCTCATCCATCCCCATCCGCTGCCGGACGACGACGCCGTCCAGCGCGGCGAGGAATTCCTCGCCAAACTGCGCGACTTCTGCGAGACGCAGATCGACTCGGCCCGCATCGAGCGCGACGCGCGGATCCCGGACGAGGTCATCGACGGGCTCAAGGAGCTCGGCGCGCTCGGCATGAAGATCGACACCAAGTACGGCGGCCTCGGCCTCACCCAGGTGTACTACAACAAGGCCCTCGCCCTGGCGGGCTCCGCCAGCCCGGCGATCGGCGCCCTGCTCTCCGCCCATCAGTCGATCGGCGTACCGCAGCCGCTGAAGATCTTCGGCACCCAGGAGCAGAAGGACACCTTCCTGCCGCGCTGCGCCCGCACCGACATCTCGGCGTTCCTGCTCACCGAGCCGGACGTCGGCTCCGACCCGGCCCGGCTGGCCACCACCGCCGTCCCGGACGGGGACGACTACGTCCTCGACGGCGTGAAGCTCTGGACGACCAACGGCGTCGTCGCCGATCTCCTCGTCGTCATGGCGCGGGTGCCGAAGTCCGAGGGGCACAAGGGCGGCATCACGGCGTTCGTCGTCGAGGCCGGCTCGGAGGGCATCACGGTCGAGAACCGCAACGCCTTCATGGGCCTGCGCGGCATCGAGAACGGCGTCACCCGGTTCCACCAGGTCCGGGTCCCGGCCGCCAACCGGATCGGCCCCGAGGGCGCGGGTCTGAAGATCGCCCTGACCACCCTGAACACCGGCCGGCTGTCGCTGCCCGCGATGTGCGTGGGCTCGGGCAAGTGGTGCCTGAAGATCGCCCGCGAGTGGTCGGCGGTGCGCGAGCAGTGGGGCAAGCCGGTCGCGTTGCACGAGGCGGTCGGCTCGAAGATCAGCTTCATCGCCGCCACCACCTTCGCGCTGGAGGCCGTGCTCGACCTGTCCTCGCAGATGGCGGACGAGAACCGCAACGACATCCGCATCGAGGCCGCCCTCGCCAAGCTCTACGGCTCCGAGATGGCCTGGCTGATGGCCGACGAGCTGGTCCAGATCCGCGGCGGGCGCGGGTTCGAGACCGCCGAGTCGCTGGCGGCCCGCGGCGAGCGGGCGGTCCCGGCCGAGCAGTTGCTGCGCGACCTGCGGATCAATCGCATCTTCGAGGGCTCCACCGAGATCATGCACCTGCTGATCGCGCGCGAGGCCGTCGACGCCCACCTCTCGGTCGCCGGTGACCTCATCGACCCCGACAAGTCCCTGTCGGACAAGGCCAAGGCGGGCGCGAACGCCGGCGTCTTCTACGCCAAGTGGCTGCCGAAGCTGGTCGCGGGCCCCGGGCAACTGCCCGTCTCGTACAGCCAGTTCAAGCGTGAGGTCGACCTCTCCGGGCACCTGCGCTACGTCGAGCGGCACGCCCGCAAGCTCGCCCGCTCCACCTTCTACGCCATGTCCCGCTGGCAGGGCCGGATGGAGACCAAGCAGGGCTTCCTCGGCCGGATCGTGGACATCGGCGCCGAGCTGTTCGCGATGAGCGCGGCCTGCGTGCGGGCCGAGCACCTGCGCGGCCGCGGCGACCACGGCCGCGAGGCCTACCAGCTCGCCGACGCGTTCTGCCGCCAGGCCCGCATCCGGGTCGACGAGCTGTTCGCGCGGCTGTGGACCAACACCGACGACCTCGACCGCAAGGTGGTCAAGGGGGTCCTCGGCGGGGCCTACGAGTGGCTGGAGCAGGGGATCGTCGACCCGTCCGGGGACGGCCCGTGGATCGCCGACGCGACCCCCGGACCGTCACAGCGGGAGAACGTGCACCGCCCGATCAGGTAGCTCAGCAGTACTTGTCGCTCGGATCCCGCGTCGTCCAGGAACAGGAGTCGACCTTGGCGCCGCTCGCCTTGGTCAGCGTGGCCGTGTCGCTGGTGTTGTTCCACACGTAGGCACGGCGGTTCTGGTACTTGTTCGACGCGGTGTCCGTGCCCTTGCCGGTGCGGATCCGCATGTACTTCCCCGCACCGATCTTGACGTTCGGGAAGACGTACTTGTGGTTCGAGGCGTCCTTCAGGATCCACCCGTTGACGGAGATCGCCGAGCGACTGGTGTTCTTGATCTGCACCCACTCGCCGTTCAGGCTCGTGTTGGAGCGGTTGTCCGAGCCGGGGCTGTCGAACCAGACGTGGTAGATCGTCACGCCACCGGCGGCCTCGGCCGGAGTGCTGAGCACGGTGCCCGTGAGCAGGGCGGCGCCCGCGAGAGCGGGCAGCGCGGTGCGAATCCGCGGCTTGCGCATGGAGAAATCCCCCCAGGATGTCGTCCCACGGCCGGTCGTCCGCCCGGCCAGGACTGAAGTGTTATCACACGATCTTCACCGCAGTTTCACAACGGGGATTTCGCTCCATGCGCCACCAAGAACTGATAAGGCACCCGGCCGAGGGACTCGCTGTCCTTCCCGGTGCCGGTTGCGGCAACAATGGAGGGATGAGCGACAGTCCAGCACCCCTCGCCGACCCGCACCTCGTCTACGACCCCCTAGCGGGCGACGGCCCCAAGGACGTGGTGATCCTCGGTTCCACCGGGTCCATCGGCACCCAGGCCATCGATCTCGTGCTGCGCAACCCCGACCGCTTCCGGGTCACCGCCCTCTCCGCCAACGGCGGACGGGTCGCCCTCCTCGCCGAGCAGGCGTACCGACTGCGGGTGCGGACCGTCGCGGTCGCCCGCGAGGACGTCGTACCGGCCCTGCGCGAGGCGCTCTCCGCGCAGTACGGCCCCGGTGAGCCGCTCCCCGAGATCCTCGCCGGAGCGGACGCCGCCACCCAGGTGGCCGCGTCCGACTCCCACACCGTCCTGAACGGCATCACCGGCTCGATCGGCCTCGCCCCGACCCTCGCCGCCCTGGAGGCGGGTCGCACCCTCGCGCTCGCCAACAAGGAGTCGCTCATCGTCGGCGGCCCGCTGGTCAAGGAGCTCGCCAAGCCCGGCCAGATCATCCCGGTCGACTCCGAGCACGCCGCGCTCTTCCAGGCGCTGGCCGCCGGGACCCGGGCCGATGTGCGCAAGCTGGTCGTCACCGCCTCCGGCGGCCCCTTCCGCGGCCGTACGAAGGCGCAGCTGGCCGACGTGACGGTCGAGGACGCCCTGGCGCACCCCACCTGGGCCATGGGCCCGGTGATCACGATCAACTCCGCGACCCTCGTGAACAAGGGCCTGGAGGTCATCGAGGCGCACCTGCTGTACGACATTCCCTTCGATCGCATTGAGGTCGTCGTGCACCCGCAGTCGTATGTCCACTCGATGGTTGAGTTCACCGACGGATCCACGCTCGCCCAGGCGACGCCCCCCGACATGCGCGGGCCGATCGCCATCGGTCTGGGCTGGCCCGAGCGCATCCCGGACGCGGCGCCCGCCTTCGACTGGAGCACGGCGTCGACCTGGGAGTTCTTCCCGCTCGACAACGAGGCCTTCCCCTCGGTGAACCTCGCCCGGCACGTGGGGGAGCTCGGGGGCACGGCCCCCGCGGTGTTCAACGCGGCGAACGAGGAGTGCGTCGAGGCGTTCCGTAGCGGTGCCCTGCCCTTCAACGGGATCATGGAGACCGTCACACGGGTGGTCGAGGAGCACGGCATGCCGCGTACGGGAACCTCGTTCACGGTGTCGGACGTCCTCGAAGCGGAGACCTGGGCACGAGCCCGGGCCCGGGAACTGACAGCGCACACGGCGACCGCGGAGGCGCGTGCATGACAGCCTTGATGATGATCCTCGGCATAGTCGTCTTCGTGGTCGGCCTGCTGGTCTCGATTGCCTGGCACGAGCTGGGGCATCTGTCCACCGCCAAGCTCTTCGGCATTCGCGTGCCGCAGTACATGGTCGGCTTCGGGCCCACCATCTGGTCGCGCAAGAAGGGCGAGACGGAGTACGGGATCAAGGCGATCCCGGCCGGCGGCTACATCCGGATGATCGGCATGTTCCCGCCGGGCGAGGACGGGCGGATCACCGCGCGGTCCACCTCGCCCTGGCGCAGCATGATCGAGGACGCCCGTTCGGCGGCGTTCGAGGAGCTCCAGCCGGGCGACGAGACCCGCCTCTTCTACACGCGCAAGCCGTGGAAGCGGGTCATCGTGATGTTCGCGGGCCCCTTCATGAACCTGATCCTCGCGGTCGCGCTGTTCCTCACGGTCCTCATGGGCTTCGGCATCTCGCAACAGACCACCAGCGTCAGCTCGGTCTCCCAGTGCGTGATCTCGCAGACCGAGAAGCGCGACACCTGCAAGAAGACCGACCCGGTCTCCCCGGCCGCCGCCGCGGGACTCAAGGCGGGCGACAAGATCGTCTCCTTCAACGGGGTGAAGACCGAGAGCTGGAACCAGCTCTCCGACCTGATCCGGGCCAACCCGGACAAGAACGTCTCCATGGTCGTCGAGCGGGGGGGTCAGGAGGTGACCCTGCACGCCAAGCTCGTGCGGAACAAGGTCGCGAAGAAGGACTCCCACGGGCAGCTCGTCAACGGCTACACCTACGCCGGCTTCCTCGGCTTCAGCGCCGCCACCGGCATCGTCCGCCAGGACTTCGGCCAGTCCGTGACCTGGATGGGCGACCGGCTCGGCGAGGCCGTCGACTCCATCGCGAGCCTGCCCGGCAAGATCCCGGCCCTGTGGAACGCGGCCTTCGACGGCGCCCCGCGCCAGCCCGACTCGCCGATGGGCGTGGTCGGCGCGGCCCGGGTCGGCGGCGAGATCTTCACGCTCGACATCCCGCCCACCCAGCAGCTGGCCATGGCCCTGATGCTGGTCGCGGGCTTCAACCTGTCCCTGTTCCTCTTCAACATGCTCCCGCTGCTCCCGCTCGACGGCGGGCACATCGCGGGCGCCCTGTGGGAGTCGCTGCGCCGCCGGCTCGCGCAGGTGCTGCGCCGCCCGGACCCCGGTCCGTTCGACGTGGCGAAGCTGATGCCGGTGGCCTACGTGGTGGCCGGGATCTTCATCTGCTTCACGATCCTGGTGCTGATCGCCGACGTGGTTAACCCGGTGAAAATCTCCTAGCCACATCACGTTCGAGGCGGCCCGGAACCCTGAGCTCCGGGCCGCCTCCCATTGGGTGGGCCCAACCGGGTGGGATGTGCCCGGGCCTCGGCCAGTGCCGTAATCTCGAACCCTGGAGCCCGCCGGTCACGGGACCGGACCTTGATCCACGACTTGGGGTTGCACAGCAGATGACTGCGATTTCTCTCGGCATGCCGTCCGTTCCGACCAAGCTCGCCGAGCGCCGCAAGAGCCGGCAGATCATGGTCGGGTCCGTGGCGGTCGGCGGGGACGCGCCGGTGTCGGTGCAGTCGATGACGACGACCCGTACGTCCGACATCGGCGCCACGCTCCAGCAGATCGCCGAGCTGACCGCGTCCGGCTGCCAGATCGTTCGCGTGGCCTGTCCGACGCAGGACGACGCCGACGCGCTGGCGACGATCGCGCGCAAGTCGCAGATCCCGGTGATCGCGGACATCCACTTCCAGCCGAAGTACGTGTTCGCCGCGATCGAGGCGGGCTGCGCGGCCGTCCGTGTGAACCCGGGCAACATCAAGCAGTTTGACGACAAGGTCAAGGAGATCGCCAAGGCGGCGAAGGACCACGGCACGCCGATCCGCATCGGTGTGAACGCGGGCTCCCTGGACCGGCGTCTGCTGCAGAAGTACGGCAAGGCGACCCCGGAGGCCCTCGTCGAGTCGGCGCTGTGGGAGGCGTCCCTCTTCGAGGAGCACGACTTCCGGGACATCAAGATCTCCGTGAAGCACAACGACCCGGTCGTGATGATCGAGGCGTACCGGCAGCTCGCCGCCCAGTGCGACTACCCGCTCCACCTCGGCGTCACCGAGGCCGGCCCGGCCTTCCAGGGCACGATCAAGTCGGCCGTCGCCTTCGGCGCGCTCCTCTCCCAGGGCATCGGCGACACCATCCGCGTGTCCCTGTCCGCGCCTCCCGTCGAGGAGGTCAAGGTCGGCAACCAGATCCTGGAGTCCCTGAACCTCAAGCAGCGCGGCCTGGAGATCGTCTCCTGCCCGTCCTGCGGCCGCGCCCAGGTCGACGTCTACAAGCTGGCCGAGGAGGTCACCGTCGGCCTCACCGGCATGGAGGTCCCGCTCCGCGTCGCCGTCATGGGCTGTGTGGTGAACGGCCCCGGCGAGGCCCGCGAGGCCGACCTCGGCGTCGCCTCCGGCAACGGCAAGGGCCAGATCTTCGTCAAAGGCGAGGTCATCAAGACCGTCCCCGAGTCCAAGATCGTGGAGACCCTCATCGAGGAGGCCATGAAGCTCGCCGAGAAGATGGAGGCGGAGGGCGTGGCCTCCGGTGAACCGTCCATCTCGGTGGCGGGCTGAGCGCCCCAAAGGGGCGCGGGGCTGTACCGATATGCGGCTCCGCCGCGTGGGCGCGACCAGCCACGGACGGCGTGGCAGCCGCCCGCGATCCGGAACCCCCGAGCTCAAAAGCGCACCGCCAAAGCAGCGCAGCTATAGTGCGGAGATCAGCAGAACCTCAGGGTGAGGCCCCGCACGTGTTGACCCAGACCACCTCACGGGTGCTCGAACCGAGCGACCTGGACGCGGCGCTCGCGGTCCTCGACCGCGAGCCCGTCGTGAATGCCTTCGTGACGTCCCGGGTCCAGGTCGCGGGCCTCGACCCGTGGCGGCTCGGCGGCGAGATGTGGGGCTGGTACGAGGACGGCATGCTCACGTCCCTGTGCTACGCGGGGGCCAACCTCGTCCCCATCTGCGCCACCCCCCGAGCCGTACGGGCCTTCGCGGACCGCGCGCGCAGGGCCGGCCGCCGCTGCTCCTCCATCGTCGGCCCCGCCGAGCCCACCTCCGTGCTGTGGCGCCTGCTGGAACCGCACTGGGGCCCGGCCCGCGAGGTCCGCGGCCAGCAGCCGCTCATGGTCACCGACCGCATGCCCGCCGACATCGCCCCGGATCCCTACGTCCGTCGCATCCGCAAGGACGAGATGGAGACGATCATGCCGGCGTGCGTGGCGATGTTCACCGAGGAGGTGGGCATCTCGCCGCTCGCCGGTGACGGCGGGCTGCTCTACCAGGCCCGCGTCGCCGAACTCGTCGGCTCGGGCCGTTCCTTCGCCCGCATCGACGAGAACGGCAAGGTCGTCTTCAAGGCGGAGATCGGCGCGGCGACGGCCCAGGCCTGCCAGATCCAGGGCGTGTGGATGGCACCCGAGTACCGGGGCAGGGGGCTCGCGGCGCCCGCGATGGCGGCGGTGCTGCGCTACGCGCTGGCCGATGTCGCCCCGATGGTGAGCCTGTACGTCAACGACTTCAACACGGCGGCGCGCAGGACGTACCACCGTGTGGGCTTCCGCGAGGTCGGCGCCTTCATGAGCGTGCTGTTCTAGGGAGCCCGGCGGGTTCGCCCGAGCGCGCCGTTCCCGGTCGCCGTGCCGGCGCGGACGAGCGTGCCGTTCCAGTCGCGCCTCGCAGCTCTGTTCTGAGCCCTGGGCCAGCCCTGTAGTCTCCCCGCATGCTGCGCTTTCCCGGTCACGGTCATGGCCACCGCCAACCCGACGACATCGTGATCGGCCCCCTCGACCTGTCGGCGCGGGTCGACGAGGCCCTCGCGGTGCAGGCCGTCGCCTTCGGGCTCGGCGCCGACGAGGTCGCCGTGCGCCGCCAGATCGTGCTGCGGCACATGACCTACCCGGGCGCCCGCGCCCTCGGCGCCATCACCCACGACGGCAGCCTGGCCGGATTCGTCTACGGCATGCCCAACGACCGCACCCACTGGTGGTCCACCGTCGTCGAGCCGTACCTGCGCGCCCAGGGACACGACCAGTGGCTCGACGACTCCTTCGTCATCACCGAGCTGCACGTCCACCCGCGCTACCAGAACCGCGGCATCGGCCGCGCCCTGATCACGATCATCACCGACAGCGCGTCCGAACCCCGCTCGATCCTCTCCGCGATCGACACCGACAGCCCCGCCCGCGGCCTGTACCACTCCCTGGGCTACCAGGACCTGGCCCGCCAGGTCCTGTTCCCCAGCGCCCCCAAGCCGTACGCCGTCATGGGCGCCCCGCTCCCGCTGCGCCGCCGCCAGGACATGCTTTAACCGATTTCCACCGGCACAGCGAGCCCGGCTAACCTCCTAGCCATCAACCTTTCCCGGCAGGAGTACGAGAACCATGGCGAACGCACCGGTCCAGCGCATGTCCCAGTTGATGGCCAAGACGTTGCGCGACGACCCGGCGGACGCCGAGGTCCTCAGCCACAAGCTCCTCGTCCGCGCCGGTTACGTCCGCCGCACCGCGGCCGGCATCTGGAGCTGGCTGCCCCTCGGCAAGAAGGTCTTCTCCAACGTGGAGCGGATCGTCCGCGAGGAGATGGACGCCATCGGCGCCCAGGAGGTGCTGCTCCCCGCCCTCCTGCCGCGCGAGCCGTACGAGGCGACCGGCCGCTGGGACGAGTACGGCCAGGAGCTGTTCCGGCTCAAGGACCGCAGGGGCGGCGACTACCTCCTCGGCCCCACCCACGAGGAGATCTTCACCCTCCTGGTCAAGGACCAGTGCACGTCCTACAAGGACCTGCCCGTGATCCTCTACCAGATCCAGACCAAGTTCCGTGACGAGGCCCGCCCCCGCGCCGGCATCCTGCGCGGCCGCGAGTTCCAGATGAAGGACTCGTACTCCTTCGACCTGGACGACGAGGGTCTCGGCGCCTCCTACGCCCTGCACCGTGAGGCGTACCAGCGCATCTTCGAGCGCCTCGGCCTCGACTACCGCATCTGCGCCGCCACCGCCGGCGCCATGGGCGGCTCCAAGTCCGAGGAGTTCCTCGCCCCGGCCGAGGCCGGCGAGGACACCTTCGCGGACTGCCCGAACTGCGACTTCGCGGCGAACACCGAGGCGATCACCTACGAGCTGAAGCCGGTGGACGCCGCCGGTGTGCCCGCGGCCGAGGAGATCCCGACCCCGGACACCCCGACCATCGAGACCCTCGCCGCCCACCTCGGCGTCCCGGCCTCCGCCACCCTGAAGAACCTCCTCGTCAAGGTCGACGGCGAGATCGTCGCCGTGGGCGTGCCCGGCGACCGCGAGGTCGACATGGACAAGGTCGAGGCGCACTTCGCTCCGGCCACCGTCGAGCTGGTCACCGAGACCGACTTCGCCGCCCGTCCCGACCTGGTCCGCGGCTACGTCGGTCCGCAGGGCCTGGAGAAGGTCACGTACATCGCCGACCCGCGCGTGGCTCCCGGCACCTCCTGGATCACCGGTGCCAACAAGGAGGGCATGCACGCGAAGAACGTCGTCGCGGGCCGTGACTTCGAGGTCGACCAGTACGTCGACGTCGTGGTGGTCCAGGAGGGCGACCCCTGCCCGAAGTGCGGCACCGGACTGAAGCTGGACCGCGCCATCGAGATCGGCCACATCTTCCAGCTGGGCCGCAAGTACGCCGACGCCCTCAAGCTCGACGTGCTCGGCCAGCAGGGCAAGCCGGTCCGCGTCACCATGGGCTCGTACGGCATCGGCGTCTCCCGTGCGGTCGCCGCCCTCGCCGAGCAGACCGCCGACGACAAGGGCCTGGTGTGGCCCCGCGAGGTCGCCCCGGCCGATGTGCACGTCGTCGCCGCGGGCAAGGCCCTCCAGACCGAACTGGCCCTCGATGTCTCCGAGAAGCTGCGCGCCGCCGGGCTGCGCGTCCTGGTCGACGACCGGGCCGGCGTCTCCCCCGGCGTGAAGTTCACCGACGCCGAGCTCATCGGCGTACCGCAGATCCTGGTGGCCGGCCGCCGCTCCGCCGAGGGCGTCCTGGAGCTCAAGGACCGCAAGACCGGTGAGCGCGAGGAGCTGACCGTGGACGAGGCGATCGCCCGCCTGACGGCGTGACCCCCTCATGACGGCGTGAACCGCGGGCCGTTCCCCGACCGCACGACGCGAGACAGCGCCGGCGCGAGGGGAACGGCCTTCGCCGTCCTGACGGGCGACAGCCCTCGGTCGTGACTCCGGCCCAGGCCCGTCCTGGCGGCTCCTGGCCTGTCCTGTCCTGTCCTGTCCGACGGACGGGCCTCAGAGCCAGCTCGCGAACTCCAGCAGTAGTTCCGCGTCCTTTTCGCGGCCGACGCGGCGGGCCCGTACACCGGACTCCACCGCCCGGAACAGGGTCCAGCCGCGCAGCCGTTCCTGGTCCACGTCCAGGGACTCGGCCAGGCGCTTCACCCGCCGCCGGGTGGTCGAGGCGCCCGACGGCGAGGCGATCAGGTCCTCCACCCGGTCGCGCACCAGCCGCGCCAGGTCGAAGGCGCACTCGCCGACCACCGGGTCCGGACCCACCGCCAGCCAGGGCATCCGCTCCCCGGCGAGCACCTTGCTCTGCCGGAACGTGCCGTGCAGCAGCCGGTGCTCGGGCGGCGCGGCCAGCAGTTCCTCGCGGGCCGCGAGCGCCGCGTCCACCAGCGGTGCCGCCTCGGGGTCGGTCTCGGCGCCCGCCCGCATCGCCGCCGCCTGCCGCCCGGTCCGCTCGGCGACGGTCTCGAAGCGGTGGGCGGTGTCGTCGGCGGACGGCTCCACCCACAGCCGCCGCAGCGTCCCCGCGGCCTCCAGCAGCGCCTTCGCCTCCGGCAGCGAGCGCACGGACACGTCCGGGTGCAGCCGTTCGAGCAGCAGGACGCCCTCGGTCGGGGCGTCGGACTCCAGCAGCTGTACGGCGCCCAGGCCCTCCCAGCGCGTGAGCGCGGCCCGCTCGCTCTCCGGCCGGGCCCGCGGCGGTGCCAGTTTCAGCACGGCCGGGGTCCCGTCGGCCCGCCGCACCAGCACGACCAGGCTGCTGCGCCCGCCCGGCACCTGAACCCGCTCCACGGTCAACTCGCGCAGCGCGACGGCCTGCCGCACCGCCTCGGGCAGCTTCTCCAACCAGTCGTCACCCTTGGGTGCCGTCTCACCGAGTGCCCTGATGAGGCGCTGCGGCGGTTCGAAAGCCATGCGCGAGTCGTTTCCTTCCTGCTGAACGGGCCTGTTGTACGGGCCTTCCGGTTGTACGGGCCTTCCGGCGTTACGGGCCTTGTGTGGCGCGGAGTCGCGTACCGCGCTCACGCCGCCTGTCACGCCACGGGGTCAGGCCGTCGGTGTCGCCGAAGGCGAGGCCGGAGCCGTACCGGAGGCCGGGGCTGTGCCCGTCGCACCGGTCGCACCGGCCGCCTCGCCGGTCCGCTCGGCCAGACCAGGGAAGGCTACGCTCTCCCCGCTCCAGCGTGCCGCCAGCACCGCGGCCTGCCGGAGCGACGCGGCGGCGGCGACCCGCCGCGCGCCCGCGGTCGCCCGCACCAGGTCGGAGTACACTCCGGCCACCCGGTTCTCCAGCTCGGCGGCGAGCCGGACCGCCGCGGCCGCGTCCTGCACCGGGAACGGCAGCGCGTAGCCGGCACTCGCGGGGACCGGCGTGCCGCCCAGGTCGCGGACCTCGCGGGTCAGCGCGTCCCGCTGCGCCCGGTGCCCGTCGTACGCGGACCGCGCCGCCACCCGGCGCGCCTGGCTGATCCGTCCGCCGACGACCCCGTACCCGTACACGGCCGCGTGTTCGGCAGCCAGCGCCGCCTGCAGCGCCTTCAGTTCGGCTGCCTTGGCCTCGTCGCTCATTCGGCGGTCTCCTTCCGCACCCGGAGAGCCGCGCCCTCCCGCTCCCGCGTTCCGCTCATGCGCCACGCTCCGTCAGCAGATACGCGTGCGCCGCCCCGGCCGCCGCCACCGACGCCAGCAGCCGCGCCGGCTCTCCCGGCAGGTCCGGGAGGGCCTTGGCGCGCCGGTCGGCGAGGGCGCGCTCGGCCGCCGCGAGGCCGGCGAGGGCGTCCTTCTCCCGCGTGGGGACGGCGGGGGAGGCGGACGCCGTCGCGGACGCCCCGGCAGACGCGGCAGACGCGGACCGCGAGGTGGCCGACGGGGAGGGCGTGCCGTCCTCGAACGCCGCCGCGTGCGCCGCGACCGTCGCGCGCAACGGCGCGAGCCGCTCCGCGAGCGCCGGGTGCGCGGCGATCACCGCGTCGTACTGCTCCAGCAGCCCCCGGCTGTCCCGGGCCGCACGCGCGCGTGCCCGGTCGACGGCCGACGGGCCGCTGCGACCTGCGTCGGGACGGGGTTCGGCGGCACAGCCCGCGAGCAGGGCGGCCGAGGCCGCCGAGGCGAACAGGCTCCTTCTGCGCACGCCCGAGGGGGTGCGCGACGGCGAGGGGAACGGCACGGCAGACGTCCTCGGGGAACTCGTACGAAGAAAGGGGCGGGCGCGCCCGTGATCACGGTACCCGCGCGGCGGCCCGGCACCACTCACCGGCACCGCCCATGCACAGGTGGACGGCAACACTCCCCGCGACCGGATACCCTTTGACCAGACACGCGACCCATCCCACAACAGCACACGCGGCCGAGGAGTCACCCGGATGAGCACCACCCAGAGCGAGAGGCTGCGAGAACTTCTGGAACCGCTCGTCACCTCACAGGGCCTCGATCTCGAAGAGATCGCCGTGGACTCCGTCGGACGCAAGCGGGTGCTGCGCGTCGTCGTCGACTCCGACTCCGGTGCGGACCTGGACCAGATCGCCGATGTGAGCCGCGCGCTCTCGGCGAAGCTCGACGAGACGAACGCGATGGGCGAGGGCGCGTACGACCTGGAGGTCGGCACCCCGGGCGCGGAGCGCCTTCTGACGGAGCACCGCCACTATGTGCGCGCCGTCGACCGGCTGGTCAAGTTCCAGCTGGCCGAGGGCGACGAACTGGTCGCCCGGATCCTGGACGTCGACGACGAGGGTCTCGACGTGGAGGTCCCCGGGGTCAAGGGCCGCAAGGCCACCTCCCGCAGACTCGCCTTCCCGGAGATCGCCCGGGCGCGCGTCCAGGTCGAATTCAGCCGCAAGGACAACAAGAAGGAAGAGGAGGCGTAGCCGTGGACATCGACATGAGCGCCCTGCGGGGCTTGGTACGGGAGAAGGAGATCTCCTTCGACCTGCTGGTCGAGGCGATCGAGTCGGCCCTCCTCATCGCCTATCACCGCACCGAGGGAAGCCGCCGGCACGCGCGCGTGGAGCTCAACCGGGAGACCGGACATGTGACCGTGTGGGCGAAGGAGGACCCCGAGGACCTCGAAGAGGGCCAGGAGCCCCGCGAGTTCGACGACACCCCGTCCGGCTTCGGCCGTATCGCCGCCACCACCGCCAAGCAGGTGATCCTGCAGCGGCTGCGCGACGCCGAGGACGACGCGACGCTCGGCGAGTACGCCGGCCGCGAGGGCGACATCGTCACCGGTGTGGTCCAGCAGGGCCGCGACCCCAAGAACGTGCTCGTCGACATCGGCAAGCTGGAGGCCATCCTGCCGGTGCAGGAGCAGGTGCCGGGGGAGTCCTACCAGCATGGCATGCGCCTGCGCTCGTACGTCGTCCGGGTGGCGAAGGGCGTCCGCGGTCCCTCCGTCACCCTTTCGCGCACGCACCCCAATCTGGTGAAGAAGCTCTTCGCCCTGGAGGTGCCGGAGATCGCCGACGGTTCCGTCGAGATCGCCGCCATCGCCCGCGAGGCCGGTCACCGCACCAAGATCGCCGTCCGATCCACCCGATCGGGCCTGAACGCCAAGGGCGCCTGCATCGGCCCCATGGGCGGCCGGGTGCGCAACGTGATGGGCGAGCTCAACGGCGAGAAGATCGACATCGTCGACTGGTCGGACGACCCGGCCGAGATGGTGGCGAACGCCCTGTCGCCCGCCCGGGTCTCCAAGGTGGAGGTCGTGGACATGGCCTCCCGGTCCGCCCGGGTGACCGTGCCCGACTACCAGCTGTCGCTGGCGATCGGCAAGGAGGGCCAGAACGCCCGCCTCGCCGCCCGCCTCACCGGCTGGCGGATCGACATCCGTCCCGACACCGAGCAGTCGGAGGAATAGATCTCAGCCTGTAGTGGTTCAGATCTCGTCAGTTACAACGCGGCAACTGTTCGAGTCCATACCCAAAAGGGTGAGGTCGCCGCGGGGAGGTAGACTTAGCTGTGTCTGGCCGGATCGACGCCCGAGCATGCCCTGAACGCACCTGTGTGGGGTGCCGGGAGCGGTCGGCCAAGACGCAGCTGCTGCGCATCGTGGCGATCGAGGACGCCTGCGTCCCCGATCTTCGCGGTACGCTGCCCGGCCGGGGTGCCTATGTGCACCCTGTCTTGGTCTGTCTCGACCAGGCGGTACGCCGCCGGGCGTTCACGAGGGCGCTGCGCGCCCCCGGAGCGCTCGACACAAAGGCGTTGCGCCAGTACGTCGAGCAGACGACAGTTGCCGAGCAGGCAACACCGTAAGAAGCGTCGCACGGAACGTCCGCGCGGCTCTGGTACCCCGCGAGTTGGAAGTAGGTCGAGATTGCGATGAGCACTCGATGAGCACGCGATGAGTACGCCCATGAAGTAGCAACGGTCCGGACGCACCCGGACCTAAAAGGAGCGAAGTGGCTAAGGTCCGGGTATACGAACTCGCCAAGGAGTTCGGGGTTGAGAGCAAGGTCGTCATGGCCAAGCTCCAGGAACTCGGTGAATTCGTCCGTTCGGCGTCCTCCACGATCGAGGCGCCCGTTGTACGCAAACTGACTGACGCCTTCGAGGGCGGCAGCGGCAAGTCCGCGAAGCCGGCCCCCCGTAAGGCTGCCCCAAGGCCCGCCGCGCCCTCTCCGGCGCAGGCGGCGCGTCCGGCCGCGCCGAAGCCGGCCGCCCCCAAGCCTCCGACGGCCCCGCAGCCGCCGGCTCCGGCTCCGGTGACCCCCGTCGCTCCGGCGGCCTCGTCGCCGGCCCCGGGCCCGCGTCCGGGTCCGAAGCCCGCGCCGCGTCCGGCACCGGCCGCCCCGGAGTTCACCGCTCCGCCGGCCGCCGCCGCGCCCCCGCAGGCGCCGGCCGCCCAGGCCCCGCGTCCGGGTGCCCGTCCGGGTGCTCCCAAGCCCGGTGGCCGTCCGGCAGGTGCCGACCGCGACCAGCGTCAGGGTGGTCGTCCGGGTCAGGGCGCGCCCCGTCCCGGTGGCCAGGCCCCGCGTCCGGGTGCCCGTCCGGCCGGTCCGCGTCCGGGGAACAACCCCTTCACGTCCGGTGGCTCCACCGGCATGGCGCGCCCGCAGGCGCCCCGTCCGCAGGGCGGCCCGCGTCCCGGTGGCCCCGGTGCCCCCGGCGCCGGTCCGCGTCCGCAGGCGCCCGGCGGTCAGGGCGGCGGTCCGCGTCCGCAGGCTCCGGGCGGTCACGGCGGAGGCGCCGGTCGTCCGTCGCCCTCCGGCATGCCCCGTCCGCAGGGCGGTCCGCGTCCCGGCGGCGGTTCCGCGGGTCCGCGTCCGAACCCCGGCATGATGCCGCAGCGTCCGGCTGCCGGCCCGCGTCCCGGTGGCGGTGGCCCCGGCGGCCGTGGTCCCGGTGGCGGTGGCGGTCGTCCCGGTGGCGGTGGCGGTCGTCCGGGCGGCGGCGGCTTCGCCGGTCGTCCCGGTGGCGGTGGCGGTGGCGGCTTCGCCGGTCGCCCCGGTGGTCCCGGTGGCGGTGGCGGTGGCGGCTTCGCCGGTCGTCCCGGTGGTCCCGCGGGTGCCGGCGGCGGCGGTCGTCCCGGCTTCGGTGGCCGTCCCGGCGGTCCCGGTGGCCGTGGTGGCACGCAGGGCGCCTTCGGTCGTCCCGGCGGTCCCGCGCGTCGTGGTCGCAAGTCGAAGCGGCAGAGGCGCCAGGAGTACGAGGCCATGCAGGCCCCGTCGGTCGGCGGTGTGATGCTGCCTCGCGGCAACGGCGAGACCATTCGCCTGTCGCGCGGTGCGTCGCTCACCGACTTCGCGGAGAAGATCAACGCCAACCCGGCGTCGCTCGTCGCGGTCATGATGAACCTCGGCGAGATGGTCACCGCGACGCAGTCCGTCTCCGACGAGACGCTGCAGCTCCTCGCCGGCGAGATGAACTACGCCGTTCAGATCGTCAGCCCCGAGGAGGAGGACCGCGAGCTGCTCGAGTCCTTCGACATCGAGTTCGGCGAGGACGAGGGCGACGAGGAGGACCTGGTGGTCCGTCCGCCGGTCGTCACCGTCATGGGTCACGTCGACCACGGTAAGACCCGACTGCTCGACGCCATCCGCAAGACGAACGTCATCGCGGGCGAGGCCGGCGGCATCACCCAGCACATCGGTGCCTACCAGGTCTCGACCGAGGTCAACGACGAAGAGCGGAAGATCACCTTCATCGACACCCCGGGTCACGAGGCGTTCACCGCCATGCGTGCCCGTGGTGCGAAGTCGACCGACATCGCGATCCTGGTCGTCGCGGCCAACGACGGCGTCATGCCGCAGACGGTCGAGGCGCTCAACCACGCGAAGGCGGCCGACGTGCCGATCGTCGTCGCGGTCAACAAGATCGACGTCGAGGGCGCCGACCCGACCAAGGTGCGCGGTCAGCTGACCGAGTACGGCCTGGTGGCCGAGGAGTACGGCGGCGACACGATGTTCGTCGACATCTCCGCCAAGCAGGGTCTGCACATCGACAGCCTCCTGGAGGCCGTCGTCCTCACCGCGGACGCCTCGCTCGACCTGCGGGCCAACCCGCACCAGGACGCGCAGGGCATCTCGATCGAGTCCCGTCTCGACCGCGGCCGCGGTGCCGTGGCGACGGTCCTCGTCCAGCGAGGAACGCTGCGGGTCGGCGACACGATGGTCGTGGGCGACGCCTACGGCCGAGTCCGCGCCATGCTCGACGACAACGGCAACAACGTCGCCGAGGCGGGCCCGTCGACGCCGGTCCAGGTCCTGGGCCTGACCAACGTCCCGGGTGCGGGCGACAACTTCCTGGTGGTCGACGAGGACCGTACGGCCCGTCAGATCGCCGAGAAGCGTGCCGCCCGTGAGCGCAACGCCGCGTTCGCCAAGCGCACGCGCCGCGTGTCGCTGGAGGACCTGGACAAGGTGCTGAAGGCCGGCGAGGTCCAGCAGCTGAACCTGATCATCAAGGGTGACGCTTCTGGTTCGGTCGAGGCCCTGGAGTCCTCCCTGCTGCAGCTGGACGTCGGCGAAGAGGTCGACATCCGCGTCCTGCACCGCGGCGTCGGTGCGGTCACGGAGTCCGACATCGACCTGGCGATGGGCTCCGACGCCATCGTGATCGGCTTCAACGTCCGCGCGGCCGGCCGCGCGGCGCAGATGGCCGAGCGCGAGGGCGTGGACGTCCGGTACTACTCGGTCATCTACCAGGCGATCGAGGAGATCGAGGCGGCCCTCAAGGGCATGCTCAAGCCGGAGTACGAAGAGGTCGAGCTCGGTACGGCGGAGATCCGCGAGGTCTTCAAGTCGTCCAAGCTGGGCAACATCGCCGGTGTCCTCATCCGCTCGGGCGAGGTCAAGCGCAACACCAAGGCGCGCCTCATCCGCGACGGCAAGGTGGTCGCGGAGAACCTCAACATCGAGGGCCTGCGTCGCTTCAAGGACGACGTCACCGAGATCCGCGAAGGCTACGAGGGTGGTATCAACCTCGGAAACTTCAACGACATCAAGGTGGACGACGTCATCGCGACGTACGAGATGCGGGAGAAGCCGCGGGTGTAACAGCCTCCGGTTCGCGCTGGCCGACGGGACTTCGGTTCCGTCGGCCAGCGCGCCGTTTGCCGAGCGGAAACTCCGTCGAGCCCCCAGCGGGTTCGCGGTACCGTTCTTGATGCCCCTGCCGATTCCGATGGCAGGGCCATCGATCCCGTACCGGCGGGTTAACCGGATACACACATGTACGTGGGGACTCTGTCCTTCGACCTCCTCCTCGGCGACGTGCGGTCGCTGAAGGAGAAGCGCTCCGTCGTCCGCCCGATCGTCGCCGAACTCCAGCGGAAGTACGCGGTCAGCGCTGCCGAGGTCGACCACATGGACCTTCATCGCAGGGCCGGCATCGGCCTGGCGGTGGTCTCGGGCGACGCGGGGCATCTCACCGACGTACTCGACCGGTGCGAACGGCTGGTCGCCGGCCGCCCCGAGGTGGAGCTGCTGTCCGTCCGACGGCGCCTCCACGGCGACGACGACTAGAACGCAGAACGTAGAAGAAGAAAGAACGGGAGACGGACCAGTGGCCGACAACGCGCGGGCGAAAAGGCTGGCGGACCTCATCCGAGAGGTGGTGGCCCAGAAGCTGCAGCGCGGGATCAAGGACCCGCGGCTCGGCTCACACGTCACCATCACGGACACCCGGGTCACCGGGGACCTGCGGGAGGCGACCGTCTTCTACACGGTGTACGGCGACGACGAGGAGCGGCAGGCCGCGGCCGCCGGACTGGAGAGCGCCAAGGGCATCCTGCGCTCCGAGGTCGGCCGCGCGGCCGGTGTGAAGTTCACGCCGACCCTCACCTTCGTCGCGGACGCCCTCCCGGACACCGCCCGGACCATCGAGGACCTCCTCGACAAGGCGCGCCAGTCCGACGCCAAGGTGCGTGAGGTGTCCGCGGGCGCCGTGTACGCCGGTGACGCCGACCCGTACAAGAAGCCGGGTGCGGACGAGGACTCCGACGAGACGGACGACGCCGCCGAATGACCAGCAAGCCCACCCCGCCCGACGGCCTTGTCATCGTCGACAAGCCGTCGGGCTTCACTTCGCACGACGTCGTCGCCAAGATGCGCGGCATCGCCCGGACCCGCCGGGTCGGGCACGCCGGCACCCTCGACCCCATGGCGACGGGCGTGCTCGTCCTCGGTGTCGAGAAGGCGACGAAGCTTCTCGGACACCTCGCGCTGACCGAGAAGGAGTACCTGGGGACCATCCGCCTCGGGCAGAACACGGTCACGGACGACGCCGAGGGGGACATCACCTCCTCCACCGACGCGTCCGGGATCGCCCGCGCCGCGATCGACGCCGGCATCACCAAGCTGACCGGCGACATCATGCAGGTGCCGTCCAAGGTCAGCGCCATCAAGATCGACGGCGTGCGGTCGTACAAGCGGGCGCGCGAGGGTGAGGACTTCGAGATCCCCGCGCGGCCCGTCACCGTCTCGTCCTTCGCGGTGTACGACGTCCGGGACGCGGTCGCCGAGGACGGCACCCCGGTGCTCGACCTGGTCGTCTCGGTGGTCTGCTCCTCCGGCACCTACATCCGGGCCCTGGCCCGGGACCTGGGCGCCGATCTGGGCGTCGGCGGCCACCTCACCGCGCTGCGCCGCACGCGCGTCGGACCGTACAAGCTCGACTCGGCGCGCACCCTCGACCAGCTCCAGCAGGAGCTGAGCGTGATGCCGATCGCTCAGGCGGCCGCGGCCGCGTTCCCGCGCTGGGACGTGGACACCAGGCGCGCCAAGCTGCTCACCAACGGCGTGCGCCTGGACATGCCCGACCAGTACGCGGGCACCGGCCCCGTCGCCGTCTTCGATCCCGAGGGCCGCTTCCTCGCGCTCGTGGAGGAACAGAAGGGCAAGGCGAAGAGCCTGGCCGTCTTCGGCTGACGCCTTTGCCCGTGGAGCGGCGAACCACGGGGTGTTTCCACTGCCCGCCGCTCCACGGTCCCCCCTCGGTTCCCCCACTCCTAGGGTGTATCCAGCCGCCCCCGCCTATTCACCCGACTGGGCAGGCGCTCGGAGTGAACCAGGGGAGCGGAAGGGGGCGCTTTCGTCGCCTGATCTGTCCCGCTGATCATTCCGCGCCTACCGTCGAAGGCAGGGCACGGGAGGTACGGGCGGGGAGGTTCGACCATGGCGGTGCGGGGCCCGCGGACGGGGGGCGGGCGCCGGGCGGCGGACCGTCCGAGCGGGACGAGTCCCGTCGACGGCGCGAATCGAACGGACCATGCGCCGGACGACGCCCTGGTGCGGATCCGCGACCTGGCCGGCCGTCCGCGCGGCGTCGGCTTCGTGGCGGACCACCACGGCACGGTGATCACCAGCCACGAGGCCGTCGACGGCCTGCCCCGGCTGGTCCTGCACACCGTCGGCGAGCGGACCTGCGTGGTGGCCGCCGACGCCATCACCCCGTTGCCCGCCCTGGACCTCGCCCTGGTTCGCACCGAGGGCCTCGGCGTCGAACCGCTTCCCGTCACCGTGCGGGACCGCGTCGACAGCGGCACGTACGTGCGGATCGCCGCGGGCCGCTGGCGCGAGGCCCGGGTCCTCGGCGCCACCCGGGTGACGTACACGGCAACGGACCGCTTCCACCCCCTCGGCGACGCGCTGGAGCTGGCCATCGGCACGGACGGCCGGGACGCGCTGCGGCTGGGCGGCGGGGCGGCCGGGGGACCGGTGCTCGACGCGGAGACCGGCGCCGTGGTCGGCGTCCTCGGCACCGCGCTGCGGTCCGACCACCAGGACGTCGGCTTCGCGGTACCCCTGAGTCCCGCCGTCGGCGCGCTCGCCGGCCCCCTCGCCGATCTGCTCGCCCGCAACGCGGCCACCGTGCCCGCCTACGGCGCCGACCTCAACCCGGCCGGCGTCCTGGAACTGACGGCCACCTCGGTGGGCCAGGACGGCCCGCCGGGCGCGCTCACCGGGTATGTCGGCCGGGTCGGCGCCGGTGGCCTCGGACCGGTGGAAGCGGTCGAACGCATCGACGCGGTGGGGGAGTTGACCTCCTTCACCGAGGGCGACGCCACCGTGCTCGGCCTCGTCGGCGCCCCCGGCAGCGGTCGTACGACGGAACTCGCGTCCCTCGTCGCCCGCCGCAACCGCGGTACCGCACCGGCCCCCACGCTGTGGCTGCGCGGCGCCGACCTGAACGACACCGACGGCTCGGTCGCCGACGCGGCGTGCCGCGCCCTGGAACGGGCGGGCCGTATCGTCGCGGCGTCGCAGTCCCGTCCGCCCGCCGACCTCGGCGACATCGGCCCGGAACGCCTCGCCCGCCTCGCCGGACGGTCCGGCCGCCCCCTGCTCCTCCTCCTCGACGGGCCCGAAGAGATGCCACCCGTCCTCGCCCACCGGCTGAGCGAGTGGACGGCGGGCACCGCGGCCTGGCTGCGCGAGACCGGGGCGCGCCTGGTGGTCGCCTGCCGGGAGGAGTACTGGGAGGGCGCCGGGGCGCAGTTCCCGCGGGAGCTGCTGCACACGCCCGCCGCCGCTGCCGCGCACCCCCTGCCGCCCTGCGTGCGCCTGACCGACCTCACCCCCGACGAGGCCCGGCGCGCCCGCTCCCGCTACGCCGTCCCCGACGACGCGCTCACCGACCGGGACGCCCGCCACCCCCTCACCATCCGCCTCCTCTCGGAGGTCCGCGCCGCCCTGCCCGACGCCCCGGCCCTCACCGGCCTCGACCGCCACGACGTCCTCTCCGCCTACCTCGACCTGATGTGCCTGCGCGTCGCGGTCCGGCTCGCCGCCGAGAACGGGCTGCGCGGCACGGCCGTGCGCCGGCTCGCGGCCCGGGTCTCCGGACAGGTCCACGAGGCGGCCCGGCGCAGCCTGGGTCCCGGACAGGGCGAGCTGGACCGGGAGGCCTTCGAGGCGGTGTTCCCCTGGGGACCGGCCGTGGCCCGGATCCGCGGCGGCTCCGGCTGGGCGTCCGCCGTCCTCACCGAGGGTCTCCTGGTCCCGGCCGGCAACGGCTACCGCTTTGCCCACGAGGAACTCGCCGACTGGATCGAAGGCATGCACCTCGACCTGGACGAGGCCCTGCACGCCCTGGTCCACCGCAGGCGCACCGCGCAGACCCCCCACCCCGTGCCCGTCCCGCACCATCGCGTCGGCCCCGTCGTCCAGGCGCTGCTCCTGCTCGCCCGCCAGCACGGCACCAGCCAACTCGCCCGCCGACTGGAGGACCTGACCCACGCCGTCGACGCCGACACGACCTCCTGGTGGGCCGCCCGCCTGCTCGCCCAGGCGCTCCTGCGCGTCCCCGACGCGACCCCGTACACCGGCGTCCTGCACCTCCTGGCCGACCGCATCGTCACCTGGCGCCGCCAACAGCGCCCCGTACCCGGCGAGTTCGGCCCCTCCTTCTGGACCGACCTGCCCCTGCCCGCCTCCGACCGCCTCGACCTCCTGCGCCGCCTGGTCGTGGCGGACGAGGCGCTGTCGGAGGGGGGAGAGGCGGGCCCCGACCGCGAGGGCGCGGGCGAGGAGCAGGGCCGTGGATTCCGGGAGGTTTCCCTTCGAGGGATCGGCAGCGTGCGTCAGGGGGACGTCGACGTTGCCGATGGCGACGGGCCTTCCGGGGCCGATGCCCCCGGAGCCGGAGCCTGTGAGGCGGGCCCTCACACCACCCCCCGGTACCTCGACGCCGTGGCTCGGCTGCTCGCCGCCGAGCCCGGGGTCGTACAACCGCTGCTGATCAGCTGGTTCGACGACGAGCGGCCGTTGCCCGCGACGCCGCACGCGACGGTGGCCACGTCCGCGCAGGCCCTGCTGCACACACACCGGCACCGGGCCCTGGACGACCTCACCGAGGTGCTCGTGGGCTGTGGACACCGCAGGGCCGACGAGCTGCTCGTCGTGCTCGCCGAGGACGAGCCGTCGGCCGTCTGCCGGGCGGTCGACCGGTGGGCACACGACGAGCGGCCCGCCCGGCGGGTGGCGGCGGTGGCGTACGGGCTGCGCGCCGCGCCGCACGTCCGTACCGAGGCGGACCGCGAGCTGCTGCGCTACGCCGCCCTCGCCCTGCTCTCCCGCCCCGCCGACTGCAGCCTGCACGGCGGCGCGCTCGCCCTCCTCGTCCAGGACCCGCAGACCCGCGCCCGCCACCTCCCCCAGGCCCTGCGCCGGTTCGCCTCCGGCGACCCGCAGTTCCCGCCGAGCGCCCTCGCCCCGGCCCTGGCCACCCACCCCGACCCGGTCCTCGACGCCTTCCGGACCCGTCTGAGCGCCGGGCCCGACGTGGGCGACACGCTGCGCACACTCGCCGACGTCACCACACCCCGGCTTGCCCGCCGGGTCGCCGCGCTGGTCCGCGAGGCCGCGGACCTGCGGCCGGAGCCCGCCGGGCAGGTGGCCGAGTACATCGACCGGCGCCTCGACCACGGCCCCGCCGCCCGCGCCGTACTCCTGCCCCTGGTCACCGGCCTGCTCGACGGCGGTCCCGAGCGGGTGCGCGCCGCACTCGCGGTCGTCCTGGCCGCCCCGGGCGCCCCGGCCTCCAGACCCCTGCGCCGCGAGCTCCTGGAGTTCCTGCTCGCCCACGAGCGTGCGCCCGCCGTCCTGGACGCCCTGCTGCACGCGGCCGCCTACCGCGGCGACGACGACGTCCGCGACCTCGTCCACCGGACCGGCCTCCTGCTCGTGCGCACCCCGGACGGCGCGACCCGCCTCGACCGCGGCCTGGTCGACCTGGGACGGCACGTCCCCGGCTTCGCCGCGCTCATGGCCCGGTGGCTCACCGACACACCGGACGAGTGGGCCGCGGTGGTGGGTCCCAGCACCCGCCGGATGCTGGGGAACCTCGCGGGGGTACGCGTGCCCGCCTGAGGACGTGCGCCCTGTCACAGCCCCGATGCCGATGACGGCCCGAGGCACTCGGCATGGCACCCTTAGATCTGCGTAACAGGCATCGGTACATACGGACACGGGTTCGAGGAGCGGTCACAGTGCAGCGCTGGCGTGGCTTGGAGGACATCCCCCAGGACTGGGGGCGCAGCGTCGTCACCATCGGCTCCTACGACGGAGTCCACCGCGGCCACCAGCTGATCATCAAGCATGCCGTGGACCGTGCCCGTGAGCTGGGCATCCCCTCCGTCGTGGTGACCTTCGACCCGCATCCCAGCGAGGTCGTGCGCCCCGGCAGCCACCCGCCCCTGCTCGCCGCGCACCACCGCCGCGCCGAGCTGATGGCGGAGCTGGGCGTGGACGCGGTGCTCATCCTGCCGTTCACCACGGAGTTCTCGAAGCTGTCGCCGGCCGACTTCGTGGTCAAGGTGCTGGTCGACAAGCTGCACGCCAAGGCGGTCGTCGAGGGCCCGAACTTCCGCTTCGGCCACAAGGCCGCGGGCACCGTGGAGTTCCTCGCCGAGCAGGGCGAGGTGTACGACTTCGAGGTCGAGGTCGTCGACCTGTACGTGTCCGGCGCGGCGGGCGGCGGCGAGCCCTTCTCCTCGACCCTCACCCGGCGCCTGGTCGCCGCGGGCGACGTCGAGGGCACCCGCGAGATCCTGGGCCGCCCGCACCGCGTGGAGGGCGTGGTCGTCCGCGGCGCCCAGCGCGGCCGCGAACTGGGCTTCCCGACGGCCAACGTCGAGACGCTCCCGCACACCGCGATCCCGGCCGACGGCGTGTACGCCGGCTATCTGCACGTCGAGGGCGAGGCGATGCCGGCCGCGATCTCCGTCGGCACGAACCCGCAGTTCGACGGCACCGAGCGCACGGTGGAGGCGTACGCCATCGACCGCGTCGGCCTCGACCTGTACGGCCTGCATGTCGCCGTCGACTTCCTGGCGTACGTGCGCGGACAGGCGAAGTTCGAGACGCTGGAGGCCCTGCTGGAGCAGATGGCCGAGGACGTGAAGCGCTGCCGGGAGCTGATCGCGGCGGAGGACTAGGCGCGACGAGGCCCCCCTAGGACGCCGAAGGGCGGCCGGTGCTGTGAGGCACCGGCCGCCCTTCGTCATTCCTGCGTCCTACTGCTGCGGCGGAGCCTGCGGGGGCTGTGCCTGCGGCTGGCCGGGCTGGGGCTGCTGGCCGGGCTGGGGGTAGTCGGGCTGCGGCGGGTACGGCTGCCCCTGCTGCGGCTGCCCCTGCTGGGGCGGATACGGCTGGCCCGGGGCCTGGGGAGCCTGGGGTACCTGCTGGTAGGGCTGGCCCGGCTGCTGCGGATAGGGCTGACCGGGCTGCTGCGGCGGGTAAGGCTGTCCCGGCTGCTGGGCGTACGGCTGTCCCGGCTGCTGCGGGTACTGCGGGTACTGCTGGTCCGGAGCCTGCGCGTACGGCTGGCCTTGGACCGGCATCTGGCCCTGGACCGGCGGCTGGCCGGGGAAGGGCTGGCCCGGCATGGGCGGCGCGGCCACCGGCGGCGGGTTGCCGTCGTTGGTCCACAGGCCGTGCGCCTGCTGGTGGCGTACGAAGTCCTCGGCGACCATCGCCGCGAGGTTGAAGTACGCCTCGCGCACCTTGGGCCGCATCATGTCGAGGTCGACCTCGGCACCGGCGGCGAGGTGCTCGTCGAAGGGCACCACCACGACGCCCCGGCACCGGGTCTCGAAGTGGGACACGATGTCCTCGACCTTGATCGTCTTGCCGGTCTCGCGCACCCCGCTGATGACGGTGATCGACCGGGAGACCAGGTCGGCGTACCCGTGCGCGGACAGCCAGTCCAGCGTCGTACTGGCGCTGCTCGCACCGTCCACGGACGGCGTCGAGATGATGATCAGCTGGTCGGCGAGGTCGAGCACACCGCGCATGGCGCTGTACAGCAGACCGGTACCGGAGTCGGTGAGGATGACGGGGTACTGCCTGCCCAGCACGTCGATCGCGCGCCGGTAGTCCTCGTCGTTGAACGTCGTGGACACGGCCGGGTCGACGTCGTTGGCGATGATCTCCAGTCCGGAGGGCGCCTGGGAGGTGAACCGCCGGATGTCCATGTACGAGTTGAGGTACGGGATCGCCTGGACGAGGTCACGGATGGTGGCCCCGGTCTCCCGGCGCACACGGCGCCCGAGCGTGCCCGCGTCGGGGTTGGCGTCGATGGCCAGGATCTTGTCCTGCCGCTCGCTGGCGAGGGTCGAGCCGAGCGCGGTGGTCGTGGTGGTCTTGCCGACACCGCCCTTGAGGCTGATGACCGCTATCCGGTAGCAGGACAGCACCGGCGTCCGGATCAGGTCGAGCTTGCGCTGCCGCTCGGCCTCCTCCTTCTTGCCGCCGATCTTGAACCGGCTCGGCGCCGCCGCGGGGCGTCCGCTCTTCGCCTTCTGCTTCTTGTTGTTCAGCAGCCGGTCCGAGGACAACTCCACGGCCGCGGTGTAACCGAGCGGCGCCGCACCCGGGTTGGTGGGCTGCCGCTGGTCGTGCTGTATGGGCTGCGGCCAGGCGGCACCGAGACGGGGGTCGACAGGCTGCTGCGGCGCCTGGGGTGCCTGCGGAGCCTGCGGTGCCTGCGGTGCCTGCGGGTCGTGCGGAGGCTGGGCCGCGTGCGGACCCTGCGGGTCCTGCGCCGCCGGGGCGGGCTGCTGGGCCTGCTGCGGCTGACCGGGGTGCCCCGGCTGTCCCTGCTGGGCAGGCGGCTGCGGGAACCCGTAACCGCCGGGCTGAGCAGGGGGGTTGGGCACACCGGGTGCACCCGTGGCGCCGCTGGGCTGCGGGAAGCCGTACCCGGCGGGTTGCCCGGGCCCCTGGGCCCCTTCGGGCGCCGGGGGAGCGGCCGGCCCCTGCGGGGCCTGAACTCCGGGAGCGGCCTGGGCCCCAGCGCCGGCCTGAGGGAAGCCGTAACCGCCCGGCACCGGCGGCGTGGGAGCCCCGGGCTGCGGGAAGCCGTAACCGGCGGGTGCGTTGGGGGCGGGAGCGGGAGCGGGCGCGGGCGCACCGACCGGCGGTTGGGCGCCGGGGGTGTGGGGAGCCGGAGCGCCGGGCTGCGGGAAGCCGTAGCTGCCCTGCGGGTTGGGCATGGGAGCGGCGGCGTCGGTCGGCAGCGGTGCCTGGGGCTGAGCGCCCTGCGGTGCCGGGGCCGGGGCGCCGGGCTGCGGGAAGCCGTAGGCGCCCTGCGCGTTGGGCGCGGGTGGTGCCTGCGGGGCCGGAGGCTGCGGGGCCGTCGGGGCGCCCAGGGCGTACGGCTGGCCGGGCTGGTTCCAGGCGGCGGGTGCGGGCTGCGGTGCCTGGGGGTGGAACGGCTGCTGCTGGCCCGGCACGGCACCGGGTCCCTGCGCGGCCATCGGCTCCGGCTGGGCGGGCATCGGGGCCGGCGCCTGCGGCGCGGGCTGCACCGGCCACTGGGCCGCCGGAGCGGGCGCCGCGGGCTGGTACGACGGCGGCAGCGGCGGCAGCCCGCCCTGCGGCGCCGGCGGGGGCGCCCAGGCGGGCGGCGCGTCCTGCGGTTCGGCAGGCGCGGCCGACACGGCGTCCTGGGGCACGCTGTCCTGCGGTACGGCGTCGGAGGGCTCCGCGTCCTCGGGCTTCACGTCGGCAGGGGCGGCGTCCTGGGGCGTGGCGTCTGCGACGGCCTCGGCCGCCGGGGCCTCCTCGGCCTCCGACGTCACCTCGTCCTCGTCCTCGTCCCCGGCGTCCGCGTCAGCCGCAGCCTCGGCGTTCACCCGAACGGAGTCGTCCTGGGCAGACGGTCCGTCCACCGGCTCGATCTCGGCGGACTCGAACGTGGCCTCCGCCTCCGCTTCCGCCTCCACAGTGCCGGAGCCGGAGCCGGAGTCGGCGTCCACCACGGCGTCCGCCCGCACAGCCTCCGAAGGCTCGCCGTCCGCGTCCCCGGCGTCGTCACTCGACGCCACGCTCTCCGGCGCGACCTTCTCGGCCTCAGCCCCAGCCTCGGCCTCCGTCTCCCCCGACTCGGTGTCCTCATCCGTCACCGACAGCTCAGGAGCGTCCCCAAGCTCGCTCACCTCCGCCGCCCCATTCACGTGGGCGGCGGCGCTGTCGTCGTCATCGTCATCCGTGTCGTCAACAGCCGTGGCAACACTACGGAGCTCGATCACATCCGCCCCGTCGCTCTCCTCAGCCGCCTCCGTGGCAGCCGGAGCCTCGGCGGCCTCGCCCTCGGCGGCAGCCGTGCGCTCGGCGACCTCGGCGATCTCCCGCTTCAGGGCGGCCGCGGAGAACCGCATGGTCGCGCCGCTCTCCAGGTCCCCGCTCCCGAACTCGGGCTCAGGCACGGACGGAGCGGGGGCGGCAGCCGGCGGGGTCGTCGGAGCGGCCGGAGCCGACGCGGCCCACGGCGACTGGGCCCCGCCCATCGGCATGTTCGGCACGGCCGCGGGCGACGCGGCCGCACCGGACTCGGCCGCGGCAGGTTCCGCCGTCGGTCCCTGCGGTTCGAACCCGCTCCCCACCGGCAGCTTCGGCACCGCGACGGGGCTCCCGCTCGGCGGCGCGGGCGGCGTGAACGGAGCGCCAGGGCCGGCAGCCTGAGGGGCGGGGGGAGCGAACGGCGCCCCGGGACCGGCAGCCTGAGGGGCGGGGGGAGCGAACGGCGCCCCGGGACCGGCAGCCGGGGGAGCGGGAGGAGTGAACGGAGCACCAGGCCCCGCGGTCGGAGGCGCGGCCGGCGTGAAAGGCGCCCCCGGCGCAGGGGCCGTAGGAGCCGGCGGAGTGAAGGGCGCACCGGGCGTCGGCGCGGGCGGAGGCGGCGTGAACGGAGCCCCCGGAGCCGGAGCACCGGGAACAGGCGCCCCCGGGGCCCCGGCCGCCCGCGTCGCGTGCGGAGGAGGCGTCAGGCCCGGAATGGGAGCACCCGGAGGGAACGGAGAAACCCCCGGTCCCGGAAACGCGGAAGGAGACGTACCGGCGGGCGAAGGTGCCGCACCGGCAGGCGGAGCCGACGTACCGGACGCCGGTCCCGACGCCCCGCTCGCGCCCGCCCCTTGGTCGGAGCCCCCCGACGCTCCCGAACCGCCGGACGCGTTCTGCGTGTACCAGGCGGGCGGGGCGTAGTCGATGGTGAACTCGCCGGTCGTCTCGATGGCGGACTCCGCGTCGGGCTGGTCATCGCCGGGTGTGGCCCAGCCCCCGCGGATCCCGTCCCGATCGCTGCTCACAGTTCCTCCTGGTGTGGTCGAGCCCCCTCAAGCCGTGCCGGGGCGACCAGTTCGTGTCGTTCTCAGTCGTCCGTAGTCGTTCGAGGCAGTCCAAGCAGTCCGAGCAATCGACCCACCGGCTCTCCCCCCGGGCCGCCGACGCCCGTTCCACGGGTCTCTGGCATCGCGCCCGGTACCAGCCTAATCACCAGTAGCCGCGCCCCGGCAGGCCCGTCCACCTCTCAGCATCCGCCCACCTGCGCACACCGTGCCCAGAAGTGACGTACACAGGTGGCCTCTTGGCGAACCATTGGCGTACAAAGCGGTCATGGCGCGGTCCGCCGTGCGCGTCCGCGTTCCCGATGTCATGACGCGGTGCCTCCCCCCGTTTGCTGCCGACTCACCGCAACGGAGGGCCCGTTCAGACCCCTGGAAGGTCCCGGTACCCGACCCGCTTCGGTCGTCTCCCCCGACACCATGCATAGTAGGTGGCCGGTCTGACATCGCAGGCGGGAGCGCACCTCCCCGCCTGTGGTTACGGGGAGAGTCGGACACGCATGGCGACACGACGGGACGCACACAACATCTGCACGTTCGCGAAGAGGCGTGCACGCGCGGCCTGAACCGGCGAGGGCACAGGTTTCTCCCCGCGCTCGATCCACGTCACCGTCATCGAAAGGATCCGTCAGCGTGAGCTTCGGCCCGCCACCGTCCGTCTACACCGAGTCCGCGCTGGCGGCGGACAAGACACGGACGAGACGCCGCAGACGCGTACTGGGCGTGACGACCGCCGCGGTGGCCGTCGTCCTCGGCCTGGTCGCCGGGTCGGTGTGGTACCTCCAGGACGGCGGAACCACGCACAAGGCGGTACCGGCGGCCGTCCAGGCCCCGGACGAGATACGCACGACCGTCGAGCGGCCCCCCGTCTCGCCCGAGGGCTGGGTCGTCGTGGAGCACGACGAGGAGAAGCTCTCCAAGAACACGGAGGCGAAGCCGCGTTACGCGCCCGGCACCTGGGCCACCGGCAAGATCCTCGCGCGGGGCGTCGCCAACCGTATCGAGGGCTACAAGATCGAGCCCAAGTACGACGAGACGGCCTGGACCCTCAAGCTCGACGGCCACATCTGCGCCACCAGCAGGGACGTCACCGCCGACGGCCGTACCGCCGTGGTCGTCCAGCCCGCGCACGCCAAGGGCTCCGCCAAGGAGGGCGTCTGCGACGAGGTGGTGTTCTTCGACGTCGACACCGGCGAGAAGCTCTGGCAGAAGAAGATGCCCGCCGCCGACTTCGCCTACGTCTCCAACACCAACCTCACCCTGACCAAGGGCGTCGTGGCCGTCGCCTGGGGCCGGGGCTCGGTGGCGTACGACATGAAGAGCGGCCGGCGGCTGTGGAACAGCACGACCCTGTCCCAGTGCGAGGACAAGGGCTTCGCCGGCGGCCGCGCGCTGCTCGTCCTGGTGGCCTGCGGCGAGTCCACCAACGCCACCTACCGGGTGGAGAAGCTGAACACCCGCACCGGCAAGGCGCAGTGGACGTACCGGCTGGCCCGCGGTGTCGAGGGCGTCTACCTGCCCTCCTCCGACCCACCGGTCCTCGCCGTCGAGGCGGGCGACAGCGAGGTGACCGACCTGATCACCCTCGACCCCGCCTCCGGAGAGCGCCGCGCCACGATCTCGATGGACGGCTACGACCCCAAGTGCGGCCGGCGGTACTACTTCTCGCCATTCTTCGGTGTGGTCGACAACTGCGACGGCCTGGTCGTGGGCCGCACACAGGTCTTCGTCATGAGCAAGGAGAACATCGCCAACGACCAGCCCTCGGACTGGATCGTGGCGTTCGACCTGAAGGAGGGCAAGTCGGCGGGGAAGTTCGACGGCCGGGAGTCCCAGATGGTCGTCCCGCTGCGCATGAGCGGCGACGAGCTGCTCGTCTACCGGCGCAGTGGCAGCTCCGTCGACCCGGCCGCCGTCGTGAGCTGGAACCCGCGCACCGACAAGGAGACCCCGTACCTCCTCTTCCAGCTCCCGGAGGACGACGAGTACGAACTCAGCGACCCGGAGCGGACGGAGATGGTGGTCGAGAAGGGGCACGCCTTCTTCGCGCGCCGCGAGCTGGTCCGGGACGACAAGTACCCGACGGACTCGGTGCTGTCCGTGATCGGAGTGGGCAGCGCGGGACTGAAGCACTGAGCGCCCCGCGGTGCCGAGGGCTACTCGGAGGCGGGGCTGCCGTGCGGCGGAGCGGGCTCCAGATCGAACTCCCCGTCCCGCGCCCCCAGGACGAAGGCCCGCCACTCGGCTTCGGTGTAGCGCAGCACGGTGCCGGGGTCGAGGGACGAGCGCATGGCCACGGCCCCCTCGGGGAGGTACGCGATCTCGACCCGCTCCTCGTGCTCCTCCGTACCCGGCGCGCAGTGCCATTCGACGCCGGAGATGTCGAGGGCGTAGAGCTCGTCCCGCTCGCGCTCCTTGCGCGCCTTGATCTCCTCAGCCGTCTCCGCCATGCCGCAGCGACCCCTTCCGGACGTCCGAACGCTGTACCCGGTCACACTAGTGGCCCACGAAACGCTCCCGCCCGTCCTTCACGGTTGAGCGCACGCCGCCACGCCACACCTGGTATGCGGGGCCGCTCGGGGCCGGGGACGGAGCCCCCCGTCCGCACTGGTACCCTGAGTGACGGCCGTTCGTGTACGCACCCCCGGGGCTCACCCCCTGGAGGCCGCGCTCAGCGGATCCCCGCCTCCCGAGTAACGGAAGCTCCCCCGAGACAAAGACCGGGGGCACTCGGTGGCCACATCAGACTACGAGGAGTAACGCGTGTCGCTCGACGCCGCTACGAAGAAGCAGATCATCTCCGAGTTCGGTACCAAGGAGGGCGACACCGGCTCCCCCGAGGTCCAGGTCGCCATGCTCTCGCGTCGGATCTCCGACCTGACGGAGCACCTCAAGACCCACAAGCACGACCACCACTCCCGCCGTGGTCTGCTGATCCTGGTCGGTCAGCGCCGCCGGCTGCTGCAGTACCTGGCCAAGAAGGACATCCAGCGCTTCCGTACGCTGGTCGACCGTCTCGGCATCCGCCGCGGTGCGGCGGGCGCCAAGTAACACGCCGTGAAGGGAGCGGTTCCCGAGATCATCGGGGGCCGCTCCCTTTGCCGTACGTGCGGAAACGTGCGGAGTGTCACTCACGCTTTGTAGTGTGGTAGCACAACGCATTACGCACGACACAGCACGACAACGAACAGGAGAAGTGCACCTCGCCGCCGCCGGTCCTCGGTAGTGGCCCCCGGGGGGAAGCGAGCCCCGGGTGCTTCGATCGAAGACCGGCCCGCACAGCCCGGCGCGCTTCTCCGCAACAGTCCCCCTGCCACACGGGCAGCGACGGGACGAAGACGAGGAGAAAACGCTAGTGGAGAACGAGACCCACTACGCCGAGGCCGTCATCGACAATGGCGCCTTCGGCACCCGTACCATCCGCTTCGAGACGGGCCGCCTGGCCAAGCAGGCCGCCGGTTCCGCCGTGGCGTACCTGGACGACGACACGATGGTGCTGTCGGCCACCACCGCCTCCAAGAACCCCAAGGACCAGCTCGACTTCTTCCCGCTCACGGTGGACGTCGAGGAGCGGATGTACGCCGCCGGCAAGATCCCCGGCAGCTTCTTCCGCCGTGAGGGCCGGCCCTCCGAGGACGCCGTCCTCACCTGCCGCCTCATCGACCGCCCGCTGCGCCCGTCCTTCAAGAAGGGCCTGCGCAACGAGATCCAGGTCGTCGCGACGATCATGGCCCTCAACCCCGACCACCTGTACGACGTCGTGGCGATCAACGCCGCGTCCGCGTCCACGCAGCTGGCCGGCCTGCCCTTCTCCGGCCCGATCGGCGGCGTCCGCGTCGCGCTGATCCGCGGCCAGTGGGTCGCCTTCCCGACGCACACCGAGCTCGAGGACGCCGTCTTCGACATGGTGGTCGCCGGCCGCGTCCTGGAGGACGGCGACGTCGCGATCATGATGGTCGAGGCCGAGGCCACCGACAAGACCATCCAGCTGGTCGCGGGCGGCGCCGAGGCGCCGACCGAGGAGGTCGTCGCCGCCGGTCTGGACGCCGCGAAGCCCTTCATCAAGGTCCTCTGCAAGGCCCAGGCCGACCTCGCGTCGAAGGCCGCCAAGCCGACCGGCGAGTTCCCGGTCTTCCTCGACTACCAGGACGACATCCTGGAGGCGCTGTCCGCCGCCGTCCGCCCGGAGCTCACCTCCGCGCTGACCATCGCGGGCAAGCAGGACCGCGAGGCCGAGCTGGACCGCGTCAAGGCGCTCGCCGCCGAGAAGCTCCTGCCGGAGTTCGAGGGCCGCGAGAAGGAGATCTCCGCCGCGTACCGCTCGCTCACCAAGCAGTTGGTCCGCGAGCGCGTGATCAACGAGAAGAAGCGCATCGACGGCCGTGGCGTGACGGACATCCGTACGCTCGCCGCCGAGGTCGAGGCCATCCCGCGGGTTCACGGTTCGGCCCTGTTCGAGCGTGGCGAGACCCAGATCCTGGGCGTCACCACCCTCAACATGCTCCGCATGGAGCAGCAGCTGGACACCCTTTCCCCGGTGACCCGCAAGCGCTACATGCACAACTACAACTTCCCGCCGTACTCCGTCGGTGAGACCGGCCGCGTCGGCTCCCCCAAGCGCCGCGAGATCGGCCACGGCGCCCTCGCCGAGCGCGCCATCGTGCCGGTGCTGCCGACGCGCGAGGAGTTCCCCTACGCGATCCGTCAGGTGTCCGAGGCCCTCGGTTCCAACGGTTCGACGTCCATGGGCTCGGTCTGCGCCTCCACCATGTCGCTGCTGAACGCCGGTGTGCCCCTGAAGGCCCCGGTCGCCGGTATCGCCATGGGCCTGATCTCCCAGGAGGTCAACGGCGAGACGCACTACGTCGCCCTCACCGACATCCTCGGTGCGGAGGACGCCTTCGGCGACATGGACTTCAAGGTCGCCGGCACCAAGGAGTTCGTGACCGCCCTCCAGCTCGACACCAAGCTGGACGGCATCCCGGCCTCCGTCCTGGCCGCGGCCCTCAAGCAGGCCCGTGACGCCCGCCTGCACATCCTGGACGTGATGATGGAGGCCATCGACCGTCCGGACGAGATGTCTCCGAACGCTCCGCGGATCATCACCGTCAAGATCCCGGTAGACAAGATCGGTGAGGTCATCGGCCCCAAGGGCAAGATGATCAACCAGATCCAGGAGGACACCGGCGCCGAGATCACGATCGAGGACGACGGCACCATCTACATCGGCGCCTCCGACGGCCCGGCCGCCGAGGCCGCCCGCGCCACGATCAACAGCATCGCCAACCCGACGATGCCCGAGGTCGGGGAGCGCTACCTGGGCACGGTCGTGAAGACGACCACCTTCGGCGCGTTCGTCTCCCTGATGCCCGGCAAGGACGGTCTGCTGCACATCTCGCAGATCCGCAAGCTGGCCGGCGGCAAGCGCGTGGAGAACGTCGAGGACGTCCTCGGTGTGGGCCAGAAGGTCCAGGTCGAGATCGCCGAGATCGACTCCCGCGGCAAGCTGTCCCTCGTTCCGGTGATCGAGGGCGAGGAAGAGTCCGGCTCCGCCGACGAGCAGAAGGACGACGCCGACAAGTGACGTCCCGTAGCTCCAAGGCGACGGCCCGCACCTCTTCGGAGGCGCGGGCCGTCGCCCGTACCCAAACCCTCGTCAAGGGCACCGGCGGCATCGGTACGGTCCGCAAGACCACCCTCCCGGGCGGCCTGCGCATCGTCACCGAGACGCTGCCCTCCGTGCGCTCGGCGACCTTCGGTATCTGGGCGCACGTCGGCTCCCGCGACGAGACGCCCGCCCTGAACGGTGCCACGCACTACCTGGAGCACCTGCTCTTCAAGGGGACCACTCGCAGGTCCGCCCTGGACATCTCCTCCGCCATCGACGCGGTCGGCGGCGAGATGAACGCGTTCACGGCGAAGGAGTACACGTGCTACTACGCGCGCGTGCTCGACACCGACCTGCCGCTCGCCATCGACGTCGTCTGCGACATGCTGACCGGCTCGCTGATCCTCGAAGAGGACGTCAACGTCGAGCGCGGCGCGATCCTCGAAGAGATCGCGATGACCGAGGACGACCCGGGCGACTGCGTGCACGACCTGTTCGCGCACACCATGTTCGGCGACAACGCCCTCGGCCGCCCGGTCCTCGGCACCGTCGACACGGTCAACGCCCTGACGGCCGACCGCATCCGCCGCTTCTACAAGAAGCACTACGACCCGACGCACCTCGTGGTCGCCTGCGCCGGCAACATCGACCACAACAAGGTCGTACGACAGGTCCGCGCGGCCTTCGAGAAGGCGGGCGCCTTCAAGAGCGCGGACGCCTCGCCCATCGCCCCGCGCGACGGCCGGCGCACCATCCGCACCGCGGGCCGCGTCGAGCTGCTGGGCCGCAAGACCGAGCAGGCCCACGTCGTCCTCGGCATGCCCGGCCTAGCCCGCACGGACGACCGCCGCTGGGCGCTCGGCGTGCTGAACACGGCCCTCGGCGGCGGCATGTCCTCCCGCCTGTTCCAGGAGGTCCGTGAGAAGCGCGGCCTGGCCTACAGCGTGTACTCGTACACCTCCGGCTTCGCCGACTGCGGCCTGTTCGGCGTGTACGCGGGCTGCCGCCCCAGCCAGGTGCACGACGTACTGAAGATCTGCCGCGACGAGCTCGACCACGTCGCCGGGAACGGTCTGTCCGACGACGAGATCGGCCGCGCCATAGGGCAGCTGCAGGGCTCCACGGTCCTGGGTCTTGAGGACACGGGCGCGCTGATGAACCGTATCGGCAAGAGCGAGCTGTGCTGGGGCGAGCAGATGTCCGTCGACGACATGCTGGCCCGGATAGCCGCGGTGACCCCGGACGAGGTCCGGTCCGTCGCTCGCGACATCCTGGGACAGCGCCCGTCGCTGTCGGTCATCGGCCCACTCAAGGACAAGCAGGCCTCGCGGCTGCACGACGCCGTCGCCTAAACCCCTCCGGTAAGGAAGCAACAGATGAGCAAGCTGCGCGTGGCGGTCCTCGGTGCCCAGGGCCGGATCGGGTCCGAGGCGGTACGGGCCGTCCAGGCCGCCGAGGACCTGGAACTGGTCGCCGCCCTCGGCCGGGGCGACAAGCTGGAGACGCTGGCGGACGCCGGGGCCCAGGTCGCGGTCGAACTGACCACGCCGGCCTCGGTCATGGGCAACCTCGACTTCTGCGTGCGCCACGGCATCCACGCCGTCGTCGGGACGACCGGCTGGACCGAGGAGCGCCTCGCGCAGCTGACGGGCTGGCTCGACCAGTCCCCGGAGACCGGCGTGCTCATCGCGCCGAACTTCTCCATCGGCGCCGTCCTCACCATGAAGTTCGCGCAGATCGCCGCGCCGTACTTCGAGTCGGTCGAGGTCGTCGAGCTGCACCACCCCAACAAGGTCGACGCCCCCTCGGGGACCGCCACGCGCACCGCCCAGCTCATCGCCGCGGCCCGCCGCGCCGCCGGCAGCGCCCCGGCGCCGGACGCCACCGTCACCGCCCTGGAGGGAGCCCGCGGCGCCGACGTCGACGGGGTCCCGGTGCACGCCGTACGCCTGCGCGGGCTGCTCGCCCACCAGGAGGTGCTGCTCGGCGGCGAGGGCGAGACCCTCACCATCCGTCACGACTCCCTGCACCACAGCAGCTTCATGCCGGGCATCCTGCTCGGCGTGCGACGCGTGGTGTCGACCCCGGGCCTGACCTTCGGCCTGGAGCACTTCCTGGACCTCGGCTGACCCGGGGAATCCCAGACATGCGCGCGAAGCTCTCCTACGCCGTCACGGCCGCCGTCCTGCTCTTCTACTTCGTCCTGGTCGGCAGCCGCGGCGTCATGCTCATCCAGTCCGGCACGCTCCTGACCGTCACCTTCGGCGTGGCGGTGCTGATCCTGCCGGTCATCGGCCTGTGGTTCCTGTGGAAGAACACCCAGTTCGTCCGCAGGGCCAACGCGCTGGCCGCCGAACTCGACGCCGAGGGCGCACTGCCCGTCGACGAGCTGAAGCGGACCCCGGGCGGCCGTATCGACCGAGACTCGGCCGACGAGGTGTTCGCCAAGCGCAAGGCCGAGACGGAGGCGTCCCCGGACGACTGGCGCAGCTGGTTCCGCCTCGCCGTCGCCTACCACGACGCCCGCGACACCCCGCGCGCCCGCAAGGCGATGCAGCGGGCGATCGCCCTGCACGACGGCAAGCCCGTCCAGGCCTGAGCCACGCCTGACCGTACGCCCGGCCGTATGCCCGCGGGAAGGGCCGTACGCGGGCCTACGAGAAGGCCGCACGCACGCGTGCGCGAGGAGCGGCACACCTGCCCGCGTGAAGGCCGCGCACGCCCGTGCGGAAGGCCTCCGGAGCACGACGAAGGGGCCGGCCCGCATCGCCGCGGACCGGCCCCTTCCCGTTCGTCTGCGGCGTCAGCGCCGCGCGCACTCCGCCGCCCACGCCTCCACGGCGTCCGAGGCCCGGTCGAAGGCCGAGGCGCGCCCCACGAAGTCGAGACCGTGCGTGGTCATCAGCGGCGGCGTCTCCTGGGCCGCGCGGTCCTTGCGCGCGACGATCAGCGCCTGCCCCTGCACCGTGCGCGGCAGCCCCACCCAGCGCACCGGCTGCTGCACCGTGCGCACCGCGGTCACCCGGTTCCAGGTGACCGTACGCGTGACGAGGAAGCTCACCTGACGCAGCCCGCGGATGCTCACCCACACGCCCATGCGCAGCAGCCGCAGCGCACTGGCGATCACGGCCAGCGCGAGCCCGAAGACGACGCCGGCGGAGGACGGCGAGCCGGTCAGGGCGATCAGCACCGCCGCGAACAGCACGAACGAGGCGAGCAGCAGGCACAGCGCAGCCCCGCCCACGCGCCAGGGACCGGGCCGGTAGGGGCGGCGCCAGCGCGAGCGGTCGTCGTGCGGCAGGGCCGTGTCGTCGGTTGCTTCGAACGTGCGGTCGGCCGTCAGGAAGGGCAGGGGCACGGCTGGTCCTCACTCATTCCATGCATGGGCTGTGCCCGGTGAGGCTATCCGGCCGGGTCCGCGCTCACCACCCTTGGGGGTCCGGAAGGGTCAGTGCCCCTGGGACGCCTGTGACTGCTGGGTCTGCGTCACGGAGGGCGTGGACAGGGCCGGCATCCCGAGGACCAGGGAGCCGACGAGCCCGGCGACGATGGTGAGCCCCAGCAGCCACCGGCCGGCGATCTGTCCGACGGACGACCGCTGACGGGGCGGGGGAGTGACATTGCTGCGGAACCTGTCGGCTTCGGAGACGAAGGCGAACGGAACGGGCTCGCGCCGACGGAACATCGGGGCGCGTCTCCCTTCGGGGGTCGAACGAGTGGGTGGGTGTCACCACTACAGACGAGCGAGAGTCACAAAAGGTGCCCGCTTGCCCCGAATTCACAGAAGTTTTCCGAAGTTCGACGAATCTGTCGGGTCCCGGTACCGAACGCCCTGATGTCAGAGCCGCGCCGTAGAGTGGGCGCCGCCCGAGAGAAGTGATGGAAGGACCCTCCGAGCCGTGACCGACACCCCCGCCGACGACCTCAAGCCGAGCTTCCGCAGCGACGTCACCGTCGAGCTGGTCAAGCACACCGCGTCGGACGCCGACGTGCTGTTCGCCGCCCGCGTCTCGACCGTCGGCGAGCAGTCCCTGGACGAGCTGAACAAGGACCCGGAGCGTTCCAAGGGCCTGATCAACTACTTGATGCGGGACCGGCACGGCAGCCCCTTCGAGCACAACTCGATGACGTTCTTCATCAGCGCCCCGATCTTCGTCTTCCGCGAGTTCATGCGGCACCGGGTGGGCTGGTCGTACAACGAGGAGAGCGGCCGTTACCGCGAGCTCCAGCCGGTCTTCTACGTCCCGGACGAGTCCCGCAAGCTGGTCCAGGAGGGCCGCCCGGGCAAGTACGTCTTCGTCGAGGGCACCCAGGCCCAGCAGGAGCTGGTCGGCCGCGTCATGGAGGACTCGTACGTCCACGCGTACGACGCGTACCAGGAGATGCTCGCCGCCGGCGTCGCCCGCGAGGTGGCCCGTGCGGTCCTCCCGGTGGGCCTGTTCTCCTCGATGTACGCCACCTGCAACGCCCGCTCGCTGATGCACTTCCTCGGCCTGCGCACCCAGCACGAACTCGCCAAGGTGCCGTCCTTCCCGCAGCGGGAGATCGAGATGGTGGGCGAGAAGATGGAGGCCGCGTGGGCCGAGCTCATGCCGCTGACGTACGCCGCCTTCAACGCCAACGGCCGCGTCGCCCCGTAACGCGCACCGGTTTCGCGGTCGGGCACGCATGTACGGGTCAGCCTCGTGAAGTGTCCGTATTGCGGCATTTGTGGAAGTTCATCTAGCCTGATCAAACGGACCCGGCACTGCCTGAACCCCCGAGCAGGCAGTGCCGGGCTCCATATTTGTCCTGACTTTCCCGGCACCCCAAGGGCAGACCACGCATTGAGCAGCGAGTAGCGTGTTACCCATGGCTCCGACCTCCACTCCGCAGACCCCCTTCGGGCGGGTCCTCACCGCCATGGTCACGCCCTTCACGGCGGACGGCGCACTTGACCTCGACGGCGCGCAGCGGCTCGCCACCCACCTGGTGGACGCAGGCAACGACGGCCTGATCATCAACGGCACCACCGGCGAGTCGCCCACCACCAGCGACGCGGAGAAATCGGACCTCGTACGGGCCGTACTGGAAGCCGTCGGCGACCGGGCCCACATCGTGGCCGGCGTCGGAACCAACGACACCCACCACAGCATCGAGCTGGCGCGCGCCGCCGAGCGGGTGGGCGCACACGGCCTCCTGGTCGTCACGCCGTACTACAACAAGCCCCCGCAGGAGGGCCTGTACCGGCACTTCACGGCCGTCGCCGACGCCGCCGGACTGCCGGTCATGCTGTACGACATCCCGGGCCGCAGCGGTGTCCCCATCAACACGGAGACGCTCGTCCGCCTCGCCGAGCACCCGAGAATCGTCGCCAACAAGGACGCCAAGGGCGACCTCGGCCGCGCCAGCTGGGCCATCGCCCAGTCGGGCCTGGCCTGGTACTCCGGCGACGACATGCTCAACCTGCCGCTGCTCTCCGTGGGCGCGGTCGGCTTCGTCTCGGTCGTCGGCCACCTGGTCACGCCGGACCTGCGGGCCCTGGTCGAGGCCTTCACCTCCGGCGACGTCCAGAAGGCCACCGAGATCCACCAGAAGCTGCTCCCCGTCTACACGGGCATGTTCCGCACCCAGGGCGTCATGACGACGAAGGCCGCGCTCGCCCTCCAGGGTCTGCCCGCCGGGCCGCTGCGCGCACCCATGGTCGAGTGCACGCCCGAGGAGATCGCCCAGCTCAAGATCGATCTTGCCGCCGGCGGGGTACAGCTCTAACACCAGACTTCACAACTGAATAGGCAGGACACCGGTGCCTGCACCCCACAACGACAACTGCTTCTGCACGAACGTCATGCGCGCCACGTGCCCCACCGGTACGTGGCGCGTGTGGTGAGGAGAGTCTTTTGAGTCATCCGCATCCTGAACTGGGCCCGCCCCCGCCGCTCCCCGAAGGCGGCCTGAGGGTCACCCCGCTCGGCGGTCTCGGCGAGATCGGCCGAAACATGACGGTCTTCGAGTACGGCGGCCGCCTACTGATCGTCGACTGCGGAGTGCTCTTCCCCGAGGAGGAGCAGCCCGGAATCGACCTGATCCTGCCGGACTTCTCGTCCGTCCGGGACCGCCTCGACGACGTCGAGGGCATCGTCCTGACCCACGGCCACGAGGACCACATCGGTGGCGTCCCCTTCCTGCTCCGCGAGAAGCCGGACATCCCGCTGATCGGCTCCAAGCTGACCCTCGCCCTGATCGAGGCGAAGCTCCAGGAGCACCGCATCCGGCCCTACACCCTCGAAGTGGCCGAGGGGAACCGCGAGCGCATCGGCCCCTTCGACTGCGAGTTCGTCGCCGTCAACCACTCCATTCCCGACGCCCTGGCCGTGGCCATCCGCACGCCCGCCGGCATGGTGGTCCACACGGGCGACTTCAAGATGGACCAGCTGCCGCTGGACAACCGGCTGACGGACCTGCACGCGTTCGCACGGCTGAGCGAGGAAGGCATCGACCTCCTCCTCAGCGACTCCACGAACGCCGAGGTCCCCGGCTTCACCCCGCACGAGCGGGACATCTCCAACGTCCTGCGCCAGGTCTTCGCCAGTGCCCGCAAGCGGATCATCGTGGCGAGCTTCGCCAGCCACGTCCACCGCATCCAGCAGATCCTGGACGCGGCGCACGAGTACGGCCGCCGGGTCGCGTTCGTCGGCCGCTCCATGGTCCGCAACATGGGCATCGCCCGGGACCTGGGCTACCTCAAGGTCCCGCCGGGCCTGGTGGTGGACGTCAAGACGCTCGACGACCTGCCGGACAGCGAGGTGGTCCTGGTCTGCACGGGCTCCCAGGGCGAACCGATGGCGGCCCTGTCCCGCATGGCCAACCGCGACCACCAGATCCGCATCGTCGACGGCGACACGGTCATCCTGGCCTCGTCCCTCATCCCCGGAAACGAGAACGCGGTCTACCGCGTCATCAACGGCCTGACCCGATGGGGCGCGAACGTCGTCCACAAGGGCAATGCCAAGGTGCATGTTTCCGGCCACGCGTCCGCGGGCGAGCTGCTGTACTTCTACAACATCTGCCGCCCGAAGAACCTGATGCCGGTGCACGGCGAATGGCGCCACCTGCGGGCCAACGCCGAACTCGGCGCCCTCACGGGCGTTCCGCACGACCGCATCGTCATCGCGGAGGACGGCGTCGTGGTCGACCTCGTCGAGGGCAAGGCGAAGATCTCCGGCAAGGTTCAGGCCGGCTATGTGTACGTCGACGGCCTCTCGGTCGGCGATGTCGGCGAGCCGGCCCTGAAGGACCGCAAGATCCTCGGCGACGAGGGCATCATCTCGGTCTTCGTGGTGGTGGACTCCTCCACCGGCAAGATCACGGGCGGCCCGCACGTCCACGCCCGCGGTTCCGGCATCGAGGACTCGGCCTTCGCGGACGTCGTCCCGAAGATCACCGAAGTGCTGGAGCGGTCGGCCCAGGACGGCGTCGTGGAACCGCACCAGCTGCAGCAACTGATCCGCCGGACCCTGGGCAAGTGGGTCTCGGACACCTATCGGCGCAGGCCGATGATCCTCCCGGTCGTCGTGGAGGTCTGACCGGCCCAAGACCCGGTCGTACGGCCCCTCTTGGGCGCGAACCTGGAGCGGAGCCCTCGATTTGCATCGAGGTGCTCCGCTCCAGTACGTTTACGACTCCGCCCGGTCGGGAACCCCAGTACTTCACGTGCTGGACACCTGTGTCCCCGGACCGGGTGGAATTCCGACTCAGAACTTCTGATAAAGTCGGAGTCGCCGGAAAGGGAAACGCGGAAGCGGAAACCTGGAAAGCACCGAGGAAATCGGATCGAGAAAAGATCTGATAGAGTCGGAAACGCAAGACCGAAGGGAAGCGCCCGGAGGAAAGCCCGAGAGGGTGAGTACAAAGGAAGCGACCGTTCCTTGAGAACT
>NZ_JBSHAQ010000038.1:0-98899 GCF_053611585.1 Streptomyces sp. NPDC054794 | reverse complement strand
CCACCCCCACCCCCCCCGGCCGGGTGGTGCGCCGCCCCCGTCCCCACGGTGCGGCGCGGACAGGTCGCCGTCCAGTCATCCCGTGGACGGCGGCCTGAGTCTCAGGTCAGCCCGAGTGCGGGCAGTACGGCGGCCTCCACGAACCGCACGAGATAGTCGGAATCGGCGTACTCGCCGCACAGCATCGGGCGGACGCGCAGCACTCCGTACATCATGGCGGGCACGTACTCCAGCGCCGGATGGTCCGCGCGTACCTCGCCCCGCTCGACACCCCGCCGCAGGATGTCCTGGAGCGCGGCGATCTCGGGGTCGACGAGCGTCTCGCGCAGCGCCTCCTGCAGCTCGCGGTCCTGCGTGATCGCGTGACCGAGGGCCTGGAGCAGTCGCGTGTCCTTGCCCGACCAGTCCCCCGCTGCCCGCCCGGCCTGGCGCAGGTCCTCCGCGAGCGATCCGGTGTCGATGCCGGCGAACCGCACCCGGCGGTTGGCGCGCAGCGCCGCGGCCACGAACTGCGGCTTGCTCTTCCACTGCCGGTAGAGCGTGGACTTGCTGCACCGGGTGCTGCTGGCGACGCCCTCCATGGTGAGGGAGTCGTAGCCGCACTCGCGGATCTGGTCGAGCACGGCGTCGAAGAACTCTCGCTCACGCTCCGGCGTGATCTTGGAGCGGCGCGAGGCGGTGACCGTGTCCGGTCCGTCCGCGGCCTGCGACGTCATGTGCTCTCCCCTCACTCGTGAACGACTCGGGTGCCCTGCCAGGACTCGACCCCGGCTGAAGCGGTTCTCAAGCGCGGTTTCGAAACCTGTCACCAGTGTGTCGCATGTCTAGCGATACGCCAGTGTACCGGTACGCGGGCGTATCGGTACACTGGCGTACCGGTACGGAGACGTATCGATGAGTTCGGGCCGCCGCCCGGGTCTCAGCACGCACCACCACACGCACCACCGTCAGCGAAGGGGCCGGGGGATGAATGCCCGAACCGAGCCTGCAGAGCCCGAGCCAGGGTCCATAGCCCGGCCGCCGCTCGTCCGTGAGCTCCTGCTCGTCGCGGGGCTCTTCCTCGTCTACAAGCTCGGCCGGCAACTGGCCACGGGCCATACCGGCGAAGCCCTCCACAACGCCCACCGCGTGTGGGACCTGGAACGGGCCGTGCGGCTTCCGGGCGAGGGCTCCGTGCAGTCGGTGCTGCTGCACGGCGACGGACTGGCCCGACTGGCGAACACCTACTACGCGACCGTCCATTTCCCGGCCACCCTGGCCTTCCTGGTCTGGCTCTGGCTGCGGCGCCCGGCGCACTACGTCTGGGCCCGCCGGGTCCTCGCCGTGGTGACCGCCGCCGCGCTGGTGCTGCCCTTCACGTTCCCGCTCGCCCCGCCGCGCATGCTGGCGTCGACCGGCCTGGTGGACACCGCCCGGGTGTACGGGCCGTCGGTGTACGGCCCGCCGCGCACCGACCACCTCTCCAACCAGTTCGCGGCGATGCCCTCACTGCACTTCGGCTGGGCCCTGATGGTGGCGATCGGCCTCATCGTGGCGACGCGGTCCCGCTGGCGCTGGCTGTGGCTGCTGCACCCGGTGATCACGCTGCTGGTGATCGTGGGCACGGCCAACCACTACTGGCTCGACGCGATCATCGCCACGGCCATGCTCGGCGTCGCGCTCGCGCTGATCCACCCGCCGCACCGCACGGCGACCACGGCCGGACGCGGCACCCGCAGGCTCGTACCCGAGGAGCCGGTCCTGGTCGGAGCGGGCCGATGAGCGCCGCACTGGTCGCCGTCGCCCTGTCCCTGGTCTCGGCCGTCGCCTACGCGGCCGCCGCGGTCGCCCAGGAGCGGCTCGCCCGGCGCGACGCGGGCACGGGTCTGCTGCGGCTGCTCGGCACCGGCGCCTGGTGGTCGTCGGTCGGGCTGAACGCGGCCGCCGCGCTGCTGCACGTCGTGTCCCTCAGGTACGGTCCGCTGACCGTGGTGCAGCCGCTGGGCGCGCTCACCCTGGTGGCGGCCGTGCCGATGGGGGCGCGGCTGGCCGGGCGGCGGGTCAGCGCCGTCGAGTGGCGGGGCACCGGCCTGACGCTGCTGGGGCTGGGCGCACTGCTGATCTGCGCCTCGGGTCCGGCGCCCGAGCGGGTGCTGACACTCACCGAGGCCCTCGCGGTCGCCGGGACGACGGCCGCCCTGATCGGCGTGCTGTCCCGGCCCGGCGCCCGGCCCGGCCTGCGGCACGCCACGGCGTCCGGCTTCGCCTCCGGCGTGGCCTCGGCGCTCACCCAGACCGTGACGGTGGCGGCGACCGACCGCTCCGGTCCGGTCCTCAGCACCGAGGTGGTCGTGGTGGCGCTGCTCGTCGCCGCGTTCGCCGTCGGCGGGCTGCTGCTGTCGCAGACCGCCTATCGCGGCGGCCTCGGCGGCCCGCTGGCGCTGGTGACGCTGACCAACCCGATGGCGGCCGCGGCGATCGGGCTCACACTCCTCGGGCAAGGACTGCGGGGCGGCGCGGCGGGCGTGCTGCTCGCGCTGGCCGGCGCCGCGGTGGCGTCCTGCGGCGTAGTGTTGCTGACCCGGGCGACGCCCGCTCCGGCGCCCGCGGAGCACGACGAGGAACACCCGGTCGTCAAGGTGCTCGCGCTGGAGCCCGGGACCGCCTCGCCCGAACCGGCCATGGTGCCCCGGCAGTCGGAGCCCGGTCACCTCACACCCCTGTAGCGAACGCAAGGAGTGCCCTGCTGAGGCACCGACGAAGGCGGCGGCCGGTGCGTGCGGAACTTCGCACACACCGGCCGCCGTTGCCGTTGTCCCGAGGGACCCGGGTCAGCCCAGGCCGCGCGAGTCCTGCTTGAGCGCGGTGTCGACGGTCAGGGCCGTCGCCACCACCAGGCTCAGCAGCGGCTCGGGGAGCTGGTAGTGGATCTGCAGGACGTAGTTGTCCGCGGTCGTGAACAGCGTCTTGGCGAGGCCTTCCCAGGTCTTGGTGATCCGGGCGACCTCGTTGTCCGCGTGGTCGACGATCGCGAAGTTCCACGCCCGCCAGTTCTCCGCCTTGATCGCGCCGACCTTCTGGCCGTTCGCGTTCATCGCGAAGTTGATCTTACCGATCATGTTCTGCTGGACGATCTCACCGATCGGCGAGCCGTCCGGACGCTGCACGAGCACGCGGGACTTGATGAACTTCCGCGGCCGGATCAGCAGCAGCTGCGGCTGGCCGTAGGCGTCGCGGATCTCCAGCTTGTGCGTCATGAACTGGTCGAGGCTGGAGACGAATCGCAGGATCTTCTTCAGCACGCCCTGACCGACCTGGACGACCGAGCCGATGTCCCGGCCGTTCTGGTCCATGACCTTGTACTCGTTGGTCAGCTCGATCAGCTTGGCCTTCTGGTTCACCACCAGGACCGGCTCGGTGAACAGGGTGCCGCCGCCGGGACCACCGGCGGCGACGCCCGCCTGCTGCTGCACCTGCTTGTGCACGCGGGCGTCACCGGTGGGCTGCTGCGGAATGGCGGCCCCCTGCGGCGCTGACGGCTGAGCGCCCTGCTGATCAGGGCTCGTGTGGTCGGTCCACTGCACGCCGTCCCAGTAACGGAGCGTCTGGGGTGCGCCGTGCGGATCCGGGTACCAGCCTGCAGGAGTGTTCGATTGCGTGGTCACCGGGGCACACTACCGTGAGCCGACCGGCACCTGACCAGACCCCTCGTGCCGTATTCAGCGCCGTTCATCCGGTCGTTACTCGGACACGATCGCCGGGTCGCTGACGCCGGGGCAGCCATTCTCGACATGTCCGGCGAAACGCCGCACGAACGCCGGGTCGTTGTCCGAGGTGACCGTGAGGTCGTACCAGCGCCGGGTCACCGAGAGGTCGACGCTGTGCCGCACCGTGGCGCCCGGACGGACATGGAACCGCAGGGGGCGGCCGCCGTAGCCGTTGGCCATCTTCAGCTCGACCGCCGAGGAGCCCTTGTTGGTGAAGGTGAGCACGACGTCGTCGCCGGAGTGCCGGGCGGTGACCTCGGGACCGGCCGTCTTGTTCGGGCCCTTGAAGACGCGCAGGAAGCCGTTCGGGCCGTGCACGGTCAGGTCGTACGAGCCCTTCGAGTACGCCGAGTTCCAGGTGTCGGAGACCGTCTTGCCGGCCTCGGTGGTGTAGCTCCAGGGGCCGTCGGTGCGGTTGCCGGAGGTGACGAGGAAGGCGGCGCCGGCCTGCGCGCCGGAGGCGAAGGTGAGCGTGAGCTTGCCGGACGCCGGGTCGACGGAGCCGTCCACGAGCGGGGCGTACTTGAGCGGGCGGGCCCGGCGCAGGCCGCGCTCCTGCTTGGGCAGGACGGGGTTGGCCGGCGGGGTCGGGACGTAGTCCGGGTGACGGTCGGTGTCCGTGGGCCGGTAGCCGTCGGTGTCCGGGAGCTCGACCGGCTTGGTGTCCTTGCGGGAGAAGTCGAAGGCGGCGGTCAGGTCGCCGCAGACCGTGCGCCGCCAGGGCGAGACGTTCGGCTCGTGCACACCGAAGCGGCGCTCCATGAACCGGATGATCGAGGTGTGGTCGAGGGTCTCGGAGCAGACGAAGCCGCCCTTGCTCCACGGCGAGACGACGAGCATCGGCACGCGCTGGCCGAGGCCGTAGGGGCCGGCCACCTTGCCGCCGTCGCCCTTGAAGACGTCGGGGCCGACGTCGACCGTCGACTTGCCCTGGTCCGCGGAGGCCGGCGGGAACGCCGGGACCATGTGGTCGAAGAAGCCGTCGTTCTCGTCGTACGTGATGAACAGGGCCGTCTTCGCCCACACCGCCGGGTCCGAGGTGAGCGCGTCCAGGACCTGGGCGACGTACCAGGCGCCGTAGTTTGCGGGCCAGTTGGGGTGCTCGGTGAACGCCTCGGGGGCCACGATCCAGGAGACCTGGGGCAGCTTGCCGCCCAAGACGTCGGCCTTGAGCTGGTCGAAGAAGCCCTCTCCCTTGCGGGCGTCGGTGCCGGTGCGGGCCTTGTCGTACAGCGGGTCGCCGGGCTGGGCGTTCTGGTACTGCTTGAAGTAGAGGAGCGAGTTGTCGCCGTAGTTGCCGCGGTAGGCGTCCTGGATCCAGCCCCAGGAGCCGTTCGCGTCGAGGCCGTCGCCTATGTCCTGGTAGATCTTCCAGGAGATCCCGGCCTTCTCCAGCCGCTCCGGGTAGGTCGTCCAGGCGTAGCCGGCCTCGTCGTTGCCGAGGACCGGGCCGCCGCCCTGGCCGTCGTTGCCGGTGTAACCCGTCCACATGTAGTAGCGGTTCGGGTCGGTCGAGCCGATGAACGAGCAGTGGTACGCGTCGCAGATGGTGAAGGAGTCGGCGAGCGCGTAGTGGAACGGGATGTCCTCGCGGTTCAGGTACGCCATCGTCGTGGCGCCCTTGGACGGCACCCACTTGTCGTACTTGCCGCCGTTGAAGGCCGCGTGGCCGTCGTTCCAGCCGTGCGGGAGGTCCTGGAGGAAGGCCATGCCGAGGTCGTCGGCGTCGGGGTGGAAGGGCAGGAGGTCCTTCGTGCCGTCCGACTGGTACCAGACCGGCTTGCCGTCCTGGCGGGTCACCGCGGCGCGCGGGTCACCGAAGCCGCGGACGCCTCTGAGCGAGCCGAAGTAGTGGTCGAACGAACGGTTTTCCTGCATCAGGACGACGATGTGCTCGACGTCTTCGATCGATCCCGTGCGGTGATTCGCGGGCAGCGCGGCCGCGCGCTGGATGCTGCTGGAGAGTGCGGTGAACGCCGTGGTGGCGCCCGCGATCTGGAGGAACCGACGCCGGTTGACTTCGGACATGAGTGAGGAACCTCTCATCCTGATGTGCGGGATGGCCGTAGCGATGACGGATTGTGCGCGTTGCGAGTGTTCCAAGAGCAGCAAACGTCAGGGAAGGGTCCGATGGCGCCAATGTGACGACCACCGGTACGCGCGGCCAAGTCCTCACCAAGCAAGCGCTTCGCGACACCATAGGGTTGGAAATCGGCACATGGCCGAAAATGGGCCCGCTGCTGGACCTGTGCGACCGACTGCCCGTCGTCCTGAAGCACGAACTCCGCAACCCCCTGGGCCGGGTCGCCCCGAGTCCGGATCGACCCTCTGGTTCGGCGGGGCTCCCGCGTCGGTGCCGGGGACGTATGAATCGCCCCCATCCTCCCTCGCGGCCGCACACCCGCGCCTCGCCCGGTCACGGAACGGGCCGGCGAAGCGCGGGTGGTGGCTGGGTCACGACGTCTGGTATGCCTCCACCTCGCTGAACTGGCCCGCGGGCCAGCCCGTGTTGGCGCTGACCGTCAGGCGCAGGTGGCGCAGGGTGGTGCCGTTCGGCAGGGTGACCGTGGCGGTGTTGCCGGTGGCCGGGTCGAAGCGGTAGTCGCGGGCGTCCAGCACCGTGGTGTAGGTGGAGCCGTCGGTGCTGCCGAGCACGGTGACGGTCTGGGTGCGGGCGCCCCAGGCGGACAGCGGCGGCAGTTTGAGGACCAGGCGACGCACGGCGTAGGGCGAGCCGAGGTCGACCGTCCAGGACTGCGGGAAGGCGTTGTTGGCCGACTCCCAGTAGCTGTACGCGTCGCCGTCGACGGCCTTGCCGGGTGTGTAGACGTCCTGCGAGCCGGTGGCGGTGGCGGGGCGGCCCTTGGCGAGGTTCCGGCTGGGGTCGGGGTCGGGGTTGCCCTGGCCTGGCTGGGGCCAGGTCGAGCAGTTTGACCAGGTGCTGCTCCAGCCGGAGTTGCCGCCGCCGTCGGTGAGCGTGAAGGCGCCCGAGCCGGACGGGTAGGGGCAGTTGTAGATGCCCGCCGCGCCGACCCCGGTGGCCGTGACGTTGCGGAAGGCAGCGGCGCCCTGGGCCTCGGCCTGGACGACGACCGTCCCGGTGTTCCGTACGGTCGCGCCGTCCACGGTGACGTTGCCGACCCGGTGGCCGTGCCCGCCGCCGGAGACGAACTCGAAGGCGCTGTAGGGGCTGTCGGTGATCGTCGTGTTGGTGATGTTGACGGTGGCGTTGATGGCGCTGTCGTACGAGTCGACGCGCAGCGCGCCCATCGGGTGGTTCCAGTTGGGGTTCATGGCACCGGCGCGGACGAGTGTGTTGCCGTCGACCGTGATCGTGCCGGACAGCGGGTTGAAGGGGTCGAGGAACTTCTGGTTGGAGATCGCGATGCCGCTGCCGAGGGCGTTGGTGTCGGAGACCAGGTTGTTGCGCACGGCGATGTCCGTGCCGCCGTAGATCGCGATGCCGTTGGCGAGGTTCGGCTGCGAGACGGTGTTGTTCTCGAAGCTGCTGTCGGTGTCCGGGGCGTACAGGGACCACATGGCGAGCGAGTCGTCGCCCTGGTTGCGCAGGAAGTTGTTGCGCACGCGGACGCCGCGCGCGGTGCCGTTGAGGTTGAGGCCGTCGGCGGTGGTGTCGAGGATGCGGTTGTTCTCGACGACCAGGTTGTCGTTGTTGCCCATCAGCCAGAACCCGCACTTGAGGTGCTGGATCCACATCTCGGACACCGAACTGTGCGGCCCCAGCGACCCGTTGACGAAGTTGTCCGGGTTGGAGTCGACGCGCTCGGTGACCTCGCCGATGACCGCGAAGTCCTTGATGTGGACGTTGCCCGAGGAGCCGGACTGGTCGATGAAGCGCGAGGTGTGCACGACGGAGTACCAGCTGCCGGCGCCCTGGAGGGTCACGTTCTGCACGCCACTGAGCGAGGAGGTCAGCCGGTAGTCGCCCGGCGGGATCCAGACCACTCCCCCCTGGGCGGCCGCGACGGCGTCGCGGAAGGCCTGGGTGGAGTCGCCCTGGCCGCTGGGATCGGCGCCCTTGGAAGTGACGGACACCGATCCGGCGGGCTGACCGGCGGCCCCGGCGACCTGCTCGAAGTCGGCGACGTCGACGGTGACCTGGGTGCCCGTGGCCTGGAGCGCGATCCGGTCGCCCGGCTGGACGTCCTGCCCGAGCAGCAGGCGGGCGTTGTCGAAGAAGTGATGCGTCTTGGCGCCGGGGATCCAGCCGGTGTCGATGTAGGAGTACTTGGAGGTGACGGGCAGGGTCTTGGCGAGCCGGGTGCCGTTGACGTAGACGTCGAGCGAGCCGGACTGGCCGTCCGGGACGCTGTAGGCGACGTTCACGGCGTTGGCGGCGCGGGGCACGGTGAACTCGACGCGCTGCCCGGCGATGAGCCGGACGGCCTGCCGTCCGGAGGCCTCGGAGGCGAGGGTGCCCTGGGTGTAGTCAGGACCGATCTTCGTGCCGGTGGTCACTGCCGACTCGGCCTCGACCGAGGTGAGGGGGAGGCTCGCGCCGACGGCCGCGTGGGCGGCCGGGGCGAGGGCGACGAGCATGCCGGCGGTGAGGGCGACGGTCGCCCCGATGGCTGGCATGCGCCTGACATACCTGGCGGTGCTCCTGTGCATGTGCTGATCCCTTCGTGGTGGGGGTACGGGGATAGCGCGGAGCGGCGGCTCAGGCCCGGAGCCAGGCCGCCGTGTCCTGCGGGAGGCGGCCCCGGTCGTCCAACGGGCCGCTGCTGAGCAGGAGTTCGCTGTGCACCGGGAGTGCGGCGGGCGATGCCGCGAGGTTCACCACGCAGATCGCTCCCTGCGCGCGGGTGAAGGCGAGCACGCCCTCGGGCGCGGGCAGCGGGCGCAGCGGTCCGTCGCCGAACACCGGGCGGAGCCGGATCGCCTCGCGGTAGAGGCCGAGCATCGAGCCGGGGTCGTCCTGTTGCCGGTCGACCGCGTACGACGCCCAGTCGGCGGGCTGCGGCAGCCACGGTTCCTCGCGCGAACCGAAGCCGGCGTACGGCTCCGCGGCCGCCCACGGCAGCGGCACCCGACAGCCGTCGCGGCCCGGGGCGGTGCCGCCGGACCGGAAGTACATCGGATCCTGGACGCGGGCGGCGGGGATGTCCGCCTCCGGCAGCCCCAGTTCCTCCCCCTGATAGACGTAGACCGCGCCGGGCAGGGCGAGCGACAGCAGGGCGGCGGCGCGGGCCCGGCGGGTGCCGAGGACGAGGTCGGTCGGCGTGCCGAAGGCCTTGGTGGCGAAGTCGAAACCGGTGTCCGCGCGGCCGTACCGGGTGACCGTGCGGGTCACGTCGTGGTTGCACAGCACCCAGGTGGCCGGGGCGCCCACGGGGGCGTGGGCGGCGAGGGTCCCGTCGATCGATGCGCGCAGGCGTCCGGCGTCCCAGGGGCAGGTCATGAAGGAGAAGTTGAAGGCGGTGTGGAGCTCGTCGGGGCGGAGGTAGCGGGCGAAGCGTTCGGGGTCGGGCAGCCAGACCTCGCCGACGAAGACGCCGTCGTGGTCGTCGGCCACCGTCCGCCAGGAACGGTAGATGTCGTGCAGTTCGTCGCGGTCGACGAAGGGGTGCGGGTGGGGTGCGGTGGCGAGGTCGGGCAGTGCGGGGTCCTTGGCCAGCAGGGCGGCGGAGTCGATGCGGACGCCCGCGACGCCCCGCTCGAACCAGAAGCGCAGGATGTCCTCGTGTTCGCGGCGGACGGCCGGGTGGGCCCAGTTGAGGTCGGGCTGTTCGGGGGTGAACAGGTGGAGGTACCAGTCGCCGTCCGGCAGCCGGGTCCAGACGGGCGCGGTGGAGCCGACGAACTGGGACGGCCAGTCGTTGGGCGGTAGTTCGCCGTGCCGCCCGCGGCCGGGCCGGAAGTGGAACAGCTCGCGCTCGGGGCTGCCGGGGCCCGCGGCGAGCGCCGCCCGGAACCAGGCGTGCTGGTCGGAGACGTGGTTGGGCACGATGTCGACGATGGTGCGGATGCCCGACTCGGCAGCCTCGGCGATGAGTTTCTCGGCCTCGGCGAGCGTCCCGAAGGCCGGGTCGACGGCCCGGTAGTCGGCCACGTCGTAGCCGCCGTCCTTCATGGGCGACGGGTACCAGGGGTTGAACCACAGGGCGTCCACGCCGAGTTCGGCGAGGTACGGGAGCTTCGCGCGCACGCCCGCGAGGTCGCCGACGCCGTCGCCGTCGCCGTCCGCGAAGCTGCGTACGTACACCTGGTAGATGACGGCGGAGCGCCACCAGTCGGCCCTTCGGGCATGGCTGGGCTGTCCCACGGTGCCTGCCTTTCTGTGTCGGGGAGGAGGGCGGCGTCAGCCCTTCGTGCTGCCCGCGCCGATCCCGGCGATGATGTGCCGCTGGAAGACGAGGAACAGGGCGACCATCGGGATGCTGGCGATCACCATCGCGGCGATGAGCACGGTCAGCTGGATGTTCTGCGACAGCTGGACGAGGGCCACGCCGATGGGCTGCTTGTCGGTGTCGGAGAAGACCATCAGCGGCCACAGGAAGTCCTGCCAGACGGCCACCAGCGCGAAGATCGAGACCACGCCGAGCACCGGCCGGGACATCGGCAGCACGATCGACCACAGGATGCGCAGTTTCCCGGCGCCGTCGATCTCGGCGGCCTCCAGCACATCGGCCGGCAGCTGGTCGAAGAACCGTTTGAGCAGGTAGAGGTTGAAGGCGTTGGCGACGGCCGGCAGCCAGATCGCCAGCGGGTCGTTGAGCAGACTGGTGTGGATCAGTGGAAGGTCGGCGACGGTCAGGTACTTCGGTACGACCAGTGCCTGGGCCGGCACCATCAAGGTGGCCAGGATGCCGCCGAGGATCACCTTGCCGAAGGCCGGTCGCAGCCGGGAGAGGGCGTAGGCGGCGGCCGTGCAGAACACCAGCTGGAACAGCCAGGCGCCGGCCGCCTGCACCACGGTGTTCCACAGGTGCTGCGGGAGCTGCATGAGGTCCCAGGCGTCGGTGTAGCCGCTGAGGTGCCAGTGTTTCGGTACGAGGGTGGGCGGGGTCCGGGCCACCTCGTCCGGGGACTTCGCCGCGCCCGTCACCATCCAGTAGACCGGGAAGAGGAAGGCCAGCGCGAACAGGAGGACGACGCCGGTGAAGACGGTCCAGTAGAGGGCCTTGCCGCGGGGGCGGGCCAGGGCCGCCGGGGAGACCAGGGTCCGGGTGCTCACGCGTCCCCCTCGGAGCGGGTCAGCCGCAGGTACACGGCGGAGAAGAGGCCGAGCAGCACCAGCAGCATCACGCTCAGGGCGCAGGCTCCGCCGAAGTCGTTGTAGAGGAAGGCGTATTTGTAGATGAGGTAGAGGACGGTGACCGTGGCGTTCTCCGGGCCGCCGCCGGTGATGACGAAGGGTTCGGTGAAGACCTGCATCGTGGCGATGATCTGCAGGAGCATCAGCATCAGGACGACGAAACGGGTCTGCGGGATCGTCACGTGCCGGACGCGTTGCAGGAGTGTGGCGCCGTCGAGTTCGGCGGCCTCGTACAGCTCGCCGGGGATGGACTGGAGCGCGGCCAGATAGATGAGGACGGTGCCGCCCATGTTGGCCCAGGTGGCGACGATGACGAGGGAGACGAGCGCGGTGTCGGCGCCGTTGGACCAGTTCGAGGTGGGCAGGTGCACGAATCGCAGCGCCTCGTTGGCGAGGCCGGCTCCGGGGTCGTAGAACCACTTCCACAGCAGGGCGCTGACCACCGGCGGGATCATCACGGGCAGGTAGACCACGACCCGGAAGAAGCCCTTCGCGTGCCTCAGTTCGTTGAGGACCAGGGCGAGCAGGAAGGGGACCGCGAAGCCGATGAGCAGGGCGAGCAGGGTGAAGGTGAGGGTGTTGCGCCAGGCCGCCGTGAACTCCGGGTCGTGCAGGACGCGGGTGAAGTTGGCGGTGCCGACCCACTCGGGCTCGGAGCCGGGCGTGTACTTCTGGAAGGCGATGACGACCGCGCGGATCGCCGGGTACCAGGAGAACAGCGCGAAGCAGAGAAGGCCGCCGAGCAGGAATCCGTAGGCGCGGAGCTGGTCGGCGAGGCGGCGCCGCCCCCGGCCCCCTACCGGGGACGGCGCCCGGACCGGTCGTACGGCGATCGCCTCGGCGGGCCGCCGCGCAGCCGTCTTCGTCATGAGTGTCAGCTCCGGGCCAGGATGCCGTCGATCTTCCCGGAGGCGTCCCGCAGCAACTGGTCGATGTCCGCGTCCTTCTTGGTGAGGACGGCGGAGACGACCCCGTCGAGGACGGAGTAGAGCTGCTGGGCGTTCGGCGGCTCGATCTTCATCCGCAGGCTCTGGTTGCCGTCGAGGAAGGCCTGGTAGTTCTCCACGGGCACATTGGCGTTGGCCTTCTTGACCTGCTGGTCCTTGGCGTCGGCGGCGCCGGTGAACAGCCGCGGCTCGGGCAGGCCGACCGGGGCGTCGTTCTTCTTGGCGCGGGCGTAGTCGCCGAGGAAGCCGTCGCCCGGGGTGAGGAACATGGAGTCGAGCCACTTGAGGCCGGCGCGGATCTGGGCGGGCGTGGCCTTCTTGTTGAACATGTAGCCGTCGCCGCCGATGAGCGTGCCCTTGCCGCCGGGCATGGGGGCGAGGGCGAGGTCCTTGTAGTTGCCGCCCTTCTCCTTGACGAGGATCGGGATGTTGTCCGGGGCGGAGAGGTACATGCCGAGCTTGCCGGCGCCCATCATCTGCTGGACGTCGTTGATGACCAGGAGCTGCTTGCTGCCCATGGAGTCGTCGGTCCAGCGCATGTCGTGCAGGTTCTGCAGCACGGCGTGGCCCTCGGGGGTGTCGATCGTGGCCTTCTTGCCGTCGGCGTCGACGACGTCGCCGCCCTGTGCGTACAGCTCCGCCGTGAAGTGCCAGCCGCCCTGGTTCTGGGCGCTGTAGTCGGCGTAGCCGACCGTGCCGTCCCCGAGCGCGGCGATCCGCTTGGCGTCGGCGCGCACTTCGTCCCAGGTGGCCGGCGGCTTGTCGGGGTCGAGGCCCGCCTTCTCGAACATCTTGCGGTTGTAGATCAGGCCCATCGAGTAGCCGGTGCGCGGGATTCCGTAGATCTTGCCGTCGACGGTGTAGATGTCCCGCAGCTGCCGCTGGATGGTGTCGTAGCTCTTCAACTCCTTGACGTACGGCGTGAGATCGGCCGCCTGGTGGATGTCCACGACGTGCTTGGCGTCGGTGAAGTACGTGTAGAACACGTCCTCCATCTGGCCGCCGGCGAGCTTGGCGTCGAAGGTCTTCGGGTCCTGGCAGGGGAACGCGTCGTGGGCGACGACGTCGATGTCCGGGTGCTGCTTCTCGAAGGCGGCGATGTCCTGCTCGAAGAACCTCCGGTCGACCTTGGCGCTCTTCGGCGGCTCGCAGTTGACGGTGATACGGGTCTTGCCGCTCCCCGCGTCCTCGTCGCCCGACCCGCAGGCGGAGGCGGTGAGCGCGAGGGAGGAACAGACGCCGATCGCGACAAAGGTACGGCGGAACCCGGTGCTTCTCATCGGTGGACCCCTCTGGGCAGGAGCGGTGGGCGCCGCACACTCAAGCACCGGCGACACCCGTCCGCAAGATGTCGCGCAGAATCCGTAATTATTCGACAGCGAGGTGGATCTACTGGATCTCAGTCACGGCGCGCTTGCGCGGTCGACCCCCGCACCACCAGTTCGGGCTCGAACAGCAACTCCTCGGCGGTCACGGTCGCGCCGCCGATCTGCGCGTTCAGCAGCTCCACGGCCGCCCTGCCCATGGCCTCGATGGGCTGGCGGACGGTCGTCAGCGGGGGCTCGGTGCAGTTCATGAACGCCGAGTCGTCGTAGCCGACCACGGACACCTGGGACGGGACGGCGAGTCCCTTGCGCCGGGCGGCCCGGATCGCCCCGAGGGCGAGTGGGTCGCTGGCGCAGATGATGCCGGTGACACCCCGGTCGATCAGCCGGGAGGCCGCCGCGTGGCCGCCCTCGATGGAGAACATGGCCCGCGCGACGAACTCCTCCGGCAACTCCCCGGCGAGCGCCCGCGCCGCGGCCAGCTTCCGCGCCGACGGCACGTGGTCACCGGGGCCCAGCACGAGCCCGATGCGCTCGTGGCCCAGCGAGGCCAGGTGCCGCCACACCTGCTCGACGGCCACCGCGTCATCGCAGGACACGCCGGGGAAGCCGAGGTGCTCGATGGCCGCGTTGACCAGCACGACCGGGATGTTGCGGTCGGCGAGCACCCGGTAGTGGTCGTGCGGCGCGTCGGCCTGGGCGTACAGGCCGCCGGCGAAGACAACGCCGGAGACCTGCTGCTGCAGCAGCAGGTCCACGTAGTCCGCCTCGGAGACACCGCCCTTGGTCTGGGTGCACAGCACCGGGGTGAGTCCCAGCTGGGCCAGCGCGCCGCCGATGACCTCGGCGAACGCGGGGAAGATGGGGTTCTGCAGCTCCGGCAGCACGAGCCCCACCAGCCGGGCCCGCTCCCCGCGCAGCTGGGTGGGCCGTTCGTACCCGAGCACGTCGAGCGCCGACAGCACCGCCTGCCGGGTGGCTTCGGAGACCCCAGGCTTGCCGTTGAGCACCCGGCTGACCGTGGCCTCGCTGACCCCGACCTTCTTCGCCACTTCAGCAAGTCGTCGCGTCATGCGCGCAAGAATAGCGCAAGTAACGCAAGCTGCTTGCGTAACGGCGAGGAACGACGGAGGCGGCCGCGCGTCCGCTACACCCGGCTCCCGGTCGCCGTGTCCGACGACAGGCGCTGGGCCAGGTAGATCGGGATCACGGAGAGCAGGACCAGGACGGCGGCGACGACGTTCACCACCGGGGCCTGCTGTGGGCGGGTCATGTTGTTGAAGATCCAGATGGGCAGGGTCTCGATGCCGGGCCCGGCGGTGAACGTGGTCACCACGATCTCGTCGAAGGAGAGCGCGAAGGCGAGCAGCCCGCCGGCGAGCAGCGCCGAGCGCACCAGCGGGAAGGTGACGTCGACGAAGGCGCGGAAGGTGTCCGCACCCAGGTCCATCGCGGCTTCCTCGTACGAGCCGGCGCTGCGGCGCAGGCGCGCGACGACGTTGTTGAAGACGACCACGATGCAGAACGTGGCGTGGCCGACGATCACGGTGAACAGTCCGAGGCCCACGCCGAGCGGCGCGAGGACCGTGCCGAACGCGGAGTTGAGCGCGATGCCGGTGACGATGCCGGGCAGCGCGATCGGCAGGACCACCACGAATGAGATCGCGTCGCGGCCGAAGAACCGGTGCCGGGCCACCGCGAAGGCGATCAGCGTGCCGAGGACCAGCGCGATGGCGGTGGCGCCCAGTCCCGCCTTGACCGACACCCACAGCGCCTCCCGTGCGCCCGCGTTGTCCAGGGCCACCGACCACCAGTGCAGGGTCAGTCCGGGCGGCGGCCAGCTCGCGCTGCGGTCCGGGTTCAGGGAGTTGACGAGGACCAGCAGCAGCGGCACGTAGATCACCGCGAAGCCGAACCCGGCGGCGACGCGCAGCGCGAGGCGCGCGGAACGGGAGAGTTGCACGGTCGGCTCCTCTACAGGCTGCTCAGGGCGCCCGTGCGGCGCATCGCCAGCAGGTACACCACGATGACGACGACCGGGACCGTGCCGAGGGCGGCGGCCATGGGCAGGTTGAGTTCGATGTTGGAGTAGACGAGGTTGCCGATGAGCTGCGTCTTGCCGCCCACGATCTGCACGGTGATGTAGTCGCCGAGGCTGAGCGAGAACGTGAAGACCGAACCGGCGGCGACCGACGGCAGGACCATGGGCAGGACGACGGACCGGAAGGTCCGGCCGGGCCGGGCGCCCAGGTCCGCCGACGCGTCGAGCAGGTTGGCGGGCAGCTGCTCCAGGGCCGTGTGGACCGGCAGGATCATGTACGGCAGCCAGAGGTACGTCAGCGTCAAAACGGTGGCCGGGAGCCCGAACCCGGGGCCGCTCAGCCCGAAAGGCTTCAGCATCCAGTCGGCGAGCCCGCCCTCGGACAGGATCAGCCGCCAGGCGTACACCTTGACCAGGTAGCTGGCCCACAGCGGGGTGAGGATCGCGACCACGAGCAGCGGGCGCCACTTCGGCCGGGCGACGCGGGCCGTGTAGAAGGCGAGCGGGAAGGCGATCATCGCGCACAGGACGGTGACCGCGAGCGCCACGCCGATGCTGCGCAGGATCACCTGGCGGTAGACGGGGGTGGTGAACAGGGCGTGGAAGTTGTCGGTCGACCAGACCTTCACCACCTCGGAGGTGAAGGAGTTCGTCGTCCAGAACGCGGAGACGAACAAGGCCGTCAGCGAGCCGAGGTAGAGCACGGCGAGCCACAGCAGCGGGGCGGTGAGCAGCAGGGCGAGTCTGAGCCGGGGACGGCGGTGCAGCTGCCCGGCGAGCCGCCGGACGGTGCCCGTGGGGCGCCGTCCGGCGGTCTGCGCGACGACGGTCATGGCTCAGCCCTTGATCTCGGTCCAGGCCTGCACCCACTTCGCGTACGGCACGCACTTGACGTCGGTGCGGCCGTCCAGGCACTGCTCGATGGGCGTGTTCCAGAAGGCGATGTTCTTCCAGTAGCCCTCGTCACTGGCGTGGTAGGTGGCGCAGAAGTTCTTGTCACTGGTCTGCGCGCAGGCCTTGGCGTTCGCGGGGGCCTCGCCGAAGTACTCGGCGACCTGGGCGTTCACCTTCGGCGAGATGATCCAGTCCATCCACTTGTAGGCGCAGTTCGGGTGCTTGGCCTTCGCGGACAGCATCCAGGTGTCCGACCAGCCGGTCGAACCCTCCTTCGGTACGAAGGCCTTGACCTTGGCGCCCTCGTCGGCGGTGAGGCTGGCGATGACCTGCCAGGTGGTGCCGACCACGGAGTCACCGCTCTTGAAGGCGGAGACCTCCTTGAGGTAGTCGCTCCAGTACTCGCCGATGTTCGCGTTCTGCTTCTTCAGCAGGGCCACGGCCGCGTCGAACTGCTTCTGGTCCAGCGCGTAGGGGTCCTTGATCTTCAACTCCGGCCTGGTCGCCTTGAGATACAGGGCCGCGTCGGCGATGTAGATCGGCGAGTCGTACGCGGTGACGTGGCCCTGGTGCTTCGACGCGTCGTCGAAGACGGCCGCCCAGGAGGTGGGCGCGGGCGTGACCTTCTCGGTGTTGTACATCAGCAGGTTGGCGCCCCGGCCGTGCGGGATGCCGTACATCCGCCCGTCGACCGAGTTCCAGGCCCCGTTCTTCAGGCCGCTGAAGACGTCCTTGTAGTTCGGTACGAGGCCGGTGTTGACGGGAGCGGCGTCGCCGGAGGCGATCAGGCGCAGGGACGCGTCGCCGGAGGCCGACACGGCGTCGTACTGGCCCGTCTTCATCAGTTTGACCATCTCGTCGGAGCTGGCCGCGACCTTGGAGTTGACCTGGCAACCGGTCTGCTTCTCGAAGTCGCCGACCCAGTTCACCTTGGGGTCGTTGGAGCCGTCCTCGACATAGCCGGCCCAGGCGATCAGGTTGACCTGGCCCTCGGTCTTGCCGAGCGACTTCTGTGCCTTCAGGTCGGGGGGATTGAGGCCGGTGGCCGAGGAGCCGCCGGAGTCGGCGGAGCCGCAGGCGGTGGCGGCGACGAGCAGCAGCACGGCTGCTGCCGCGCCCTGCAGGGTTCGGGTGAGGCGCACGGCGTTCTCCATGGGTGACGAGGGGGTCAGCGGACGTCGTCGGGGACCCGCACGGTGTGGCGGCGGTGCCATTGCAGGCGGACGCGGGTGCCGCGGTAGGCGGCGACGTCCTCGGCGGAGGTCTCCAGGTTCTGCTGGAGTGCGGTCAGGCGGCCGCCGGCGTCGAGGTCGACCAGCAGGCGGGTGGCGTTGCCCAGGTAGACGACCTCGGCGACGGTGCCCGTGGCGGTGGCGTGCTCGGGCTCGTCGGCGACGGCGGACTCCTTGAGCACCCGGATCTTCTCGGGCCGGATGCTGTAGGTGCCCGCGGTGCCGACGACGCGCTGGGCGGACTCGCCGGTCAGGAGGTTCGAGGTGCCGACGAAGGACGCGACGAACGCGGTCGCCGGACGCTCGTAGATCTCGGCGGGGGTGCCGACCTGCTCGATGCGGCCCTGGTGGAAGACCGCTATGCGGTCGCTCATGGTCAGGGCCTCCTCCTGGTCGTGGGTGACCAGGACGAAGGTGATGCCGACCTCGCGCTGGAGCGCCTTGAGCTCGACCTGCATCTGCTCGCGCAGTTTGAGGTCGAGGGCGCCGAGGGGTTCGTCGAGCAGCAGTACGCGGGGGCGGCCGACGAGGGCGCGGGCGAGGGCGACGCGCTGGCGCTGGCCGCCGGAGAGCTGGGCGGGGCGCCGCCTGCCGTAGCCGTCGAGGCGGACCTCGGCGAGGGCCTTGCGGGCGCGGACGAGGCGTTCGGCCTTGGGCACCTTGCGGACCTTGAGGGCGTAGGCGACGTTCTGCTCCACCGTCATGTGCGGGAAGAGGGCGTAGTCCTGGAAGACGGTGTGCACGTCCCGCTCGAACGGGGCGAGGCCGGTGACCTCCTGACCGGCGAGCTCGACCCGGCCCCCGCTCGGGGTCTCGAAGCCGGCGATCATCCGCAGCACGGTCGTCTTGCCCGAGCCGGACGGGCCGAGCATGGAGAAGAACTCCCCGTCCCTGATCTCCAGGTCGACGCCGGCCACCGCGGCCGTCTCGCCGAACGACTTCCGCAGATCCTGTAGCCGGATCGCGCTTCCCTCCATGGCGGGAACCTTTCTGGCACTCGCTGTCGTTATGAGGAAAGATATGAAGTCATAGTTCAAAGCTCAAGGCCCCCTTAGGGTAAAGCTTGAGTCAACGTGGAAGGTGGTGGCCGTGAAGCAACCGACTGACGGCGGGGCCCGCAGAGCCATCTTCACGCCGGTGGACAACCGTGCCCGCGTCGAAACGGTCGTCCACCGGCTGGGCGACGCCATAGAGCTCGGGCTGCTCGCCGACGGGGAGCAGCTGCCCGGCGAGAGCGAGCTCGCCGGGCAGCTCGGCGTGTCCACGGTGACCCTGCGGGAGGCGCTCATGGCGCTGCGCCAGCAGGGGCTGGTCGTCACCCGCCGGGGCCGCGGCGGCGGCAGCTTCGTCTCGCTGCCCGACGTCCCCGGCGAGGAGCGGCTCAAGGTCCGGCTGCGCGGCTGGAGCACCGAGGAGCTGCGTGACCTCGGCGACCACTGGGCCGCCCTGTCGGGCGCGGCGGCCCGGCTCGCGGCCGAGCGCACCGAGCCGGACGACCTCGCGCAGCTGCGCCGCAGTGCCGAGGAGTTGGCGCACGCCGGGGACGCGGCGGCGCGCGGCCGGGTGTACGGCCGGTTCCATGTGGAGCTGGCGGCGGCCGCCCAGTCCGCCCGGCTCACCCGGGAACAGGTCACGTTGCAGACGGAGGTCGGGGCGCTGCTGTGTCTCGTGCTCGGGGACGACACATATCGTGAAGAAGTGGCGGACCGTCACCGGTCCGTGATCTCGGCCGTGCAGGATGGGGCCCACGAATCGGCCCGCACGCTGGCCGAACGGTGCGTCCAGGAGTCGACGGCGCGGCTCATCGCGTTGCGCCTGACCCTGTAGGGCGCGCCGCTTCGGTCCCCGTCCGCTGGAGGGCGCCATGCGCAGCAGCCCAGGTCCTGGCGGCACCACGACGCTCGACGCGTCGGCCGAGGAACGCGTCGCGTCCCGGGTGGGCGACGCCCTGGAAGCCGTCTTCGCCGCCGTCGCGCAGACCCGCGCCGAGACGGCCGCGCTGCTGGCCCGGGTGAGCGAGCAGGGCCGCGCGCCCGCCTCGGTCGACCTGGCCGCGCTGCGTCCGGGGCTGCATCTGCGGCTGGCCCGGCAGGAGCTGGTCTCCGGGGTGGGTTTCATCGCCGCGCCGGGGCTGTTGGGCGATGTGCCGGCCTGGCTGGAGTGGTGGCAGACGACGGCCGACGGGGACGTACGACCACTGCTGCCGGACCTCGACCCGGAGCGGTCGGCGTACTCGGACTACACCCACTGGGACTGGTTCGCCCTGCCCCGGGACACCGGGCGGCGGGCGGTGGCCGGCCCGTACGTCGACTACCTCTGCTCCGACGAGTACAGCCTGACCCTGTCCGCGCCGGTGGAGGTGGCGGGCCGGTTCGTGGGCGTGGCCGCGGCAGACATATACCTGCGGCACTTCGAGGCGGCCGCACTGCCCCTGCTCCGCGAGCTGCCCGGCCCCGCCCATCTGGTCAACGCCCGCGGCCGGGTGGCAGCCTCCGCGGACCCGGCCCACCTGGCCGGCTCCCTGACAAAGGGCCCGGACTTCGGCGCCGTACTGGAACGGGCCCGCACGGCGACGTTCGGCCCCCTCCGCCTGGTGCCGTGCCCGAGCGTGCCGCTGGTCCTGGTCGTGACGACGGGCTGAACGCCGAGACGACGGACCGGGCGGCGCGACGAGGAGCTGCGAGCTGCGAGGACGAGCCGGGCGCGCCCGAGAGGCGGCGGGGCGGGGCAAGGCACAGCGCCTGCCGGCGGGCAGGCAGGCAAGCCGCGGACCGTGGCAGCGGGCAGAGCGCCGAGGCGGCGGACCGGGCGGCACGGTGACTGGCTCCGAGCCGCGACGACGGGGCCGGGCGGCCCGGCAGACAGCCAGGCACGGCAACGCGCAGCGCCTGCCGGAAGGCAGCGGACCGTGGCAACGGGCAGAGCGCCGAAGCGACGGACCGGGCGGCGCGGCGACGGGCGCCGAGCCGCGGCAACCAGCCGGGCACCGAGGCTACGGACTCACAGCAACACGACAACCTGCCTCCGAGCCAACGCCGGCCGGCCGCGGGGCCTGGCCGTCGGCCAAGTCGCGTGGGCGGCAGCCGAGCCGGTGGGTCGGGGTGCGCGTCCGCGGCCGGCCCGGCGCCGTCGGCGACCTGAACGCCGGCGGTGCCGGGTCAGGCCTCCGGTGTCGGCACGACGGTCAGGTGCGTGGCGGCGCCCGCGAGGCGCCGGGGGCGACGCGGGGCCGCGGCGGGGCGGCGCGCGTCGCGCAGGACGAACGTCAGGCGCGTGTAGCCCATGGCCTCCAGCATCCGCGGCGTCTCACCGACCACCCGGCACTCGGTGGCGCCCCAGCGCGGGTCGGGGTGCAGCAGCGGGCGGACGGCGCCGTCGTGCTCCGCGGCGGCGTCCTCGCCGACCACGCGGATCCAGTGCGGCAGGCCCTGCCGGTAGGCGGCCTCCATGATCGGGTCCTGGGCGATCTCCCGGCGGATCGCCTGCAGTTCGAGATCGTGGCCGTACCGCTCGACCGCGGACCTGAACGCCGCGAGCATCGGCAGGCACCAGCGCGCCTCGTGCTCGCCGAGCACCCGCCCCGCGTCGGGGTGGAACAGGACGAACCGCAGGAAGTTGTCGCACGGCATGGCCGTGGGATGCGGGCCGACGCCACGGAAAAGTGTCTCGAACGCGCTGTTCGCCAGCACCACGTCCCAGCGGTGGTCGAACACGACGGACGGGAAGGGCACAGCCTCCAGCATCGTGGCGTAGTCCTGGAGATACGCCTGGGCCTCAAAACCCTCGGGCACGGGCCGCGGCGCCGGCCGCTGCCCACCTGCCTGATATGCCATCGGGAGGTCACCCCTCTTGCCTATGCGGCCTTCACGCGGCGTTGTGATCCTGCTGCTCCAACAAGAGCCATGTCAACTATCGTGGCATTTCATGCCTGTTGACGGCTGAAATTGGCCACAGTTGTGGCGAGACCTGGATGTGAGTTCGAAGCACCCGCTACTCTCCGGGAAGTTCACGGGAACCGCTTGTGAGAAGGCGCTGATTCCTCTGAGAGACGTAGGAGTTCTGTCGGTGACCGATGGCTACGAGGATCCGGGCGCCACGGCGACCGCCCAGATACCTGCCGTCGTCGCCCGCGTCACCGCGCTCGCCGACCGGCTCGGCGTCCCGCACGCCGAGGTCTTCGACGTCGGGCGGCTCTCCGTCGCCTGCGGCGTCCCCGAGCCCGTCGTCCGGGCCCTGCTGAGCGGCCGCCCGGCGGGCGAGCCCGACGTACAGGCCCGCTTCCTGCAGCGCCTCGACCTGCTGCGGCGCACCCGGCTCAAGCCCAACGGCCGCCGGTACACCCAGCAGGAGATCGCCGACGGCGCGGGCATGTCCCGACAGCAGGCCGGCGCCCTCATCAACGGCGACCGGCGCCCCACCATGGAGCACTGCGACGCTCTCCAGCGTTTCTTCCGCGTACACGCCGGTTTCCTCACGGCGGAGGACCCCGAGGCCCTCGCGGGCGCGCTGCAGCGCACCGAGCAGGAGCTCCTGCAGAAGCTCGCCGACCGGGAGCGGGCGGCGGCCTCGGCCGCGCAGGACCCGCTGGAGCGGCTGCTCCAGGACCACGGCGTCCGCGGGATAGCCTGGCGGGCCGCACAGCTGCCCACCGACCAGCACCGGGACAAGGTCGCGGAGTGGCTGGACATGCTTCTGGAGAGCGTCAAGCGACCCGAGTCGTGACCCGGGGGAGGACTGTGGGCATCGGTAAGGACATGCGGAGGCTGAGCGGTGAGCTCGTCGGAGAGCTGACGCTGCCCGCGCCGGCCCGGCCGCAGGACCTGTACGCGGCGCTGTGCGACGGGATGAGCCGCCGCCGAGGCCGCCCGGTCCTGTTCCGTACGGCCGTCTTCCCGATCGGCACCGCGAGCGGGCTGTGGCTCGACATGGCCGACCGCGACCTGATCGTCGTCGAGGAACGCACCGCGCCCGACCACCAGTTGGTGATCCTCGGCCACGAGCTGTGGCACATGAAGGCGGACCACTGCGGCCACCACGTCGACGGTGTCGGTGTCGGCGTCGCCACCCGCCTGCTGAGCGACGACACCGACCAGGACGCCCTCCAGGCCACCATCCACAAGGTCGCCGCCCGGACCCGCTTCGACCTCGACGAGGAACGCGAGGCCGAGACCTTCGGCCTGCTCCTCGCCAGCAAGTGCCGCACCTGGCTGGCCGGTTCGTCCGTGCGCGGCCCCGTGCAGCGGGACCATCTGGCGGGGCGCATCGAGGCGTCGCTGGGCTATCTGGGGCCCCAGGGCTGACCTCGCTCCCGCCCGCGCCGAGCGTGCGAAGCGACCCGATGCGCTCCCCTCGCGCTCCCCCCGGTCGGGCGAAGCCGAGAGCGCGGGAGAAAGGGCGTTGTCAGTGGTGGGCGGCAAGCTGGAGGTACGCGCCGTGCGGGCGCGCGACCGAGATGCCGACAGGGGAGAGCCGACGATGCCCACCGCCGTACTGACCGACCGTGAGCGCACCGCCGTACAGGCCTATCTGCGCCTGCTGCATACCGTGCGCGCCGCCTTCGACGGCCCACCCGACGGTGGCCGGCCCGCCCTCGTCCCGCCCGCCGTGCTCGCCGAGGCGGACCGGGCCCTCGCGCGGGCGGGACTGTCGGGCAACGAGGAGGAGTTCTTCCGGCTGCTGCGCCACTGGTGCCCGAGCGCCTGAGACCGGCCGGTGCCCGCGGACCCGGGCCCGGCGCTCAGGCGGCGTGCGGCACGACGACCGCCGTGGTCACGACGCCGCGCTGCACGCTCCACCGGCCCTCGAAGCACTGGAGGCGGCTGCCGCCCACCTGAGGGCCGGGGACGAGGAGTTCGGCGCGCAGGGTGCCCCGCCGCCGCTCGCCGGGGTCCGCGCTCAGCTCGATGTCGGCCTCGCCGAAGTCGAGCCACTTTCCGGTGAGGGGGAACCACGCCTTGTAGACGGACTCCTTGGCGCTGAACAGGATCCGGTCCCAGTGGACGTCGGGACGCCGCGCCTGAAGCAGGCGCAGCCGCTCGTTCTCCGCGGGCAGGAAGACGTAGGAGACGACGTCCTGCGGGAGCGGCTCGTCGGGTTCGGCGTCGATGCCGAGGGAGGCCAGGTCGGTGGCGCGGACCAGGGCGGCGGCGCAGTAGCCGTCGCTGTGGGTCATGCTGCCGACCAGGCCGGCCGGCCAGCGCGGGGCCCCGCTCTCGCCGGTCACCACGGGCTGGGCGGGTACTCCGAGCTTCTCCATGGCACGCCGGGCGCAGGCGCGCACGGACGAGAACTCACGGCGGCGCTTGGCCACGGCCCGGGCCATGAGCGCCTCCTCCTCGGGGTAGAGCGGGGCGTCCTGGATCGCGTCGTCACCGTGCAGTTCCACGGCGACGACCGAGTCCGGGAGCAGCTCCTCGATCACCGGATCCGACCTCCATCGGCAGAATACGACGCAGTCTGCCCGGGGGCTCCGGACGCTTGCGCCACTCGCGGGGGTATCCCACGGACACCTCTTCGAAGCGGACGCCGTCGTGCCAGGTGGTCCGCGGGATGTGGAGATGACCGTAGACCATGGTGGCGACGCGGAATCTGCGGTGCCAGTCGGCGGTGAGAGCGGTGCCGCACCACATGGCGAACTCGGGGTGCCACAGGACGTCGGTCGGGTGCCGGTCCAGCGGATAGTGGTTGATCAGGACGGTGGGCAGCTCGGGGGGCAGTTCGGCGAGCCGGCGCTCGGTCTCGGCGACCCGGGCGTGGCACCAGGCCTCGCGGGAGGGGTACGGGTCGGGGTGCAACAGGTACTCGTCGTTGCACACGATGCCGGTGCCGTGCGCGTAGGCGAGGCCCTCCTCCTTGGTGGAGCAGCCGGCCGGCAGGAAGGAGTAGTCGTACAGGAGGAACAGCGGGGCCACGACCACCGGGCCGCCGGGGCCGTGCCACACGGGGTAGGGATCCTCGGGGGTGACCACGCCCAGCTCCCGGCACACATGGATCAGGTGCTCGTAGCGGGAGGCGCCGCGCAGGGTGACGGGGTCCTTGGGGTGGGTCCACAGGTCGTGGTTGCCGGGGACCCACAGGACCTTGCGGAAGTGCGCGGAGAGCGTCTGGAGGGCCCAGCGGACGTCGGCCGCGGTCTCCGCGACGTCTCCGGCCACGATCAGCCAGTCGTCGGGGGTCTCGGGGCGCATCCGCTCGACGAGCGCGCGGTTCTCGGCGTACGCGATGTGCAGGTCGCTGATGGCCAGCAACTGTCCGGCGCCACCGGCCGTCGGTTCCACCCGTCGCCCCTTCCGATCACCCAATGGCAACACGAGAACACATTCACGGTCGCCGAACAAGGGGAAACCCGGACGGCGGGTCGCCTGCCGGTGGGAAATCCGTAACACGCGCGTTGCACGACGAGGCCCTTGAAACCCGTATGATCGCCCCAACACCACCGCCATGAACGTCCCTTTCGACAGGGCGGTTTGGTGTCCCTCCACACCACCCTGCCCGGGCACGGGCCACCGAGTCCTGCCCGCATTCCCCCGAAAGGCGGCCTGCATGCTCTCTGGCGTACGCGTCTGGCTCAACCGCACGTACGCGGAGAACGTGTTCTTCCTGGATCAGCTGCGGAGAAATCCGAGCGATCGGGCGGTCGAGATCCACGCCACGCACGGCGACCCCGACTCCCCCGTGCTGGCCGCCGCCGACACCGCGGACCTGGAGCCCGAGGGCCTGTCCCCGGCCGCGTACGTGGAGTACGCGCTGGACCAGTGCGTGCGGCGTGGCATCGACGTGTTCGTGCCCCGGTTGCACCAGGCGGCGATCGTGGCGCACCGGGCCGACTTCGAGGCGGTCGGTACGGCGCTGCTGGCGCCGACGCCGCAGGCGGTGGCCGTCTTCGAGGACAAGGCCACGGCCTACGAGGCGGTCCGCTCGGTCGGGGTCCCGGTGCCGCCGTGGTGGCGGGTCCGGACGGCCGACGAACTCGTCGCCGCCGTCGAGGAGTTGGAGGCGGCGGGCCACAAGGCGTGCTTCAAGCCCGCGGCCGGCGCCGGCGGCGTGGGCTTCCGGGTGATCACACGCGCCCCCTTCTCGCTCCTCCACCTCAGCGGTTTCCCTGGCCCGTATGTCCAGCTCGACCTGGTCGTCGAGGCGCTCAGGCAGGCCGACCACCCGGTGGACTGGCTGGTGATGCCGCGCCTGGCGGAGCCGGAGGTTTCGGTGGACTGCCTGACCGGCCCGGACAACCGGATCCGGCTGGCCGTGGGCCGCACCAAGAACGGCCGCCGTCGCGGGTTCACCCTGCACGAGCGGTGGCTGGAGCCGGCGCGGCTGATCGCCGAGGGCTTCGGGCTGCACTACCTGTCCAACATCCAGTTCCGGATGTACGAGGACGAGCCGGTGCTGCTCGACGTCAACACGCGGCCCGCCGGAGGCCTGCACCAGCTGTCCCTCTGCGGGGTGAACGCGCCCTGGGCGGCGGTGCAGTTGGCGCTGGGCGAGGACCCGGGGGTCATGGAGCCGCCGTTCCTGGGCCAGGACTACGCGGTGGTGTCGGGGCCGCGGCCGGTGCGGCCGGTGACGCTGCCCTCACAGCGGATCGAGGAGACCGAGGTGCTGCTGCCGGCCGTGCCCGCACCCGCGGACTCCGCGCCGGCCGTGCCCGCGCCCGTGGAGTCGGCACCGACCGGGGCGGCGGCACCGGCGCTGCCTCTGTAGGTCATCGACCGCACGGTCGGGTGGCCGGCCGCGCGGTCGGCCACCGGTATGGACCAATTCCGACGCAGCCCTTGACACCCGGATTGGTCCATACCAACTTGGTTGCGCACCCCCTCCGCACATCCGTGCACTCCCGAACACCCCCATTCCTTCAGGGAGATCGCGTGCGCAACACACTCCGGCGTTCCAGACGCCGTCTCCTCGCCCTGCTCGGCACCGTCGCCCTCGCGTTCGGCGGGGCCCTCGCCCTGCCCGGCACGGCCCAAGCGGCCAACATCCTGACCAACCCCGGCTTCGAGTCGGGCGGCCTCTCCCCCTGGACCTGCACCGGCAACCTCGGCTCGATCGTCTCCTCCCCCGTGCACGGCGGCTCCAAGGCCCTGGCGGGGGCGGTGACTTCGAGCGACAACGCGCAGTGCACCCAGACCGTCGCGGTCCAGCCCAACACCACCTACAGCCTGAGCGGCTGGGTACGCGGCAGCTATGTGTACCTCGGCGTGAACGGCGGCGCCTCGACGTGGACGACCTCCCCGTCGGCGTACAGCCAACTGTCGGTGTCGTTCACCACCGGCGCCTCCCAGACCAGTGCCACCATCTACGTCCACGGCTGGTACGCGCAGGGCACGTACTACGCCGACGACATCAACCTGGACGGCCCGGGCGGTGGCGGGGGCGGCGGCGACACCCAGGCGCCGACCACGCCCACCGGCCTGACCTCCACGGGCAAGACCTCCTCCAGCGTCTCCCTGTCGTGGAACGCCTCGACGGACAACGTCGGGGTGACGGGGTACGACATCTACAGCGGGTCGAACAACGTCATGACCGTCGCCGGTACGTCCGCCACGGTCAGCGGGCTGTCCCCGAGCACGGGTTACACCTTCACGGTCCGGGCGCGCGACGCGGCCGGCAACACCTCCGGGGCCTCCAACTCCGTGAGCGTCACGACGAACGCGGGCGGTGGCGGCGGCACCGGCTTCAAGCAGGCCGCGCCGTATCTGTACGAGGGCTGGGGCGATCCGCCGAGCCCGACCACGGTGATGAGCGCGACGGGCATCAAGTGGTTCACGATGGCGTTCGTGCTGGACTCCGGTGGCTGCACTCCCGCCTGGGACGGCAGCAGGCCGCTGACCGGCGGTGTCGACCAGAGCGCCATCAACCAGATCCGTTCCGCGGGCGGTGACATCGTCCCGTCGTTCGGCGGCTGGCAGGGCAGCAAGCTCGGCGCCAACTGCTCCTCCGCGAGCGCGCTCGCCGGAGCCCTGCAGAGGGTGATCGACGCCTACTCCCTGAAGGCGATCGACATGGACATCGAGAACTCGGACGAGTTCGAGAACGAGGCCGTCCAGGCGAAGATCCTGACCGCCCTGAAGACGGTCAAGGCCAACAACCCCGGCCTGAAGACCATCGTCACCTTCGGCACCTCGACGACCGGCCCGACCTACTACGGCAACCGGCTCATCGAGCAGGCGCAGTCGCTCGGCGCCAACGTCGACGTCTTCACCATCATGCCGTTCGACTTCGGTGGTGGCTCGGACATGTACGGCAACACCGTCAACGCGGCCGAGGGGCTGAAGGCCAAGCTGAAGTCCACCTTCGGCTGGGACGATGCCACCGCCTACTCCCACATCGGCATATCCGGCATGAACGGACTGTCCGACCAGCAGGAGAACACCACCCCGGCGATCTGGACCCAGATCCGCGACTGGGCCAACTCCCACCACATCGCCCGCCTCGCGTTCTGGTCGGCCAACCGTGACCGGCCCTGCCCGGGCGGCGGCGTGGTGAGCAACTGCTCCGGGATCAGCCAGAACAACTGGCAGTTCACCTCGATCACGGCCGGCTTCACCGGCTGACCGGCGCACCGGCACCACCGAGATCCCCCCGGCCTCAGGGCCGGGGGATTTTTTTTCCGCGGAGGGTGTATCAGGAGGCGAACTGGGCGCTCTCCATACCAGGAACGGGGGAACCACGGGGGAACCCGACGGGGGAAGCACCAACCGACGGGGGATGCACCAACGGGGGAACGGGGGATCGGGTCGGCCGGCCGCGGTCACGGGGAGCGACCGGCCGACCCGATGAAATCCCCTAGGAGCGGCCCGCGCCGCGGTACAACTCCAGTTCCCCGTCGAGTTCGACGGCGAGCACCGTGGCGTGCGGGTCGAGATCGGCCCCGGCGAGCGGCTCGATCCACAGCACCCCGGGAGTCTCGTGCAGGCCGCCGGTGACCCGGTGGGCCAGTTCGGTACCGCTGCCGAGCACGGTGACCCGGCGCACCGAACCGAGCAGCCCCCGGACGTTGATCTCGGCGCGCGGGGCGTCGAAGAGCATCAGATACAGCGTGCGGCGGTCCGGGGACAGGGTGCTCGGGCCGTAGTGGTGCCCGGCCGGCAGCCCCCGCACCGTCCCGTACACGGCGTCCGCGTGCCGGCGGATCCAGGCCCCGAGTCCCTCCAGCCGCTCGGCCTGTGCGTCCGGGATGGTGCCGTCCTCGCGCGGGCCGACGCCGAGCAGCAGATTGCCCCCGCCGCCGATCGTCTCCGTGAAGTAACGGATCAGCTGGTCCACCGACTTGTGATGGTGGTCGTGGTGCTGATGACCCCAGGAGTCGTTGACGGTCAGGCACAGCTCCCAGGGCCCCTGGGGCGGTACGACGGGAGCGCCCTGTTCGGGTGTCGCGTAGTTGCCCTCGTCGAGCATCCGGGCGTTGAAGACGACGTCGGGCACCTCGGAGCGGATCAGCGCGGCGAGTTCGGGGATGCGCCACTGCTCCGCGGCGCGCTCCCACTCGCCGTCGAACCACATCAGGTCGGGCCGGTAGCGGCCGGTGAGCTCGCGGATCTGGCCGTCGCGGTAGGCGATGAACCGTTCCCAGGCGGCCGGGTCCTCGAACCCGGCGGCGACCTCCGAGTACCGGTTGTCCTCCAGCTCCGCCGGACGGCCCGGCTTGCGTGTGGAGGCGTAGTCGGGATGGCTCCAGTCGGAGTGCGAGTAGTAGAGGCCGACCTTGAGGCCCCGCTCGCGCAGCGCGTCGGCGTAGCCGGCGATCAGGTCGCGGCCCACGTTCAGGTCGCCGTGCGCGGTGTCCCACAGGGCGACGCCGTCGTGGTGCCGGCTGGTCAGCACGGCGTACCGGGCACCCGCGCGGGCGAACAGGGCCGCCCAGTCGCGGGGTTGGTAGCGGGCGGCCGTGAAGCGGTCCAGCTGGGACATGTACCGGTCGTAGGGCACGAGGTCGTCGTAGAACGACCAGGACTCCTGGACGCCGTCGACGGCGTACACGCCCCAGTGGACGAAGATCCCCAACTTGGCGTCGGTGAACCAGGGTTGCATGGGCACGGGTCAGCTCACCCCGGCGCGCCGCAGACGCAGGGTCAGGATCTGGAAGGGGCGCAGCGTCACGGAGACCGCACCGCCCGCACCGCCCGCGTCGACCTCCGCGTCCCGCAGCGGCCGCTCCAGCAGGTCGGTGACCTGGGCGCCGGCCAGTGGGAAGCCGGTGCGCAGCACGCCCTGGGCCCGGCCGCCGCGGGACTCGTAGAGGCGTACGACGACGTCGCCCGAGCGGTCGTCGGCCAGCTTGACCGCCTCGACGGTCAGGCCCTCGCCGTCGGCGGAGACCACAGGTGCGGGCGCGCCCGCCGCCCGGGCCACCCGCAGTGGCAGGTTCAGCGCGTAGCCCTCGGCGACCGCGTCCGCGATGCTCGCGCCCGGCAGGAGGGAGTAGGTGAAGCGGTGTCGGCCCTGGTCGGCGCCGGGGTCCGGGACCCGCGGGGCGCGCACCAGGCTCAGTCGGACGGTGGTCGTCGTACCGCCGTCCTCGCGGACCGTGCGGGAGACGTCGTGGCCGTACGTCGAGTCGTTGACGACGGCGACGCCGTAGCCGGGCTCGCCGATGTGCACCCAGCGGTGGCCCGAGACCTCGAAACGGGCCGCCTCCCAGCTGGTGTTGGTGTGGGTGGGTCGCTGGACGTGGCCGAACTGGATCTCCGCCGAGGAGTGCGGCGCCCGGAGGTCCACCGGGAACGCCGCCTTGAGGATCTTCTCGGTCTCGTGCCAGTCGATGTCGGTCTCGATGTCGATCCGGGGGCTGCCCGCGCGGACGGTGATCGTCTGGGTGATCCTGGAGCCCTTGCCGAAGGAGCGCTCGACGCGAATGGCGGCGAGGAGCGGGTCCGCCTCGACGACGGTGACGGAGTCGGCGTCCCGCAGGTCGGTGTAGCGGTTCTGGTAGTGCTTGTCGATGTCCCAGGCGTCCCAGTAGTTGGGCAGGTCGGTGTGCAGGCGCAGCAGGTTGCCGCTGTCGGCGAGGACCTCGCGGTTCGCCCGCAGATCGAGGACGGAGGACAGGGTTCCGTCGTCCGCCACCCGCACCCGGACCAGCCCGTTGTCCAGCACCGTCCCGTCGACCGTCACCGGCCGCGGCGGCTCGGCGTGCGCCTGCGGCGCGCTGCCGCCGGCGGGCACCTCGACGTAGACCGGTGCGCCCTCGGCCGTGCGGAGCACCTCGGCGCGGTCGAACGGGCTCGTGTTGAACACCCGCGCCTCGCCGGCTCCGAGCGCGGCGACCGCCTCGGCGGTCAGCTCCTCCAACTCCCCCGCCACCCGGGCGTATTCGGCCTCCGCCTCGCGGTGCACCCAGGCGATCGACGAGCCGGGCAGGATGTCGTGGAACTGGTGCAGCAGGACCGTCTTCCACAACCGGTCGAGCTTGTCGTACGGGTAGCTGTAGCCCGGCGCGTGCAGGGCGGCCGTCGTCGCCCACAACTCCGCTTCGCGCAGGCGGTGTTCGGAGCGCCGGTTGCCCTGCTTGGTGCGGGCCTGGGAGGTGTAGGTGGCGCGGTGCAGCTCCAGGTAGAGCTCGCCGACCCAGACCGGGGCGTCCGGGTACTCCGCGCGCGCCTTGGCGAAGAACGCGTCGGGATGCTCGATCTCGACCTTCGCGGAGCCCTCCAGATCCCTCAACCGCCGGGCCCGCTCCATGATCTCGCGGGTGGGACCGCCGCCGCCGTCGCCCCAGCCGAAGGGGGCCAGGGAGCGCGTCGCGCCGCCCTTCTCCTGGTAGTTGCGCACCGCGCGGGCCATCTCCTCGCCGCTGAAGCGGGCGTTGTAGGTGTCGACCGGCGGGAAGTGCGTGAAGATGCGGGTGCCGTCGATGCCCTCCCACCAGAAGGTGTGGTGCGGGAACTTGTTGGTCTGGTTCCAGGAGATCTTCTGGGTGAGGAACCACTCGTTGCCCGCGAGCCTGGCCAACTGCGGGTAGGCCGCGGTGTAGCCGAAGGAGTCCGGCAGCCAGACGCCCTTGGTCTCGACGCCGAAGTGCTCGATGAAGAAGCGCTTGCCGTGGATCAGCTGACGGGCCAGCGCCTCGCCGCCGGGCAGGTTGCCGTCGGCCTCGACCCACATGCCGCCGACCGGCGCCCACTGGCCCTTCTTGACGGACTCCTGGATGCGGGCCCACACGTGCGGATAGTTGTCGCGCACCCACTCGTACTGCTGGGCCTGCGAGCAGGCGAACACGAACTCCTCGTACTCGTCGGCCAGGGACGTGACGTTGGAGAAGGTGCGGGACGTCTTGCGCTTGGTCTCGCGGATCGGCCACAGCCAGGCGGAGTCGATGTGGGCGTGGCCGACACCGGAGAGGATGTGCGCGCTCGCGTGCGCGGGCTTCGACAGGACCGGTTTCAGGGCGGTGCGCACCCCGGCCGCCGAGCCGGAGATGTCGTCCAGGTCGAGCAGGTCCATGGCCCGGTCGAGGGCGTGCATGATCTCGTGTCGGCGCGGGTCGTGCTCGCCGAGCTCCAGCATCAGCTCGCGCAGCACCTGGAGGTCGAGGTCGAGGTGCCAGACCTCCTCGTCGAGCACGGCGATGTCGGCGCGCCGGAAGGTGTAGAGCGGACGGTCGCCCGCCGTCAGCACGTCGCCCAAGGGCGTCGGGCCCGCGAAGTCGTTGGCGAGGATGTCGGGGTTGGAGGCGGCCTCCACCAGGTAGTGGATCTCCTCGCCGCCGACGGCCGGGTTGGCGATCGGCACGTACTGGTTGAGCGGGTTGACCGCCTTGAGCGGGGTGCCGTCCGTGCGGTGGACGAGGGCCTCGGCCTGGTTGCCGGGCCAGTCCCCCACGAAGCCGAGGTCGATGACGGCCTCGACCCGCCGGCCCGCGAAATCGGCCGGAACCTGTCCGCGCATCCGGAACCAGGTCGTGCCCCAGGGCGGCCCCCAGGGGGTGTCCATCGCGAAGGGTGCGTACGGGGCGGCAGCGGCCTCCGCGAAGGACACCGGCTCCCCGGGAGCCTGCCAGGCCTCCACCTCGAAGGGGACGGTGGCCGCATGGATCGCCGGCTTGACGCGCTGGTGGTGGAGGCGCTCTACGCGCTCCTCGACGCGACGGCGTTCGTCGTGCATGGAAGTCTCCAGGAGGCGGGGTGAAAGCCCTTACGCAAGGTAGGACAGGCCGGGGTGGACGGCGGTGTAGCCCTCGACGAGCCTGCGGGCCACGTTCACGGAGTCGACCAGGGGATGCAGCGCGAAGGCCTTGACGGCCGTCGCGCGGGAACCGGACTCGGCGGCGGCGAGCACCTCGCGCTCGACGGCCTTGACCGCGCACACCAGTCCGGTGGCGTGATCGGGCAGCGGGTCGACGGCGACCGGGTGGGCGCCGTTGGCGTCGACCAGACAGGGGACCTCGACGACGGCGTCCGTGTCCAGGACCGACAGGGTGCCCCGGTTGCGCACGTTCAGGATCAGCGTCGCCCGCTCGTCGCGTGCGATCGCCCGCATCAGCGCCAGCGCGACCTTCTCGTACCCGCCCGAGAGGTCGTCGGCGTCGCGTTCGCCGGCGCCGGCCGTCTGCCGGTTCTCGGACATGTAGGTGGCCTCGCGCTCGGCGCGGGTGCGGTCCCAGAGGTCCAGGGCCGAGACGTCGGCGAGCCGGGCGTTCGCGTAGAAGCGCGCCTGCTGGTCGCGCAGGAAGGCGCCGCGGGTCTTCTCGGCCTGCTGGTAGGCCCGTACGGCTTCCCGGTTGAAGTAGTAGTAGTGCAGGTACTCGTTGGGGATCGCGCCGAGCGAGCGGAGCCAGTCGACGCCGAAGAGCTTGCCCTCCTCGAAGGAGCCGAGCAGGTCGTCGTCGGCGAGCAGGCGCGGGAGCTGGTCGCGCCCGGCGACGCGCAGGCCGCGGACCCAGCCGAGGTGGTTGAGGCCGACGTAGTCGATCCACGCCTCGTTCGGGCGCGCGCCGAGCACGCGGGCGATACGGCGGCCGAGGCCGACCGGCGAGTCGCAGATGCCGATGACCCGGTCGCCGAGGTGGCGGGACATGGCCTCGGTGACCAGGCCCGCGGGGTTGGTGAAGTTGATGACCCAGGCGTCGGGGGCGAGCCGGGCCACGCGCCGGGCGATGTCGACGGCCACGGGGACCGTCCGCAGTCCGTAGGCGATGCCTCCCGCGCCGACCGTCTCCTGGCCGAGGACGCCCTGCGCCAGGGCGACGCGTTCGTCGGCGGCCCGGCCCTCCAGGCCGCCGACGCGGATCGCGGAGAAGACGAAGTCGGCGCCGCGCAGCGCCTCGTCGAGATCGGTGGTGACGGTCACCCGGGGGGCGTCGGCGACGGTCGTCGCCTGTTCGGCCAGGACACGGGCGACCGCGCGCAGTCTGCCGTCGTCCAGGTCGTGCAGGACGACCTCGGTCACCCGTCCCTCGGCGCGGTCCGTCAGCAGTGCGCCGTACACGAGCGGCACCCGGAATCCGCCGCCGCCCAGAATCGTCAGTCTCACGCCTGCACCTTTCCCGCCACGACCACCTCGACGCCGGCTTCCTCCAGACAGGCCCGGGTCGCCGGGTCCACGGGCGCGTTCGTCACCACCACGTCCAGCTCCTCGGGACCGCACACCTTCGCCATACCCGTCCCCGGGAACTTCGCGGCGTCGGCGAGCAGGACGACCCGGTTGCTCGCCTTGATCATGGCGCGCTTGACCGGCACCTCGACGACCGTCGTGTCCATCACCTGCCCGCCGGGCCGCACCCCGCTGGTGCCGAGGAAGAGCCAGTCGGCGTGCAGCTGGCGCAGGTTGTCCTCGGTGAGGAAGCCGACCAGCGAGCGGTACTCGCGGCGGACCATGCCGCCGAGCAGGACGAGCTCGATGCCCTCGTCGTCGGCGAGCTCCTCGTAGACCACCAGGTTGCTGGTGATCACGGTGAGGCGGCGGCCGTGCAGCTGGCGGGCGAGGCGGTAGGCGGTGGTGCCGATGTCGAGCAGCACCGACTGGCCGTCCCGGACCATGCCCGCCGCGCGCACCGCTATGGCGTCCTTCTCGGGTACGCGCACCTCGGCGACCTCGGCGAAGGGCTGGTCGCCCTCGTCCACCACGGCGCCGCCGTGCACCCGGGTGAGCAGCCCGTCCTCCTCCAGTTTGACCAGGTCGCGCCTGATCGTGGCCGGGCTGACGCCCAGCTCCTCGGAGAGGTCGGTCACGGCCGCGGGGCCACCGGAGCGCAGGGCCCGCAGGATGAGTTGATGTCGTCGTTCTGCCAGCACGCCATGAACACTACTCGTCATCTTCAATCAAATCCATGCTCAGTTCTGCTCGGGTATTGACCAATCTCGTCGGGGCGGCGCACGATTCCGGTCACCGAAATGAAGAGTTTTGACGAGCTCTCCCGAGCGAGAGGACGTGCACGTGGACGACGACCGGCCCGACGTGCTGCTGACCGGGCTGCTCTTCTACGACCTCGTCCTCACGGGGCTGGGCAAGCCGCCCACACCGGGCGAGGAGATCTGGACGGCCGGCATGGGCTGCGGGCCAGGCGGCATCGCCAACCTGGCGGTCGCCGCCTCCCGGTTCGGCCTGCGCACCTCGCTGGCCACGGTGTTCGGTGACGACTTCTACGGCGCGTACTGCCGTGACGTCCTCGACGGACAGGAGGGCGTCGGCCTCTCCCTCTCCCGCACCGCCGACGGCTGGCCCACCCCGGTCACCGTCGCCCTGGCCCACGGTCACGACCGGGCGCTCGTCACCCACGGCCAGGAACCTCCCTACTCGCAGGACGCGTTGATGGGCGACCCGCCCGAGGCGCGCACGGCCCTCGTCCACATCGAGGCCGAACCGCGCGAGTGGATCGCCAAGGCGGCCGCGAACGGCACGCACGTCTACGCCGACGTCGGCTGGGACCCCAGCCGGCAGTGGTCCACCGATCTGCTCGACCAACTGGCCCTGTGCCACGCCTTCCTCCCCAACGAGGCCGAGGCGATGGCCTATACGCGCACCGACAGCGCGGTGGCGGCCCTCGGCACGCTCTGCGAGCTCGTCCCGGTGGCCGTGGTCACCCGCGGCGGTGACGGGGCCGTCGCCGTCGACCAGACGACCGGCGAGTACGCGGACGTCCCGGCCCTCGACATCGATGTCCTCGACGCCACGGGCGCCGGCGACGTCTTCGGCGCGAGCTTCGTCGCGGCCTCGCTGGGCGGCTGGCCGCTGGCGGAGCGGCTGCGGTTCGCGGTGCTGGCGGCGGGACTGTCCGTACGGCACCACGGCGGAGCGCTGGCGGCCCCCGGCTGGTACGGCGTGGACCGCTGGTGGCGCGCGCTGACCGACCCCGAGCTCCGGCGGTCGTACGGCTTCCTCGCCGACCGCATCCCCGCGCGGGTGGGCCCGCCCGTGACGTACGCCCCCGTCACCCCTCCCGACCGGCAGCACTGATCCCCGTACGCAAGTCCCGAACAGATCCGAAAGGCGGTGGGAGCTGTGCGGCTCTCACGAAGAGGCCTGCTGCGCGCGGGCCTGGCCGGTTCGGCCGCCACGGCGCTCGGCGGCCTGGCGACCGGCTGCGCCGTTCCGACCGGCTCGACCGGCCGGAACATGGTCCTGTGGTACTGGGACGGCGGTCTCGGCGACACCGTCGTCGACAAGGCCAGGGCCCGCTACGGCAGGTCGGTCGACCTGCGGGCCGTCAAGATCGGCGGCTACTACCGCGCCAAACTGATCACCACGATGACCGGCCGTGCCCACATCCCCGACATCGCGGGTCTCAAGGGCGAGGACATGGCCTCCTACCTGCCCAACGCCGACCAGTTCGTGGACCTCAGGACGCTGGGCGCGGACAAGTACAGGAGCCAGTACCTGCCCTGGAAGTGGGACCAGGGCATCGCCGACGGCGGCACCATGGTGGGCTTCCCCATCGACTGCGGCCCGGTCGCGCACTTCTACCAGTACGACGTCTTCCGCAAGGCCGGACTGCCCCACGAACCGGCCGACGTCTCCCGGGAGTTGAACACCTGGGAGAAGTTCTTCGGGGCCGGCGAGCAGCTCCGCAAGCGGATCCCCGGGACCTACCTGCTCACCGACGTCAACGCCGTCTTCGAGAACGCGGTGCAGCAGGGCGGCAAGCGGTTCGTCGACCGGGACCGCCACTTCATCGGCGACCAGGAACATGTGCGCGCCGCCTGGGCGCTGGCCGTGGAGGCGAAGCGGCGCGGGATCGTCTCGGACCTCGTCACCGGCACCCCGGACCAGCTGTCCGCCATCCAGGACGGCAAGCTGCCCAGCCAGCTCGGCGCCTCCTGGGCCACCAACGACCTCAAGACCGGTGTGCCGAAGACGAAGGGCCGATGGCGGGTGGCGCAGATGCCCGTGCGGCCCTCCAACAACGGCGGCTCGTTCCTGTCGATCACCAAGGCGTGCCGGGAACCGGAGCGGGCCTTCGAGATCATCACCTGGATCCTCGACGCGGCCAACCAGGCCCAGGGCTTCGTCGACGCGGGACTCTTCCCCTCCACCCCCGCCTCCTACGCCTTGAAGCAACTGCGCGAGCCCGACCCGTTCTTCGGCGGTCAGGTCACGATGGACGTCTTCGGACCCGCGGCGCAGAAGATCGCGGTCGCCTACAACAGCCCGTTCGACGTGGCGCTCGGGCAGCCCGTCAAGGACGAGATCAAGAACGTCGGCGTCCTCGGCAAGGACCCGGAGAAGGCCTGGAGGGACGCCATGAGCAAATGCCGGCGCATAGCGGACCACCTGGGGGTGAGCCACTGATGGCCACCGTCCCCGCACTGGAGAAGCCCACCGCCGCCCTGGCGTCGGCGCCCGCCGCGCGCACCCGGCGGGGCTGGCGCAAGTACTGGCACCTCTACGCCGCCATCTCCCCCTTCTACCTCCTCTTCCTCGGCTTCGGCCTGATACCCGTCGGCTTCTCGCTCTACGTCTCGCTGCACCGCTGGGACGGTCTCGGCCCGATGGAGTGGGCGGGCCTGTCCCAGTACCAGTACCTGCTGGGCGACAGCGACTTCTGGAGCTCGGTCGGGAACACCGTCGTGATCTGGGCGCTGGCCACCTTCCCCATGGTCCTGCTGGCGATGGTGACGGCCGTGATGCTCAACTCGGCGGTCCGCTTCAAGAACGTCTACCGTTTCGCCTACTTCCTGCCGAACGTCACCTCGGTGGTGGCCGTCGCGATCATCTTCGGATCGGTGTTCTCCACCAACTTCGGCCTGGTGAACGCCCTGTTGCAGGCCGTCGGCCTGGACCAGGTGGCGTGGCTGAACACACCGTGGGGCATCAAGGTGGCCATCGCGACCCTGATGACCTGGCAGTGGACCGGCTACAACGCGATCATCTTCCTCGCGGGACTGCAGACGATCCCCGGCGAGCTCTACGAGGCGGCCCGGATGGACGGTGCCGGTCCGGGGCAGACCTTCTTCCGGATCACGCTGCCGATGATGCGGCCGGTGCTGCTGTTCGTGCTGGTCGTCTCGACGGTCACCGGTCTGCAGAGCTTCTCCGAACCGCAGGTGCTGCTGCAGACGACCGCCAACGACTCGACGTTCTCCGGCGGGCCCGGCCACGCCGGCCGGACGATGGTCCTCTACTTCTTCCAGCAGACCTTCGACAACAACGACTTCGGCTACGGCGCCGCCGTGGCGTGGGGCATCTTCCTCGTCGTCATCCTCTTCTCGATCGTCAACTGGCGCCTGGTGCAGCGCCGGGGCGAAGACTAGGAAGGCCGCTCACCATGGCAACCATCCAAGGCACACGCAGGACCAGGGCCGTGAAGGGCACCCGGAGCCGGGGCACCGCCCTGCACGCCGTCCTGGTCGTCGGGCTGCTGCTGTCGGCCTTCCCGTTCTACTGGGCCGTCATCATGTCGACGCACAAGACGTCGGACATCTTCTCCTACCCGCCGAAGCTGCTGCCGGGCTCGCACCTCCTCGACAACGCCCGCCACCTCTTCGACAACATCGACTTCTTCGGCTCGATGTTGAACTCCCTGCTGGTGGCGGGCTCGGTGACCTTCCTGGTCCTGTTCTTCGACTCGCTGGCGGCCTTCGTCTTCGCCAAGTTCGACTTCCCCGGCAAGAACGCGCTGTTCGCCCTGCTGATGGCCATCTTCATGGTGCCGGCGCAGCTCGCCGCCATCCCGCAGTTCGTGATCATGGCGAAGCTCGGCTGGATCGGCACGATGACCTCGCTGATCGTCCCGGCGGCGGCCAACGCGTTCGGCATCTTCTGGATGCGCCAGTACATGAAGGGCGCCATCCACGACGAACTCCTGGACGCCTCCCGGATCGACGGGGCGAGCTTCCTGCGCCAGTACTGGCACGTGGCGCTCCCGGTGGTCCGGCCGGGGCTGGCCTTCCTCGGCATCTTCACCTTCATGGGCCAGTGGAACGACTACGCCTGGCCCCTGATCGCCCTCACCAACCCGGACAACGTGACCCTCCAGGTCGCGCTGTCCCAGCTCAACGGCACCCACGGCACGACCGACTACGGCATGGTGATGACCGGCGCCCTGCTCGCCCTCGTCCCGCTGCTGATCGTGTTCGCGGTCGGCGCCCGGCAGATCATCGGCGACCTCGCCAAGGGGGCCATCCGCTGATGTCCCGCGATCCCCTGATCGCCCTGCGCCCCTGGGAGGCACCCGAGGTGACCTCCTGGGGGCGGTTGCCGATGAGCGCCGTCGACCGTCGGCCGGGTGCGGTGTCCCTGGACGGCGACTGGCGGTTACGGCTGCTGCCGGCGCCGGACGCGCCGGCCGACGACACCTGGTCGACGGCCCGCGTCCCCGGCGCGTGGACGCTGCAGGACACGGACGACCTGCCGCGGTACACGAACGTCCGCATGCCGTTCGCCGAGTTTCCGCCGCCGGCGCCCGCGGCCCATCCGACGGGCGTCCACGAGCGTGCGGTGGACATCCCGGCCGACTGGACGGATCGGCGGATCGTGCTCCACGTCGGGGCCGCCGAGAGCGTGCTCCTGGTCCAGGTCGACGGGCGGCCCGTGGGCATCTCCAAGGACTCGCACCTGGCCGCCGAGTTCGACCTGTCGGAGGGCGCGGCCAAGCGCGGCTGGGCGGACCCGGACTCGGCCTCCGACATCGCCTGCCCCCTGTACGCGCCGATCGAGGACTGCGTGGCCGCGCTGTCCGGTCGGCAGACCAAACCGCTCATCCAGTGCGAGTACCCGCACGCGATGGGCAACAGAAACGGCACGCTCGCCGACCACTGGGCCGCCATCGAGTCCACCCCGGGTCTTCAGGGCGGCTTCATCTGGGAGTTCTGGGACCACGGAATCCTGCAGCGCGTGAGCGACGGAAGACCGGCAGGGCGCGCGGGCGCCGGACTCTATGACAACGGTGTCTCCGCGCCCGGCTACCGGTGGGCGTACGGCGGCGACTTCGGCGAGACCCTCCACGACGGCGCGTTCATCGCGGACGGGGTCGTCTTCCCGGACCGCACCCCGAAGCCCGTGCTGTACGAGCACCGGGAGCTCGCGGCGCCGGTGCGGATCGCCTGCTTCCGGCACGAGGGCATCGTCCTCTCCAACCACCAGCACTTCCGCGGCCTGGACTGGCTGGCGGGGCGCTGGGAGCTGTCCCTGGCCGACGGCCGCACCCTGACGGCACCCGCCGAGCTGCCCGACCTGCGGCCGGGCCAGACGGCCGCCGTGCCGCTCCCCTTCGCCGTGCCGCACGACGGCGGCGAGGCCTGGCTGACGCTGCGGGTGACCACGACCGAGGACCTGCCGTGGGCGCCGCGCGGTACGCGGGTGTGCACGCCGCAGGTGCGGCTGCGGGCGGCCCCCGCCCCCGCGGACGAGCCCCCGGCGGCGCACCGCGGCATCGAGGTGGACGGGGAGGGTCTGCTGGTCCACCCGCTGCTGACCGCCGGCCCCACCCTGTCCCTGTGGCGGGCGTCCACCGACAACGACGAGCTGGGCGGCATCGCCCGGCGCCGGCGCGGGTGGGGGCTCGACTCCCTGGTCCGCAAGGTGGTGTCGGTACGGCGGGACGACGACCGGGTGACCGTGCTCGCGGAGTACGCCGGCGCGGTCGGCGTCGTCCGGCACCGCCAGGAGTTCACGCCCGTCGCGGGCGGCGTGCGGGTGGCCGAGACGGTCGAGCTGCCCGTCGAGTTCGACGACGTGGCGCGGGTCGGCTCGGTGTTCGAGACGGTGTCGGGCCCGGACCTGCTGGAGTGGTTCGGGCAGGGGCCCTGGGAGTCGTACCCGGACCGCGGCGCGGGCGCGCCCGTCGGCCACCACACGGTGCGCGTGGACGAGTTGTTCACCCCGTATCTGCGGCCGCGGGAGAGCGGCGGCCGGCACGGCGTACGCCGCTTCACGCTGTCGGCTCCGGACGCCGGCGGGCTCACGGTCGAACTGGACGAACCACGCCAGGTGTCCGTCACCCTCCCCCAGCCTTCGGCCGGGGGGACCCCCCTCCGCGCCGAGGACCTGACCGCCGCCACCCACCACGACGAACTGGTCCCGCACCCCGGGTGCGTGGTGCACCTGGACGCGGCGCACCGGGGGCTGGGCACGGCCTCGTGCGGCCCCGACACCTCGCCGTCCTGTCTCGTGGCACCGGGCGTCCACCGCTGGACCTGGACGCTGCGCGCTCTTTGAACCTCCTCCTCCCGTTGCCCCCTCCGCCACCTTTACTGCCACCTTTACGGAGCACACGTGTGTACGTCGCATGACCATGCCCAGGGCGAGGCCGCGCAGGCCGGTGCCGGACGACGCAGTTTCCTGAGGGCCACCGCGCTGCTGGGCGCCGCCGCCACGGCCGGTGCCGTCCTCCCGGCCACCGCGGAGGCGGCCACCGCCGAGACGGCCTCCGCGTGGCGGCCCGACGCCGAGAGCCGCCGCTTCACGCTCGCGGTGATGCCCGACACCCAGTACCTGTTCGACGGGCCCAGCATCGACAAGAGGCCGGTCGAGGCCTCGCTGCGCTATCTGCTGGAGCACGGCCGGGACGACAACATCGTCTTCCTGTCCCACCTCGGCGACCTCACGCAGAACGGCGCCAAGGAGGAATGCGCCGCGATCGGCGAGGCGTTCGGGCCGCTCGACCGGCGCGGCGTCGGCTACAGCGTCCTCGCGGGCAACCACGACGTACGGTCCTCGACGGACGACCAGCGCGGCCCGACGCCGTACCTGGACACGTTCGGTCCGCGGCGCTTCCAGGGCAAGCCCACCTTCGGCGGAGCCTCCCCGGACGGCTACAACACCTTCCACCTCTTCCGCGCGGCCGGGCGGGAGTGGTTGGTGCTCGCCCTCGACTGGCGGCCGTCGGCGCAGGGATACGCCTGGGCGAAGGACGTCCTGGCCCGGCACCCCAGGACGCCGGTCGTGCTCACCACGCACGAACTGGTCGTGGCGGACGACGCCCTGTCGGACCACGGGCAGCAGCTGTGGGACCAGCTGATCGAGGACCACGACCAGATCTTCCTCACCCTCAACGGCCACTACTGGCCGGCCGGGCGGGCGATCCGCAAGAACGCGGCGGGCAACGACGTCCACCTGCACCTGACGAACTACCAGAACCGCTACTTCGGCGGCGCGGCGATGATCCGCCTCTACCACTTCGACCTCGACCGCAAGACCATCGACGTCGAGACGCTGTCGCCGTGGATCCTGGGCCGGGCCGCCCAGGGGCTGAACGAGCTGGAGCGGCAGGAGATGGAACTGTCCGGCGCCGCGGACCGGTTCTCCGTCGACATCGACTTCGAGCAGCGGTTCTCCGGCTTCGCGCCGGTGCCGCCGCGTCCGGCGCGTCCCGCGGCGCGGATGCTCGTCCCGGGCACGGTCGCCTACTGGCGCTTCGACGGCCACGAGTACGGCGCCGCCCTCACCGGCACGGTCCGCGACCTGTCCGGTCGGGGCAACGACCTGGTCCCGGTCACGGTGGGCGAGGGCCGGCTCGTGTGGTCCGCCGCACACCACCCGGACCAGCCGGGCCACGGCAGCCTGGAGTTCCAGGGCTACAAGTCCCCGCTGCGGGGCGCCTACCTGCGCACGGTCGACGGCGCGCCGCTCAACTCGGCCACCCTCCGCTCCGGTTACACCATCGAGGCCTTCTACTGGCTGCCGGCGGACTGGGACGCCTCCCACAACGCCTGGTCCGGGCTGGTCGGCCGGGCCGGCCGCAACGGGACCGCCGGGCCGTCCACGGACGACCCGGACGAGCCGCTCGCCACGCTGTCCGTCTCCGACGGACCCGGTCCGCAGTGGGCGGCCCGGCCGCTCAACCAGCAGCAGCTCGCCACCAACTGGGGTGACGAGACCGCGCGGGAGACCTGGTGGCACGTCGCCGTGGTCAACGACGGACGGCACACGACGATGTACGTCCAGGGCTGCCCCGTGGCCCGCAACCCGCACGCCCCCGCCGCCGGGCTCGCCTCGGCCGGTCTGCCCTGGCTGGTCGGCGGCTACGAGTACGGCGGGAAGATCGACCAGATCCTGCACGGCCGGCTCGGCGACATCCGGATCGTCGAACGGGCGCTGCCGGTCACGTCGTTCATGAACCACTGACCCCCTGTCCGCGGACCTCCCCGAGGATCACCCATGACCGAGCAGCAGCTGCCCTCCTGGGCCGACCCGTCCGTCTCCCCCGCGAGCCTCGACCCCCAGGGCGTGTCGAGACGCCATCTCCTGCGCCGCGCGGGCCTGTTCGGCGCCGCGTTCGCCCTGGGGTCGGCGGCGACCCCGGCGCTGGCCGCCGGGCGCGGCCCCGCCCTCGGCGGGAGCGACCCGCGTCTCGCCTACGTCGTCGGCGACCACCACGTCCACTCCGTGTACAGCCACGACGCCAAGTACACGTTCGCCCAGATCGCCGGCGCCGCCGCCCGGTACGGCCTGGACTGGATGGTGTTCAACGAGCACTCCAACTTCGGGCACGCCCGCTACGGCGCCCAGCTGGAGCACGAGGAGATCGTCAAGGCGCGCGCCGCCAACCCGCGCCAGCTGATCTTCCAGGGCCTGGAGTGGTACATCCCGGGCGCCGAGCACGCCACGATCTTCGCCGCGCCCGGCCCCCACGAGGTCGACCTGCTCACGCAGTTCGAGCTCGCCTACGACGGCAAGCTGCTCGGCTACACCGACGGCGCCCCGGACAACCCGAACACCGCCCGCAACGAGGCCCACGCGGTCAAGGCCGTCCAGTGGCTGGCCGAGCAGCGCCGCACCGGCTACGTCGACGACGTCCTGGTCCTCGCCAACCACCCGCTGCGCCTGGGCATCGACTCCCCGCACGAGCTGCGCAACTGGCGGGACGCCGCGCCCGAGATCATGATCGGCATGGAGGGCGCGCCCGGCGCCCAGGGCGCGGCCATCCCCGGCTGGCGCGGCGCGACCACGTCGATCCGCGGCGAGTACGAGAACAGGCCGTCCGCCAACTCCTGGGCCGGTTACCCGGCGGAGGCCTACGTCACCTACGGCGGCTTCGACTGGGCGACGGCGACCGTGGGCGGCCTGTGGGACGCGATGCTCGCCGAGGGCAGGCTGTTCTCCGTCACCACCAACTCCGACGTCCACCGGGTGGTCTTCGACACCTGGAAGAACGGCGACTGGCCGCCCGGCCAGAACTTCGACAACACCGGCCGACTGCCCGACCCGGTCGACACCGACACCCCGCAGCCGGGCAGCGACTTCTGGCCCGGCGAGTTCAGCCGCACCCACGTCGGCGTCACCCGCTACGGCTACCGCGCCGTGATGGCGGGCCTGCGGGCGGGCCGCGTCTGGCTCGACCACGGGCACCTGCTCGACGGGCTCGACGTCCGGCTGAAGCGGGACTGCGACGACGAGCGGGGCGTCACCCTCGGCGGCCGGCTGCGCGTCCGCAAGGGCGAGCGGCTCACGCTGTACGCCACGGTGACCACCGCCTCCCGGCCCAACCCGCACGACATCCTGCCCGAGTTGGCGCACGTGGACGTGATCCGGGGAGCGGTGCGCGGCCCGGTGACGGACCGCGACAGCTGGAAGGCGCCCGACACCAAGGTCGTCCGGTCCAAGGAGGTCATCGGCCGCACGGGGACGTACACCCTGCGCATCCCGCTGACCGCCGGTGACGAGTCCTTCTACGTCCGGCTGCGCGGCAGCGACGGCAACCGGCACGGCGCGGGTCTTCTGGGCGCGTCCGTCGACCCGCACGGCCCGATCGCGCACGAGCCCGGCAATGGTGACCCGTGGGTCGACACGTGGTTCTATTCCAACCCCATCTTCGTGGACGTGAAAGGTTGTTGATGAAGCGTCAGCTGCTCACCCTCACCGCTTTGGCGGCCGCCCTGACCCTCGGGACCCCGAGCGCCTTCGCGGCCGGGGAACCGCACTGGGCGCAGACCGGAACGTCGTACACGGACACCCTCGGCGGCGGGCAGGGCCTCGCGGACCGCGCGGACGGCTCCCTGCTGTACCGCGGGCTGCTGGACATCCCGCTGGACCTGCGGATCAAGGGCTGGAACCACGTCGGCGACCCGGACATCGCGCGCGGCTACGTCTTCGACGCCTACCAGGGCGCGGACTCGGCCACGTCGAAGATGTACGCGGTCACCACGCCGTCCGGTCAGCGCTACGACTACACCCACCGGCTGAACCCGGGCGAGAAGGTGAACAACTCTTTCGCCACCGTCTCCCCCGACGGGCAGTGGCTGGTGTCGGGCGAGTGGGGTGACCAGAGCAGGCTCCAGGTCTTCCCCGCTCCCCTGCTCAACCCGTCCACCCCGGCCAGGGGCGGCGACCTGCCGGAGGCGGGCCAGATCACCCTGGACCGGCCGGTGCGCGACATCCAGGGCTGCGACTTCGTCACCGACACCCGTCTGGTGTGCGCCTCGGACGACGCCTCGGGCGCGCTGTTCCCCGAGATCCGGCCGCTGCTCCAGGTCGACCTCCCGCACCGGCTCGACGGAAAGCCGGTCACCGGTTCGGTGCGGAGTCTGTTCGCCGTGCCCCAGTCCAGCATCTGCACGGGCACCTTCGAGGCGGAGGGCGTCGACTACGACACGAAGTCGGGCACCCTGCGCGCGGAGGTGATCCCGCCGGGGGTGTGCGCGGTGGCGACGACCGTCTACTCGTACCGCCTGCAGTAGAAGCGCGACGGACGCCGCAGGACGGCGGCGGGTCTCCCGCCGCCGTCCGCGGTGCTCGTGACCCGGGTCAGCAGTTGCCCTTCGTACTCCTCCCCTCGAAGCGGTCCCCGAGCCAGTTGACGACGTCGCCGATCGTCTGCGGGTCGCCGGAGAGGTGGTCACCGAGGTACGGCGTCCACTGGGTGGTGACGCCGGCGGCGCAGTAGGCGCGGCGGGTGGCGTCGGCGGTCTCGGCGGGGATCACCTCGTCGAGGATCCCGCGGTACTGCAGGACGGGGAAGCCGATCTCGTAGCGGGCGCCGGAGCCCGGTGTGCCCACGCCGACACCGAGCCTGTTGCCGTCGACGACCTCGCTCCACGTGGTGCCGTCGGGTGCGTGCAGGGCGTAGATCTGGTCGAGGGTCAGCCGGTCCTTGGTGTACTGCTCGAACCGGGCGCCCGCGAACCGCGCGACCGTGCCGACGGCGCACAGCGACTCGGCGTCCCGCACCGCCTTGCGGCCGTCGTCGTCGAGGAGTTCGTCGAACGGCATGTCCGGATGCGTGACGGACAGGCCGATGACCGCGTCCACCAGGAACCCGGCGAAGAACTGCCCGTCGAGGTTGCTCGCCACCTGCTTGAGGTCGGCCGGGATGCCGCCGGACGCCGAGCCGACGACGTTCAGTTCGGGCGCGTACGAGCGGGTCAGCTGGGCCGCCCACAGGCTGCCGGAGCCGCCCTCCGAGTAGCCCCAGATGCCCACCGGAGCCTGGGGGCTCACCCCGCTGCCGGGCACCCGGGAGGCGGCGCGGGCCATGTCGAGGGTGGCGTGGCCCGCCTCGGCGCCGACCGCGTACGGATGGACCTGGCCGTCCAGGTACCCCTGGCCGTCGGTCGCGGCGACGGCGTAGCCGGCGTTGAGCAGCGCCGCGAGGTTCGGACCCTCGTAGGCGTCCTGGTACTCGCCGGCGAGCTGTTTGGAGAACGCGCACTGCGGCCCGATGCCCAGGGTGCCGGGCACGAAGGCGACCACCGGCCGCTCGCCGGGCTTGGTCCAGGGCTTGCGCGGTACGACGACGGTGCCGGCCACGACGACCCGCCTGCCCCGTCCGTCGGTGGATCCGTACTGCACCTTCCAGGCGTCCAGCGGCGGTGCGCCGACCACCATGGGGAGGGAGTCGACGCGGCGGCACGCGACGACGGCACCGGGCGCGGCGCTCGCGCGGTCCGGGGGCCGGTAGATGTCGGCGTCCGCGGCGTCGCACACCCGCGGTGTCCCGGCGGCGGTGGCGGAGACCGCCGGCACCGTCAGCAGTCCGCCGAGCAGGGCGGTGGCGGCGACGAGTGCGGCTCGTCTGGGCAGTGGTTTCCTCAACCTGCGTGACATCACCTCGGTACGTCCCTTCTGTGGGGTGAAGAGGCACGTGAAGCTGAGCAGGCCGTGAGGTTACGGAGACGTAGGTAAGCGCTGATAGTTAAAGGATGATGAACATCGGGGACGCGGCTGTCCGCCCGTGACTAGCGCCGCATATGCCGAGCACGGGTACGGAACCATCCGTTCCGCGCTCGTGACCCGGGCTTTCGTGCGGCGCCGGGGTGCGCGGCCCGCCCGGGGTGTGCCCCTGTCCGGGGCGCGGAACGTGTACGAACCCAGAGGGCCCCGAGTCCGACTCGTTCTCGGATCGGGGCCCGGTGGAGACGGGTGCCGGGTCAGCCCGGCAGCGTGGCCAGCAACCGTCGGTCGCGGGGCGCCGGTTTGCGGTCGAGGCGGGCGTCCAGCAGACGGCGGGCCGCGTCGCAGCGGCCGGCCGCCACCAGCGCGTACAGCAGCGTCTCCTCGACCACCTCGCGCTGGGCCGCGCTGCCGCCGACCCGGCGCAGCACGGGCAGCAGCGCGTCCAGTCCGCTGGCCGCCTCCCAGAAGCGCTCCTCGACGAGCGCCGCGAACGCCTCGCACAGCGGCGCGACGACCTCCCGCTGCACCGGATCCGCGCCGGCCGCGTGGTCGCGCAGCCGGCGCAGGGCGGGCAGGTCCCCGGCGGCGGTCAGGGCGACGGCCGCGTGCAGCGCGGTGAACGCGGTCGCGGGCCGCTCCAGCACCTCGCGCTCGACGGCGTCCAGCACGTCGGTCGCGGGCAGGTCGCCCCGCCAGCTGTCGCTCAGCCGCGCCCGCCACAAGAGCGACCCCGAGTCGACCAGCGCCCGCACCCCGGTCACCCGGCCGGGCGCGAGCTGGGCGAACCAGCGCCTGCGGACCGCCGCCGGGTCGTCCAGGGCGAGTTCGTGCAGGGCGATGTGCCAGGAGAAGTGCGCCCGGTGGACCGCGCCGCGGCCCCGACCGGTCACCCACTTCTCCAGCCAGTCGCGGCCCGCCTCGTGCGCGCCGGACTCGTAGTGCACGTGCGCGAGGGCGTGCACCGCGTGCCCGGAGGCGGGCTCGGTGGCCAGCGCCCGGTGCGCGAGCTCGCCCGCCTCGTGCAGCCGGCCCTGTCCCTGGCGCAGGAAGGCGAGCAGCGAGGTGTGGAACCAGTGCCCGTCGTAGGCCGGTGAGGTCACGTCGAGCAGGCCGAGCGCGTCGTCGTCGTGCAGGTCGCTCACGCCGGAGAAGGCGATGGTGGGCACGGCGGCGGCGAGCGCCAGCGCGTCGCCGGGATGCTCCCGCAGATGGCGTACGAGCGCCTCGTCCCCGTCCCCGCCGGTGACCCGGCGCGTGACCACGTCCACGAAGGACCGCTCGCGCTCGTCGGCCCGTTCGCGGGCCGAGCGCTGGGCGTCGGCGAGGGCCCGGGGCACGTCGACGGCGGCGCCGCACTCGTGGCCCAGCAGGGCGAGGGAGGCGTGGCCGAGGGCGAAGCCGGGGTCGAGGGCGACCGCGCGGGCGAAGGCGTCCCGGGCGCCGGAGCGGACCTTGAGGACCCGGTCGAGCCCGCCGCGATAGGCGGCGGCCGCCTCGGCGTGGGTGGACAGGGCCAGTCCGTGCCCGTCGACGGGGCGCCGGGTGGTACGGCGCCGGGGGGCGAGCGGCGCCAGCAGCTGCTGGGCCAACTCGGCCGCCTGGACCCGGATTTCGGGGATGGCGGTGGTCTCCCACAGCTCGCCGCGGCGCGGGGCGCCGAGCGTGAACAGCGGGAGCCCGGCGGCGCCGCTCGCGTCGAGGAGCCGACCGTCGTGGGTGGCGACACCCATGCCCAGCGGACCGGGCACCGTCGTACCGGCCGCGAACAGCGAACTCCACAGCGGGCCGTCCGGCAGCCGCCCGGGACCGGTGCAGTCGATCACCCAACCCACGTGCAGGGTACGGCCGTTGGAGAGCTCGACGGCGAGCGGGCCGTCGTCCTGCGCGGTCACCCGGGCGACCGTGCCGGTGTGCACGTGCAGGCGCCGCGCGGTCCGCGCGCGGGAGACGTGCTCGGCGGTGGCGGGGGCCATGCGATGGCGGTGGGTGTTCCACAGGGCGCCCTCGCGGGCGAGGAACTCCGCGCGCTCCTCGGGCGAGAGACTGCGCCACAGGCGGGGGGTGTGCGGGCGGAGGCTGTCGAGGCCGGGGCGCCAGTCGCCGTGGGTGCGGACCGAACGGCTGAGATGGCGGTAGACCGCCCGTCGCAGCCGGGCCAACGAGGTGTCGGACAGGTCCGCCGGGGCGGGCATCACACCGGCCGGGCGGAGCGTGTGCGGCTGGGGCAGCAGTCCGTTCCGGGAGAGGGCGTGCACGCTGCGGTCGGGCCGGTCGAGGGTCAGGGCGAGGTCGACGGCGGTCAGACCGGTCCCGACGAGCAGCACGGCCTCGGTGCTCTCCCGCGCGCCGTCCAGGGCACCCGGCGTCCACGGCGCGCCGACGAAGCGGGGCGAGTCGCGCAGGGCGGGCGGCACCCAGGCGGCGGCCGGTCCGGCGGGTCCGGTGGCGAGGACGGCGGCGTCGGCGGCCAGCCGTGTCCCGTCGGCCAGGCGCAGCTCCATCCGGCCGTCGGGGGTGGCGCCGCAGCTCTCCGCGCTGGTGCGCAGGCGGCGTACGGCGACCGTGCCGTGGGCGCGGACGACGGCCTGGCCGAGCGTGTCGGCGAGATAGGCGCCGTAGCGGTAGCGGGTGGCGTAGTCGGCGCCGGTGACCTCGGGTTCGCCGTGCCGGCACAGCCAGCGGGTGAAGTGGCCGGGGTCGTCGGGGTAGGCGCTCATGTTGCCGGCGGGCACGTTGAGGCGGTGCCGCGGGTCGGGCGTGGCGTAGGCGGTGCCCCGGCCCGCCTCCGGGGCCGGGTCGATCAGGACGACGTCGAGGGGAGTCCGGCGGCGCGACGCCGTCTCGCAGAGCTGAACGGCGGTCAGTGTGCCCGCCGCGCCTGCTCCGACGACGGCCACGGTGTGCCGCTTGCGGACTTCGGTCACGGATACCTCCGGAAATGCCGTACGGGGCGCGGGATCCCACCGGAAAAGCAGGACACCGGTCGGCTGTTCATACCTCGTTCACACCGGGATCGACAGGGGCAACCGCGCTTTTTGGCCGTGTCGTCCGCGGGTCCTCACCCGAATCCCGTGCGACGGTACCGGCCTGAACGGCTGGAATCCGTCCTGGGCGGACCGGAAGGCAGGCGGCGCCGTGCCGTACGCGGGTGGCTTCGCCGGATGAACTCCACCGAGAAGCAAGGACTTTCTTTGATTCAAGTCTTGACGACCGAAGGAGCGGAGAGCACATTGGGCCCACTTTGAGAGCGCTCTCAAACCCGGCTCCCAAGGGAACCCCCGCAACTCCCCCGCACCCGAGAGGCACCCCCATGAGTGAAACCTCCGGTATCCCCAGACGGCGGCGGGCCCTCGTCGCCGTCCTCGCCACGATCGGCCTGGCGGCCGTCGCGGCCACGGCCGCCACCCTGCCGGCCAACGCCTCCGCGCCCACGCCCCCGTCCGGCTGGACCCAGGTCTTCCTGGACGACTTCAACGGCTCCGCCGGCTCCGGCGTCAACACGGCCAACTGGCAGTACGACACCGGCACTTCGTACCCCGGCGGCCCCGCGCACTGGGGCACCGGCGAGGTCGAGACGATGACGTCCAGCACGAACAACGTCTCGCTCGACGGCAACGGCAACCTCCGGATCACCCCGCTGCGCGACGCCGCCGGCAACTGGACGTCGGGCCGCATCGAGACCAACCGCACCGACTTCCAGCCCCCGTCCGGCGGCAAGCTGCGCGTCGAGGCCCGCCTCCAGATGCCGAACGTCACGGGCACGGCCGCCGAGGGCTACTGGCCCGCGTTCTGGACGCTCGGCGCGCCGTACCGCGGCAACTACCAGAACTGGCCCGGCGTCGGCGAGCTGGACATCATGGAGAACGTCCAGGGCCTGAACAAGGTCTGGGCCACGATGCACTGCGGCACCAACCCCGGCGGCCCCTGCAACGAGACCACCGGCATCGGCAACAACATCGCCTGCCCGGGCAGCACCTGCCAGTCCGGCTTCCACACCTACACGATGGAGTGGGACCGTTCGGTCAGCCCCGAGGCGATCCGCTTCTACGTCGACGGCGTCAACTACCACACGGTGACGGCGAACCAGGTCGACGCGACGACCTGGGCCAACGCCACCCACCACGGCTACTTCGTCATCCTCAACGTGGCGATGGGCGGCGCCTTCCCGGACGCGCTCGGCGGCGGCCTGGACGGCGACACCGCGTCCGGCCGCCCGATGGTCGTCGACTACGTCCAGGTGCTTCAGTCGTCGGACGGTGGGAGCGGTACCACACCTCCGCCGTCCGGCGGCCGGGACGCCTACGGCACCATCCAGGCCGAGTCCTACGACAGCCAGTCCGGCGTGGGCACCGAGGCCACCTCGGACACCGGCGGCGGCCAGAACATCGGCTGGCTCGCCGGCGGGGACTGGGCGCTGTACAAGGGCGTCGACTTCGGCTCCACGCCGGCCACCCAGTTCCACGCCCGGGTGGCGAGCGGCGCCGCTTCCGGGGTGAGCGGCCTGGTCGAGGTACGCCTCGACAGCCGCGGCAACTCCCCCATCGGCAGCTTCGCGCTGGCCGACACCGGCGGCTGGCAGACGTGGCGGACGATACCGGCGAACATCGGTTCCGTCACCGGCACCCACGATGTGTATCTGACGTTCACCAGCGGTCAGCCGGCAGACTTCGTGAACGTGAACTGGTTCGACTTCGGTCACTGACCTTCCTTCGGACTGAGGGCGATCTCCCGGCCTCCCTGCCCTTCTCGCCCCTCTCGCCCCTCTCGCCCGGCCCTGGCGGACGGCGACCCGCATGCCGTTCGCCAGGGTCCGGTCGACGCATCCGCGCCACACTTCGGCCGTGGCCGCCCGAGCCGTCCAGACGTCACCGATGCGCCGGGCCCCCCGGAAACGTCTCCCTCACGGCCGACGGGTAGGTTCCGTAGGAGAAGACAAAGCACGGGGGACCGGGGGACCCATGACGCATCAGCAGCCGTACGGCGACCAGCAGCCACAGGGTTTCGGCCCTCCGCCGCCGCAGTACGCCCCCGCCCGGCCGCAGTACGCCCCCGCTCCACCGCAGTACGCGCCGCCCCAGCACCCCCAGCCGCCCGTGCCGCCCCAACCGGCGCCGACGGGACCGGAGTTCATGATCGTCGACCGCCACAACTCGATCGTGGTCGACGTGGACGGCGTCACGTTCGAGGACCACGGCCTCACCGCCGAGTTCTCCTGGCAGGAGATCCGCAGCGTCCACTACAAGGCGAGCCCCTCGGGCAAGGCCCTGATGACGGCCGTCGTCCACATCGACGGCAGGGTCTTCGAGTGCGCCGTGACGGCGAAACCGCGCGCACTGCTGGGACAGTGGTTCGCGCACCTGGCGGCGGTCCTGGGGTACTACCGCCCGATGGGTTACTGACAACAGCTCAGGTCACTGCCGCAGCTCCGCCCGGAACGTCACCGGCGTCTGTCCGGTGCGCAGCTGGAAGAACTTCGAGAAGTTCGCCGCGTCGGGGAAGCCGACCGCCGCGCCCACCCGGCCGACGGGCATGTCGGTGTGGGCGAGCAGCCGCTTGGCCTCCAGGACGACGCGTTTGTCGATGAAGCCCTTGGGGGTCTCGCCGGTGGCGGTGCGGACGGCGCGCACGAGGGTGCGGCGGGAGTAGCCGAGCGCGTCGGCGTAGGCGCTGACGCTGTGGTTGGTGGCGAACCCCTTCTCCACGGCGTCGCGGAACAGGGTGAACGTCGTGTCGGCCTGCTGCCGGGCCGCCTCCGCGGAGCTGGCGGCCAGATGGGACAGCCGCAGCAGAAACGCCGTCAGGCTGTGGCGCAGTACGGCGGTGTGCAGGGTGAGCGGGAGGGTCGTGGTGTCCTCGTACTCGCGTCGCAGCTGGGCGAGGGCCGCGCGCAGCGCGGCGAGCCGGGCCTCGTCCGGGTGCAGCAGGGGCGGCAGGTCGTAGCGGTAGAGGCCGGTGGCCTCCACGGTGGCGCGGGGCAGGAAACCGGGCTGCATGGTGAGCACGGTTCCGCGGTACTCGCTGGTCCGCGAGAAACGGTGGACCTGTCCGGGGCGGATCCACAGCAGGTCGCCGGCCGTCGCCTCGTGGTCGGCGAAATCGACCATGTGGCGCACCGGGCCGTCGTCGAACAGCATGACCACGTGGAAGTCGATGCGGTGGACACGGTGCAAAGGCGCGTCCACGTGCCAGGTGCGGCCGGCGCCCATGGGGCCCACCTGCATGCCGACGCCGCAGACGCTCAGGTCGGCCGGGAAGGCGAAGGTTCTGATCCCGTCCCCGTCGCCCTCGCCGTGGGGTGCTCTGTCCGTCATGTCCTTCTCGTGCCGCCCTGCCGTACCGCCGGTGTCCCACTTTCACCACAGGCTGACACACCCCGACCTTCCCTCCAAAAAGTCAGACTTTTAGTTTTGAACGCGTCCGCCAGATACCGCGCTTCAATCGAGGACTTCTTGAAGAAGAGCACGCAGACAACCGACGGCTTCGAGTGGACCGACCTCGACCGGCGTGCCGTCGACACCGCCCGCCTCTTGGCGGCCGACGCCGTCCAGCAGGTCGGGAACGGCCACCCCGGCACCGCGATGAGCCTGGCGCCCGCCGCGTACACGATCTTTCAGAAGGTGATGCGCCATGACCCGGCCGATCCGGAGTGGACCGGCCGTGACCGCTTCGTGCTGTCCCCCGGCCACACCTCGCTGACCCTCTACACCCAGCTCTTCCTCGCCGGGTACGAGCTGGGACTGGACGACCTGAAGGCGTTCCGCACGCACGGCTCCAAGACCCCCGGTCACCCCGAGTACGGACACACCGCGGGCGTGGAGACCACCACCGGCCCGCTGGGCCAGGGCGTCGCGAACGCCGTCGGCATGGCGATGGCCGCCCGCTACGAACGCGGCCTGTTCGACCCCGAGGCCCCCGAGGGCACCTCCCCCTTCGACCACACCGTCTGGGCGATCGTCTCCGACGGCGACCTGGAGGAGGGTGTCTCCGCCGAGGCCTCCTCCCTCGCCGGCCACCAGCGGCTCGGCAACCTCGTCCTCCTCTACGACGACAACCACATCTCCATCGAGGGCGACACCGCCACGGCCTTCTCCGAGGACGCGCTGAAGCGGTACGAGGCCTACGGCTGGCACACCCGGCGCATCGAGCCGACGCAGGACGGTGACGTCGACGTCCACGCCCTGTACGCGGCTCTGGAGGCGGCGCGGGCCGAGACCGGACGCCCCTCGATCATCGCGATGCGCACGATCATCGCCTGGCCCGCCCCGAACGCGCGGAACACCGAGGCCTCCCACGGCTCGGCGCTCGGCGAAGACGAGATCGCCGCCACCAAGCGCGTCCTCGGTTTCGACCCCGGGCGGTCCTTCCAGGTCGACGCCGACGTCCTCGCCCACGCGCGCGAGGCTCTCGACCGCGGCGCCGAGGCGCACGCCGCCTGGGACAAGCGGCTCGACGAGTGGCGCGGCGCCCGGCCGGAGCGGGCCGAGCTGTTCGACCGGATCGTGGCCGGCCGGCTGCCCGAGGGCTGGGAGGACGCCCTGCCGGTCTTCGAGGAGGGCAGGTCGGTCGCCACGCGCGCCGCCTCCGGCAAGGTGCTCCAGTCGCTCGGCGCCGTCGTCCCCGAGCTCTGGGGCGGCTCCGCCGACCTGGCCGGCTCGAACAACACCACCATCGACACGACGTCGTCCTTCCTGCCGACGGGCAATCCGCTGCCCGAGGCCGACCCGTACGGCCGTACGATCCACTTCGGCATCCGCGAGTTCTCGATGGCCGCGGAGATGAACGGCATCGCCCTGCACGGCAACACCCGCGTCTACGGCGGCACGTTCCTGGTCTTCTCCGACTACATGCGCAACGCCGTACGGATGTCGGCGCTCATGCAGCTGCCGGTGACCTACGTGTGGACGCACGACTCCATCGGTCTCGGCGAGGACGGCCCCACCCACCAGCCCGTCGAGCACCTGGCCTCGCTGCGCGCCATCCCGGGGCTGAACGTCGTCCGCCCGGCGGACGCCAACGAGACCGCGGTGGCCTGGGCCGAGATCCTGAAGAGGCACGCCACCCACCCGGCCCCGCACGGGCTCGCGCTGACCCGCCAGGGCGTGCCGACGTACGCGCCGAACCCGGACGCGGCCAAGGGCGGCTATGTGCTGCGCGAGTCCGCCACCGAGACCCCGGAGGTGATCATCGTCGCCACCGGTTCCGAGGTGCGCCTGGCGGTCGACGCGCGCGAACTGCTTGAAGCCGAGGGGATCGGCACCCGTGTGGTGTCGATGCCGTCCGTCGAGTGGTTCGAGGAGCAGCCGCGGGCCTACCGCGAGCGGGTGCTGCCGCCGTCGGTCAGGGCGCGGGTCGCGGTCGAGGCCGGCATCGGCCTGACCTGGTACCGCTACGTGGGTGACGCGGGACGCATCGTCTCCCTCGAACACTTCGGCGCCTCCGCCGACGCCCGGACCCTGTTCGCCGAGTTCGGTCTCACCACCGAGAACGTCGCCGCCGCGGCCCGGGAATCGCTCGCCGCCGCCCGCGGTTGATCCGATCGCCAGAAAGAAGATGATCAAAGTGACCGAAGCAACCGCGACCGCGGGAGCGCTGGGACGCCTCGTCGACGAGGGCGTCTCGATCTGGCTCGACGACCTGTCGCGGGGGCGGATCGAGTCCGGCAACCTCGCCGAACTCGTCGCCACGAGGAACGTCGTCGGCATCTCCTACGCCGAGGTCGTCCAGCGGCTTCAGGACGAGGGCGTCGCCAAGTTCGAGGTGGCCTGGCAGGACCTGCTGAACGCCGTGACGAAGTCCCTGAACAGCAAGGGGGTAGCAGCGTAATGACCACCACTTCCGACCAGGAGTCGGCACCCGCCGAGGTGCGGGTGCCCGTCATCCCGGGGACCGCCTGGACGAACCCGCTGCGCGACGCGCGCGACCGTCGACTGCCGCGCGTCGCGGGCCCGTCCGGACTGGTCATCTTCGGGGTGACCGGCGACCTGTCCCGCAAGAAGCTGATGCCGGCCGTCTACGACCTGGCCAACCGCGGTCTGTTGCCGCCGGGCTTCTCGCTGGTGGGCTTCGCCCGCCGGGACTGGGAGGACCAGGACTTCGCGCAGGAGGTGCACGACGCCGTGCGCGAGCACGCGCGCACCCCGTTCCGCGAAGAGGTCTGGCAGCAGCTCGCCGAGGGCATGCGGTTCATCCCCGGCGACTTCGACGACGACACCGCGTTCAAGCAGCTGCGCGAGGCCGTCGAGGAGCTGGACTCCTCCCGGGGCACCGGCGGCAACTTCGCCTTCTACCTGTCCGTACCGCCGAAGTTCTTCCCCAAGGTCGTGCGGCAGCTCAAGAAGCACGGCCTGGCGAACGCGCCGGAGGGCTCCTGGCGGCGGGCGGTCATCGAGAAGCCGTTCGGCCACGACCTGGCCAGCGCCCGTGAGTTGAACGCCGTGGTGCACGACGTGTTCGACCCGGACCAGGTGTTCCGCATCGACCACTACCTCGGCAAGGAGACCGTCCAGAACATACTGGCGCTCCGCTTCGCCAACCAGATGTACGAGCCGATCTGGAACCGCAGTTACGTCGACCACGTGCAGATCACGATGGCCGAGGACATCGGCATCGGCGGCCGGGCCGGCTACTACGACGGCATCGGCGCCGCCCGTGACGTCATCCAGAACCACCTGCTCCAGCTGATGGCGCTCACCGCCATGGAGGAGCCCATCGCCTTCGACGCGGAGGCGCTGCTCACCGAGAAGCTGAAGGTGCTCAAGTCGGTGCGGCTGCCCGAGGACCTCGGCGGCCACACCGTGCGCGGACAGTACGCGGGCGGCTGGCAGGGCGGCGAGAAGGTCATCGGCTACCTGCAGGAGGACGGCATCGACCCGCAGTCGAAGACCGACACCTACGCGGCCGTCAAGCTGGAGATCGACAACCGCCGCTGGGCGGGCGTCCCCTTCTACCTGCGCACCGGCAAGCGGCTGGGCCGCCGCGTCACCGAGATCGCGGTGGTCTTCCAGCGTGCCCCGCACTCCCCCTTCGACTCCACGGCCACCGAGGAACTCGGCCAGAACGCGATCGTCATCCGCGTCCAGCCGGACGAGGGCATGACCGTGCGGTTCGGCTCGAAGGTGCCGGGCACCTCGATGGAGATCAGGGACGTGACGATGGACTTCGCCTACGGCGAGTCGTTCACGGAGTCCAGCCCCGAGGCGTACGAGCGACTCATCCTGGACGTACTGCTGGGCGACGCGAACCTGTTCCCCCGTCACCAGGAAGTGGAAGAGTCCTGGAAGATCCTCGACCCGATCGAGGAGTACTGGGCGACACACGGCAGGCCGGCGCAGTACGCGTCGGGCAGCTGGGGACCCGAGGAAGCCGACGAGATGCTCGCACGAGACGGACGGAGCTGGCGCAGGCCATGAAGATCGACCTGACCGACACCACGGCAAGCAAGATCAACAAGGCGCTGGTACAGGGCCGCCGCGCCATCGGAACCCCGGCCGTGGGCATGGTCCTGACGATGGTCATCGTCACGGACGAGGAGAACGCCTACGACTCGGTCAAGGCCGCCGAGGACGCCTCGCGCGAGCACCCCTCGCGCACCCTGGTCGTCATCAAGCGGCACGCCCGGACCCCGCGCGACCGCACCCGGTCCCGCCTGGACGCGGAGGTCCGCGTCGGCTCCGAGGCGGGCACCGGCGAGACGGTGATCCTGCGGACCTTCGGCGAGGTGTCCGAGCACGCCGACTCGGTCGTCCTGCCGCTGCTGCTGCCGGACGCCCCGGTGGTCGTGTGGTGGCCGGTGGACGCCCCCGAGAACCCCGCGAAGGACCCGCTGGGCGCGCTCGCCCAGCGCCGGATCACCGACATGTACGCCGTCGAGCACCCCCTCGACGCCCTGGAGACCCGCGTCCGCTCCTACGCGCCCGGCGACACCGACCTCGCCTGGACCCGGCTGACCCCGTGGCGGTCGATGCTCGCCGCCGCCCTGGACCAGGCCCGCACGAAGATCATCTCGGCCGCCGTGGAGAGCGAGGCCGAGAACCCGAGCGCCGAACTCCTCGCGCGCTGGCTGGAGGTCCGCCTGCGGGTCCCGGTCCAGCGGGTGGTCACCCCCGGGCCGGTCGTCACGGCCGTGCGCCTGGGCACCGACAACGGCGAGATCCTCATCGACCGCCCCGAAGGGCCCCTGGCCACGCTGACCCTGCCGGGCCAGCCGCCGCGCACCCTCGCCCTGAAGGTCCGCGCCACCTCCGAACTCATCGCCGAGGAACTGCGCCGCCTCGACGCCGACGAGATGTACGCCATCGCCCTGCGCGGCGACGGCATCAAGGAGAACGCCTGACATGTCTGACGCACTGTCGGATCACCCGAAGCTCAACCGGCGGCCCGAGTGGACGGCGCTCGCCGACCACCGCGCCCGGGGGCAGGCCTCGCTGCGGGAGCTGTTCGCCGCGGACCCGGGGCGCGCCGACCGCTATGTCGTCCGGGTCGGCGACCTGCTGATCGACTACAGCAAGCACCTGATCACCGACGAGACCCTGGCCCTGCTGCGGGAACTGGGCGCCGCCACCGACGTGTTCGGCCTGCGCGACGCCATGTTCCGCGGCGAGAGGATCAACCTCACCGAGCGGCGGGCCGTGCTGCACACCGCGCTGCGCGCGCCGCGCGAGGCGGTGGTGGAGGTCGACGGTGAGAACCGCGAGAACATCGTCCCGGCCGTGCACGCCGTCCTGGACAAGATGGCCGACTTCGCTCGCCGGGTCCGCTCGGGCGAGTGGACCGGTCACACCGGCCGGCGCATCAGGAACGTCGTCAACATCGGCATCGGCGGCTCCGACCTCGGCCCGGCGATGGCGTACGAGGCGCTGCGCCCCTACACGGCACGGGAGTTGACGTTCCGTTTCGTGTCGAACGTGGACGGCGCCGACCTGCACGAGGCGGTGCGGGACCTGGACCCGGCGGAGACGCTGTTCGTCGTCGCGTCCAAGACCTTCACCACCATCGAGACGATCACCAACGCCACCTCGGCGCGGTCCTGGCTGCTGGCCGGCCTGGACGGCGACGAGAAGGCGGTGGCCCAGCACTTCGTGGCCCTGTCGACGAACGCCGAGAAGGTGGCGGACTTCGGTATCGACACGGCCAACATGTTCGAGTTCTGGGACTGGGTCGGCGGCCGGTACTCCTACGACTCGGCGATCGGCCTGTCCCTGATGATCGCGATCGGCCCGGACCGGTTCCGGGAGATGCTCGACGGCTTCCGGCTCGTCGACGAGCACTTCCTGAACGCCCCGGCGGAGTCCAACGCCCCGCTGATCCTCGGCCTGTTGGGCATCTGGTACATCGACTTCTTCGACGCCCAGTCGCACGCGGTGCTGCCGTACTCCCACTATCTGTCCAAGTTCACCGCCTACTTGCAGCAGCTGGACATGGAGTCCAACGGCAAGTCGGTGGACCGGGAGGGCGATCCGGTGGAGTGGCAGACCGGTCCCGTGGTGTGGGGCACGCCCGGCACCAACGGGCAGCACGCCTACTACCAGCTCATCCACCAGGGGACGAAGCTGATCCCGGCGGACTTCATCGGCTTCGCCCGGCCGGTGGCCGAGCTGAGCGGGGAACTCCGGGCCCAGCACGACCTGTTGATGGCCAACTTCTTCGCCCAGACCCAGGCGCTCGCCTTCGGCAAGACCGCCGACGAGGTGCGCGCCGAGGGTGTGGCCGAGGAACAGGTCCCGCACCGCACCTTCCGGGGCAACCACCCCACGACGACCGTCCTGGCCCGCGAGCTGACCCCGTCGGTTCTCGGTCAGCTGATCGCGCTGTACGAGCACAAGGTGTTCGTGCAGGGCGCCGTCTGGAACATCGACTCCTTCGACCAGTGGGGCGTGGAGCTGGGCAAGGTCCTCGCCAAGCGCGTGGAGCCCGCCCTCACCGAGGGCGCGGACGTGCCCGGTCTCGACCCGTCCACCAGCAATCTCGTCGCCGCCTACCGCACGCTTAGGAAGTGAACTGATCATGCAGCTCGGACTCGTCGGTCTCGGCAAGATGGGCGGCAACATGCGCGAGCGGATCCGCCGCGCGGGCCACACCGTCGTCGGTTACGACCGCAATCCCGATGTCTCGGACGTCAAGGACCTCGCCGAACTGGTCGGGAAGCTGGACGCCCCGCGCACGGTCTGGGTGATGGTCCCGGCCGGGCACGCCACCCAGTCCGTCATCGACGAACTCAAGGACCTGCTGGACGACGGGGACACGGTCGTCGACGGCGGCAACTCCCGCTGGACGGACGACGAGAAGCACGCCGCCGAACTCGGCATCAAGGGCATCGGCTTCGTCGACGCGGGCGTCTCCGGCGGCGTGTGGGGCCTGGAGAACGGCTACGCGCTGATGGTCGGCGGCGACAAGCAGCACGTCGACCGGCTCCAGCCGATCTTCGAGGCGCTCAAGCCGGAGGGCCCGTACGGCTTCGTCCACGCGGGCAAGGTCGGCGCCGGGCACTTCTCCAAGATGGTCCACAACGGCATCGAGTACGCCATGATGCAGGCCTACGCCGAGGGCTGGGAGCTCCTGGAGAAGGTCCGGTCGGTGGAGAACGTCCGCGAGGTGTACCGCTCCTGGCAGCAGGGCACGGTCATCCGCTCCTGGCTGCTCGACCTCGCGGTCAACGCCCTCGACGAGGACGAGCACCTGAACAAGCTGCGCGGGTTCGCCGAGGACTCCGGCGAGGGCCGCTGGACCGTCGAGGCGGCCATCGACCACGCGGTGCCGCTCCCGGCGATCACCTCCTCCCTCTTCGCGCGGTTCGCCTCCCGGCAGGACGACTCCCCGCAGATGAAGATGATCGCGGCCCTGCGCAACCAGTTCGGCGGCCACGCCGTCGAGTCGAAGGAGTAACGCCATGGGCGACCTCCTGCTGGTCCGCCACGGCGAGACGGAGTGGAGCGTGTCGGGCCGGCACACCAGCTGGACCGACCTGCCCCTCACCCACGACGGCGAGGAACAGGCCAAATCCCTCGCTCCGCTCCTGTCCGGCCGGACCTTCGCCCTCGCGCTCACCAGCCCCCTGGACCGCGCGATACGCACCGCCGAGCTGGCCGGCATCACCGGGGCCGAACCCGAGCCCGACCTGCACGAGTGGGACTACGGCGGCTACGAGGGCGCCACCACCGTCGACATCCACCGCACCCGGCCCGGCTGGAACCTGTGGCTGGACGGCGTGCCGCCGGGCCCCGAGGGGCATCCCGGCGAGTCACCGGCCGTGGTGGGCGAGCGGGCCGACCGGGTGCTGGCCCGCGTGGACGCCGCCCTGACCACCGGCCCCGGCGACGTGATCCTCGTGGCCCACGCCCACTTCCTACGAGTGCTGGCCGCCCGCCGCCTGGGCCTGGCCCCCGCCGACGGCAGCCTGTTCCAGCTGGCGACGGGCACACTCAGCCGCCTGTCGACGGAACACGGACGACCCGTGATCGCACAGTGGAACACCAGCCCCTGACGCCCCACACGAAAGCCCCGGCCGCCCACCGCACACCAGCGACGGGCGGCCGCGGCATACCGGCGGCCGGGGCTGTCGCACACGGGTAGTGGGGGTCGCCGTAGCCGGCAGCCGGGGGCCGTCGCACACCGACAGCGGGCAGCCTTCGCATACCGGCAGTGGGGGTCGCTGCACACCAGCAGCTGCGGGCTAGCTGTCGTACACCGGCGGGGGTCGCCGCACACCGCCAGCCGCAAGCCATCGCGCACCGACAGCGGGCAGCCTTCGCAAACCCGGAGTGGGGGTCGCTGCACACCAGCAGCCGCGGGCTGTCGTACACCGGCGGGGGTCGCCGCACACCGCCAGCCGCAAGCCATCGCACACCGGCAGCAGGGGTCGCCGTACACCAGCGGCGGACGGCCGTCGCACACCGGCAGCCCTGAGCCGCCGCGCACCAACGGCAACGACCCCCACACACCACCAGCCCCGGACCACCCCACACCAACAACCACCCCCACACGCCACCAGCCCCGAACCACCCCACACCGGCAACAACGACCCCCGCACACCCCCAGCGGGAACCGTCGCCATCGGGCCCCCGGCGGGGTAGTCTCCCGCTCCGGCGCAGGGTGCGCTCCAGGCCCGAAGGAAACCGATGACCACCGTCGACCGACCGGCACGACCGAACGGGCGGAGCCGTGACGGGGCCCGTACCCGGGCCGAGATCCTCGACGTGGCGACCCAGGAGTTCGCCCGGTCCGGATACGACGGTGCCCGCGTCGACGAGATCGCCGCCCGTACCCGTACCACGAAGCGGATGATCTACTACTACTTCGGCGGCAAGGAGCAGCTGTACACGGCCGTACTGGAGCGGGCGTACCGCGCGATCCACCACGCCGAGCGGGACCTGGACGTCGCGCACCTGGACCCGGTCGCGGCCGTGCGCCGGCTGGCCGAGCTCACCTTCGACCACCACGAGCGGCACCCGGACTTCCTCCGGCTGGTGGGCATCGGCAGCGCCCACGCGGCCGGCCACCTCGCCGCCGCCGCGAAGCTCGGGACGATCGGCTCGCCCGCCCTCGACGCGCTGCGGAACGCCCTAGCCTCGGGCCGGGCGTCGGGCCGGTTCACGGCCGAGGTGGACGCCGTCGACCTGCACGCGATGATCAGCTCGTTCTGCTACTTCCGGATCGCCGGCCGGCACACCTTCGGCGCGCTGTTCGCCCGGACCCCGGTCGTGCCCGCGCAGCGCGAGCACGACCGCGCCATGCTGGGCGACATGGTGATCGCCTACCTCACGGCGGAGCGCGCGGCGGGCTGAGCGCCGCTCACCAGCAGGTCGGTCCAGGCCGCCGCCACCCTGTCCAGGGAGTAGGACTCCCGTACCTGGTCGCGGGCCAGCTCCGAGGCGGCCCGCCAGGGCTCCGGTTCGCCGAGGCCGTGGATCGCCTCCGCCATCGCCTCCGGGTCGTCGTGGATCCAGCGGCGGTCGTAGATCTCGTCCGCCCCCGGCCAGGGCAGCAGTGCCGGTACGGCGCCCGAGGCCATGCCCTCGGCCGGGGCGAGGTGGAAGCTCTCGTCGTCGCTGGTGGACAGGACGTGCCCGATCCGGCGCAGCCAGGCTGGCACGTCGGCGCCGAAGTCGTCGAAGACGACGGCCCCTTCGAGCAGCGGGGACGTCTGCATACGGCGCAGGATCGCGTCGTAGTGCCTGCGCTCCTCGGGCTTGTTCCAGATCCACCAGTACTCCCACGGCGGCTTGGACTTGACCGAGAGGTGCCAGCGCGGGTCGCGGGCCCGCAGCCGCTGCAGGACGTCGAGGCCCAGGTCGAGGCGTTTGCGGCTGGGCGCGATGCCGATCATGCCGAGCCGGAAGCGGGCGCCGGGCGCCTTGGGCCGGTCGAGCTGGTCGGTGTCCACCCAGTTCGGGACGACCACGACCTTGGACTTGGGCCAGCCGGTGTGCTCCAGGGTGCGGCGGGCGTAGTACGGGCTGACGCACACCACCCGGTCGACGGCGTCGATCTCGACCTGCCGGGGCCACTCGGCGTCCAGCTCGAAGCGGTGCAGCCGGATCACGAGCCGGCTGCCGCGCCGCTTGTGGCGGCTGTACCAGACGGCGGCCGGACCGCACCACTCGACGACCACCACGTCGGCCCAGTCGGCGAGCGCACGGCTCGCGGCCGGGTCGTGCCGGGCGAGCGCGGGCCAGGCGTCGACGCGCACGTCGAGTCCGGGCAGGGCGCGGAAGTGGTCCAGGAGCCGGGTGAGGAACTTCAGGTCGTGGCCCGCGACGCCGACCCGCAGCGGGCGCGTCCGGGCGGTCACGGCGGGCGGCGCCGCCGGGAAGGCGTGGTCGAGGTGGGCGCGCCAGCGGGTCGCGGCGGCCCGGAGCGTGTACCGGCCGGCGGCCTCCCGGCAGCGGTCGGCCGCCAAGCGCCGGGCCTCGGGTTCGCGGGCGGCGCGGGCCACCGCCTCGGCGGCGTCGGCGAGTTCGGCGCGGCCCGGGACGAACAGCGGGTAGTCGGAGCCGAGCAGCGTCTCGTGGGCGGGGGTGCGGTTGAGCACGACGGGCAGGCCGAGCGCACCGAACTCCAGGACCTTGGTGGACAGTTCGAGGCTGGCGTCGAGGAGACTGTCGCGCCAGCCGAGACCGACGTCGCACTCGGCGGCGATACGCATGGCCTCCTCGCGGGACTGTCCGCCGTGGTGCCGGACGCCGGGGGTGTCGCCGTGCAGGGCCCGGTACATCGCCTCGCGGAAGCCGGGGTGGGCGGAGTCGTCGTGGATCTTGTCGCCGACGGTGTGGAGTTCGGCGTGCACGCCCCGTTCGGCCAGCAGGGCCGGCAGCCGGGTCATGGGCAGGGTGTTCCACAGCGGTGCGAACTTGCCGGTGTACACCAGCCGCAGGGGGTCGTGCGGCCGGGTGCGCTCCGGCGTCGGGAAGCCGGGCTCGGGTACGGCGGGCGGGCAGAGCACGCTGCGGCCGCAGGCCTGCGGCACCCACGCCTCCAGGTGGCCGCGCAGTTCCTCGGTCTGGCACAGGAGTTGCCGGGAGGCGGCGGCGATCCGGACGAGTTCCGCGCGGGCCTCCTCGGTCATGGCGGCGGCGGACTGCGGGATGTCGGTGAGGTAGGCCCAGATCCGTCCGTGGAAGTGGCCGTCGGCGACGACCCGGGAGACCAGTCTGCGGCCGCGCAGCACGAGCAGGTCGCAGGGCTCCTCCCGGTCCAGCCGGGCCAGCAGTTGCGAGGCCTGCACCGGAGAGAGGGTCTGGCCACGTTGCCCGTCGACCAGCCGTTCCTCGTGCGGCCGTACCACCGTCACGCCGGGCAGCCCGGCCAGCGGATCGATCAGCCGCCCGGTGCGGACGGGGGCCTTGAGCACCAGCCGGGTCGTGCACCCGGCCAGCGACAGCGCCTGCACCGTCGACTGGGCCCAGACGGCGGAGCCGTCGATGAGGTTGAGGTCCACGTCGCCGTAGACCAGGGCGCGCACCACACGGCTCATGACGGCTCCTTCCCGCGCACGGCGAACAGTCGGTACCCCTGGCCGCACCACGCCTCGGGTGGCGCACCGGCCCGGTGCAGGGACCGGCGCACCAGCAGCGGACGCCGCAGGGCCGGTACGAAGGTGAAGTCCTCGCCGCCCGGCGCGTGCCCCAGCGCGTCGGCGCCCGAGTACTCCTGGGCGCACATCAGGTCCAGCAGCAGGGTGTCCGGGCGGTCCTCGTCGGGGTCGCTCCAGTCGGCGACCCAGGCGACGGTGGGTGCTCCGGTGCGCACGGTGACCCCGGCGGCGTCGAGTTCCTCCAGGCCCGCCGGGTCCGGTACGAGCACTTCGGCGGGCCGGTGGTCCTGGCCGAGGACCTGCGCGACGAGCCGGGCCCGGTCGGTGCGGTCGCGCGGGGCGGCCAGCACGGCGACCCGGCGTTCGTCCAGCGGGTCGGGGGCGCCGACCAGCCGGGCCAGCTCGGCGAGCCGGACCCGGGTGCTGTCCCACTGGAAGACCTCTCGGAGCCGTTCCTTGCCTTGTGCGGCCGGGTCGAGCCGGGAGAGCCGGACGCCGGTGTCCGTGTCGAGGACGGCGTCCCAGGTGAACTGGGCGAGGCCGGGGGCGGTGGTCGGCGGGGCGTCCCGCCACAGGACGGTGGCCCGGCCCAGGGCCCGTGCCTCGGTGAGGAGTTCGGCCATGCGGCGGTCCAGGTCGGGGGCGAGGCCGCTGCCCGCGAGCGACCAGGGCCCCGTTCCCGTGCAGGCGCTCAGCTGCACCACCACGGCGTCCGGGTCGGTCCGCCGTACGAGCACGCCGCCGTCGTGCGGCAGCAGGCGGTTGACGACGGCGTCCGCCGCGAAGTCCTCGGCGGTGGCGTCGGTGAGTACGCCGGCGATCACCAGCCGGTCGCGGGGCGCGCAGGAGAACGCGCGGTGGACGAGGTGGAGGCGGTCGTCGGCGGTCACGGGCGCGGCGTTGTCGGCCGCCGGGCGGGCCGTCGGCGCGGCCTTCATCAGGGTCCGCCCGCGCCACATCCCGTACAACTCCCGTGGCAGGCGCGCCGCTCCGCGGCGCGGCGACCGGGCGGCCGAGACCAGCGCCCGCCCGACCCGCAGCGAGGTCGAGCCCTCCAACATGGCGACGCGTGCCTTCAGCACGTCGACCCGCTCCCGGGCACCGCGCAGGGCGGAGGCCAGCTGCTCCCGCTCGCGGACGGCGGCGGCCAGCCGGTCGGCGAGCCCGTCCGCGCGGGCCGCGTCCCGGGCGCGCTCGGCCTCCTCGGCACGGCGCTCCAGGTCGAGCACCCGGGCGCGCAGGGAACGCGAGACGAGGTCGGCGAACACGTACTCGTCGGCGATCCTGAGGGCGGTGGCGAAGCCGTCCGAGGGCACCACGCGGCCGAACCAGTCGTGCGGGGGCAGGAGTTCGTCCCCGCCGGTGCGGGCGAACACGGCGCCCGCGTGCAGGTGCGTGTAGTCGAGCGGGGCGGCGCGCAGTACCTGGCAGCCGTGGGTCACCAGGGCGTCCAGCAGCCGGTGGTAGGGCGGCTCGGGGTGTCCGAGGAGCAGCAGGCCGCGCGCGCCGGGCCGCAGGCGTTCGAGTACGGCGAGGCAGTCGTCCTCGGTGCCGTGCAGGGTGGGGTCGGGGCCGTACGACAGGAGCACCAGTTCGCCCTCGCCGACCGGCCGTTCGGCGTCCTCGCGCAGGGCGACGCCGTCGGGGAGGTGGAGGTAGGAGTCCAGGCGCAGGCCGTGGCCGGTGGCGTCGACGACCGTGGTGACGCCGTCCAGGTGCGGGTGGAGCAGATCGGTCAGGCGCATCAGCGGGTCCTCGTGAAGACGTGGAAGCCGACTTCGTTCTCCCGGAAGCCGTACGGCCGGAACTCGGTGTGCCGCAGCCCGAGGGGTTCGAGTTCGGCGCGGTAGGCGGCGGTGGGCCGGTGCACGATGTAGTCGCCCCGCGGTCGGGGCACGCGGACGTCCTCGTCGGTGACGATCAGCCGGCCGGTGACCCGGACCAGGGAGGCCAGGTTACGCAGGCCCGCCGCCCACTCCGCGTCGTCGAGGACGTGGAAGAGGACGTCGACGCAGAGCACGACGTCGTACGGCCAGGGGCTGCGCCAGGTGTCGAGCCGGGCCTCGGTGTAGCGCGGGCCGCCGGCCGCGGCGCGGGCCCGCTCGATCGCCTCCCGGCTCGCGTCGAAGGCGTCGACGCGGTGGCCGCAGCGGGCGAGGGCCCGGGCGAAGTGGCCCTTGCCGCAGCCCGCGTCGAGCACGAACAGCGGGGCGATCGTGCTGTTGAGGTCGCCGATGAGGGTGAGCAGGGCGCCGAGCCGCAGGCCGTAGAAGAGCTCGTTGCCCGCGCGGTCCAGGCTGATGTGACCGCCGGAGGCCAGGTCGTCCTGCTCGCGGTGGCGGATGTCCCAGTACGTGTCCTCGGGGGGATCCGGGTCCGTGCCGAGGTCCAGGGGGATGTCGGTGCGGTCAGTCATGGTGCTCCAGCCACTGGGTGACCACGCGGGCGATCCGGGTGCCCGCCCTGCCGTCCCACAGCGGCGGCCCCTCGGCCGACGCCGCCGCCCCGCCGTCGAGCGCCTTGCGCAGGGCGGGCACGAGTTCCGCGTGCGTCACGAGGCGGTTGGTGCCGTGGGTGACGGTGACGGGGCGTTCGGTCGTGGTGCGCAGGGTCAGGCAGGGCACACCGAGCACGGTGGTCTCCTCCTGCACCCCGCCCGAGTCGGTGATCACGGCGGCCGCGCCCCGCACCAGGCTCATGAACTCGACGTAGCCGAGCGGTTCGAGCAGGTGGACGCCGGGCGCGCCGTCCAGGCCGGCCGCGCGCAGCGCCGCCTGCCCGCGCGGATGGAGCGGGACGGCGAGGTCGAGATGGCGGGCCGCCTCGGTCAGCGCGCGGGCGGCGGCGTGGGCGGCCTCGGGGTCGTCGACGTTGGCGGGGCGGTGCAGGGTGACCACGCCGTAGCGGTCGGGCAGCCCGTAGGCGGCCCGCGCGGCGGCCGGGTCGAACAGGTCCAGATGGGTGAGCAGGGTGTCGATCATCGGGTTGCCGACGAAGTGCACCCGGTCCAGGTCGGCGCCCTCGCGGGCGAGATGGCCGACGGCCTCGGGGCTGGTGACGAACAGCAGCTCGGCCAGCTGGTCGACCAGACGCCGGTTGACCTCCTCCGGCATCGTCATGTCGAAGCTGCGCAGGCCCGCCTCCACGTGCGCGACCGGGACGCCCAGCTTGGCGGCGACCAGGGCCGCGGCCAGCGTGGAGTTGACGTCGCCGTACACGACGACGAGGGCCGGGGCGCGGGCGGTCAGCTCGGCCTCCAGCGCCACCAGCAGGTCGGCGGTCTGCCGGGCGTGGCTGCCGGAGCCGACGCCGAGGTCGGTGTCCGGCTCGGGCAGGCCCAGCTGACGGAAGAACACGTCCGACATCCGGGCGTCGTAGTGCTGGCCGGTGTGGACGAGGACCTGGTCGCAGCCGGCCACCCCGAGCGCGGCGACGACCGGCGCGGCCTTCACGAAGTTGGGCCGGGTGCCGACCACATGGAGTACGCGGCCGTTCATGTCGTTGCCTCCCATGAGCGCCCCGCCTCCGGGGCGCCCGAGCGGATGTGCAGAGCCCGTTCGTGCTCGGCCCTTCGGGGTGCCGCCGGGCGTTCGGCACCGCGTCGCGCGCTCCGTCGGCCTACCGTGGCGGCATGTCCCGTCGTATCCCCCGCGCTGTCAGTCTGGCCGCTTCGGTGGCCTGGGGCGAGTTGCGCCACGACCCCGCCCGGGCCGCGCTGCTCGGTGTGCGGCTGCTGCCGGCACCGGTGCGGCGCCGGGCGCGGCCCGTCGAGCGGTGGCTGTCCGGCCGGGCCCGGCCGGCCGGACCGGTGGCCACTCCGTCCGCCGTTCGGGTGACGGCCCCCGCCGGACGGCCGGTCCGGCCGGTCCCCGGCCGGGTGCTCCATGTGGTGACCAATTCGCTGCCGTTCAAGCACGCCGGCTACACCGTGCGCACGCAGAAGCTCGCCGAGGCGCAGCGGACGGCCGGGCTGGATCCGCACGTCGTGACGCGGATCGGGTTCCCGGTGGCGCAGGGGGTGCTGGACGCCAGTGCGCTGCAGACGGTGGGCGAGGTGCCGCAGCACCGGCTGCTGCCGGCCTGGCTGCCCTACGGACAGGGCCCGCTGCTGAACCGCAACGCCGAGTTGGCGGGCCGGCTGGTGGAGCGGCTGCGGCCGGCCGTGCTGCACGCGGCGACCGACCACGGCAACGGCCGGGTGGCCCTGGCCCTGCGGGAGTCCTACCGGCTGCCGGTGGTGTACGAGGTGCGGGGCTTTTTGGAGGAGACCTGGCTGACCCAGCGGCCGGGGCGCGGTCCGCGGGACTCCGTCTACCGGACGCGACGCGCCCTGGAGACGCACTGCATGCGCGAGGCCGACCTGGTGCTGACGCTGGGCGCGGCGATGAAGGCCGAGATCGTGGGCCGCGGGGTGCCCGAGGAGCGGGTCCTGATCGTGCCCAACGCCGTGGACGAGATGTTCCTTGCGCCGCCGCCGGACGGGGCACCGGTGCGGGCCCGGTTGGGCATCGCCCCGGACGAGTTCGTCGTCGGCACGGTCAGCAGCCTCACCCCGCACGAGGGCATCGGCACATTGCTCCATGCGGGTGCCGAGCTGCGCCGGCGAAAAATCCCGCTGCGGTTGCTGATCGTCGGCGAGGGACCGGAGCGCGCGGCGCTGGAGCGGCAGGCCGCCCGGCTCGGCCTGCTGGACGACCGCGTCGCCCTGTTCACCGGCCGCGTCCCACACTCCCAAGTGCGGTATTTCCACGCCGTGTTGGATGTGTTCGCGGTGCCGCGCACCGACGAGCGCGTCTGCCGTCTGGTGACCCCTCTCAAGCCCGTCGAAGCGATGGCGAGCGGTCTCCCCGTGGCCGCAAGTGATCTCACCGCGATGCGAGAACTCGTCGAATCGGGGGTTAACGGGCAGCTAATTCTTCCCGGATCACCACTTGCCTGGGCAGATGCCATCGAAATATTGCTTTACAGTCAAAAGCGGCGACTCGAATGCGGAGCCGCCGCTCGCGCGCTGGTCGCGCGGGAACGCACCTGGGACCGGGTCGCACAGACGACCCGTGAGGCGTATCGAGCTCTGGGATGCCTCTGAGGTCCCGTGCACACAACCCAATCCAGCCGTGAAGGCCGGGTGAATCCCTATGCAGGTCGAACAGGCCGAACCACTCGGGGACATGAGTGCAGAGCTCGGGGATGAGAAACCGACCGACGGTGTCGAACTCGCGGTGATCGGGCTCGGCTACGTCGGACTGCCGCTGGCACGGGAAGCCGTGTCGGTCGGTCTGAGAGTCGTGGGCCTGGACCGGGATCCGCGCGTGGTCGCGGGTCTCAACGCCGGACACTCCCACGTCGACGACGTCAGCGACGACGACGTCCGCCGGATGCGGGAGGCCGGCTTCACCGCCCATACCGACGACGCCTGTCTGGCCCGGGCGCAGACCGTGGTGATCTGCGTGCCGACCCCGCTGGGCGAGGACGGCGGGCCCGATCTGGGCGCGGTGACCTCGGCCACCCGCGCGGTGGCGGGCCGGCTGCGCCGGGGGCACCTGGTGGTGCTGGAATCGACCACCTACCCCGGCACCACCGAGGAGATCGTCCGGCCGCTGCTGGAGGAGTCCGGGCTGCGGGTCGGCGAGGACTTCGCGCTCGCCTTCTCACCCGAACGGATCGATCCCGGCAACACCCAGCACGGGCTGCGCGAGACCCCCAAGGTGGTCGGCGGCTGCACCCCGTCGTGCGCGGTGCGCGCGGTGGCCTTCTACGGCAAGTTCATCGACACGGTCGTCCAGGCGAAGGGCACCCGCGAGGCCGAGATGGCCAAGCTCCTGGAGAACACCTACCGGCACGTGAACATCGCGCTGGTCAACGAGCTGGCCATCATCAGCCGCGAACTCCACGTCGACGTGTGGGACGCGATCCGCTGCGCGAGCACCAAGCCCTTCGGCTTCCAGGCCTTCCGGCCGAGCCCCGGGGTGGGCGGGCACTGCATTCCCATCGACCCCAACTACCTCTCGTACAAGGTGCGTTCGTCACTGGGTTACGAGTTCCGGTTCGTCGAGCTGGCCCAGGAGATCAACCGGCGGATGCCCGAGTACGTGGTGCGCCGCGCCCAGGACCTCCTGAACACGGCCGAACGTCCGCTGCACGGCTCGCGGGTGCTGCTGCTCGGCGTCACCTACAAACCGGACGTCGCCGACCAGCGCGAGAGCCCGGCCGTGCCGGTGGCGCGGCTGCTGCGGGAGCGGCAGGCGGACATCTCCTTCCACGATCCGCACGTACCGCTGTGGTCGGTCGACGGGGTCAACGTGCCCCGCGTCCCCGACCTGATGACGGCGGTGCGCGAGCACGAACTGACCATCCTGCTCCAGGACCACTCCGCCTACGACCTGCCCGCCCTGGCCGACGCGGCGCGGCTGCTGTTCGACACCCGGGGACGGATCTTCCGGCCCGGGGTCGAGGTCCTGTAGCCCGCTCCCCCAGTCGGCCATGCTCCAGGCGGCCGGCCTCCGGTCGGCCGCCCCCGTCGCCCATCGCGGTTGTCTCGCGCGGAGTTGAAAGGTGCTCTGATGCGGATACTCGTCGTCACCGTCGTCCACCATCCCGAGGACGCGCGCATCCTGCACCGGGAGATCGCCGCGCTGCGGGAACGGGGCCACCAAGTGGTGTACGCGGCCCCGTTCTCGGCCCGCGAGGTGGTCCCCCGCCCGTATCTGGAGGGCGTGGACCTCCCCCGCGCGACCGGCCGCGACCGGCGCGCGGCCCTGCGCTCGGCCCGCGCCCTGCTGGCCGAACGCGGCACCGAGGTGGACGTGGTGCTGCTGCACGATCCGGAGCTGCTGCTGACGCTCCCCGGCACCCTGCGCCGTTGGCGGCGCGCCGGCGCGGCACCCGTGACCGTCTGGGACGTCCACGAGGACACCGCCGCCGCGCTCACCATGAAGGCCTGGCTGCCCAAGGCGCTGCGGCCGCCGCTGCGCTCGGCGGTGCGGGCGGCGGAACGGCTCGCGGAGCGGCATCTGCGGCTGCTGCTCGCCGAGGACGCCTACCAGGCCCGTTTCCGTCGCGTCCACCCCGTCGTCCCCAACTTCGCCACCGCACCGGCCGACCCGCCCGCCCCGCCGGGGACCGACCGGGTCGTCTACCTGGGTCATCTGTCCCGGGCGCGCGGTGCGCTCGACCTGATCGCCACGGCACGGCTGCTGGCGCCGGACGTCCGCGTCGAGGTGATCGGCGCGGCCGACCCCGACGTCCGGCACATCCTCGCCAGGGCCGACCGGGACGGCGTGCTGCGCTGGCACGGCTTCCTGCCCAACGACCGTGCCCTGCACCGGCTTTCGGGCGCACTCGCCGGGCTGTCCCTGCTCCACGACCAGCCCAACTACCGCCACTCACGGCCCACCAAGGTCGTCGAGTACATGGCCCACGGCGTCCCCGTGGTCACCACGCCGAACCCGCTGGCGGCGGAACTGGTGGAGCGGTACGACTGCGGTCTCGTGGTGCCCTACGAGGACCCGCGGGCGGCGGCGGAGGCGGTACGGCGGCTGGCCGCCGACACCGAGCTGCGGCTGCGCACCGCCCGACTCGGCCGCGAGGCCGCCCTGAGCGCCTTCGACTGGCAGGACCGTTCGGTGGAGTTCGTGGACCTGCTGGAAGGGTGGGTCAAGGAGGAGTCGGCCGGGGTCACGGTAGCGGGTGACGGGGCTCGTACAGGCTGAGCTCACCGCCGCCCGGCAGCCGGAAGCCGGTCACCCGGCCCCACCGCGCCTCCTCCACCGGCCGGGTGAACTCCACGCCCTTGTCCCGGAGTTCGGCGGTGGTCGCGTCGAGGTCGTCGCACATCAGCATCAGTTCGTGCGACGGCTCGCCGTCCGCCGGGTGGCAGGCCACCTCGGTGGGCGGCGCCTTGAAGATCAGCCACCCGTGCCCGGCGTCGACGTGCGTCCACCCCAGTACGTCCCGCAGGAACGCCCGGTCCGCCTCCGCGTCACCGCTGTACAGCACCACATGTGCCCCATTGATCACGCGCGGAGGCTAGTGCGGTGCGGGGCCGGGGACAAGCACCGGCTCCGGCCGGTGCCGCCGGGCCTCACGCGGACGGGTCCACGGCGGCATCGAGGAGCGGCCCGAGTTCGCGGACGACGGTCGTCAGGGGGCGTACGTCCCGTTCGGCGCGGGCCATCAGGATCGCGCCCTCCAGGGTGCTGATCATCAGCGTGGCGAGCGACGCGGCCCGTGCGGCGGGCACCCCCATGTCCGTCAGGGCCTCGGCGAGCGGCTCGCGCCAGGTCGCGAACGCGGCGGCCGCCGCCTGCCGTGTCGCGGCCCCCGTGGCGGCGCAGTCCACGGTGGCCGCGGCGACCGGGCAGCCGGAGTCGAAGCCGGACGTCTCGTACTCGTCGGTCCACTGCCGCGCCATCGCCGCGAACAGCCCGCTCGGCGACGGCTCGTCCAGAGCGGCCAGGAACCGCGCGATCCGCCTGCCCGCGTACCGGCCCGCCCAGCCCACGGCCTCGTTGACCAGCTGTACCTTGCCGCCCGGGAAATAGTGCTGGAGCGATCCGCGCGGGGCCCCGGCGTGGGCGGCGACCTCGCGCATGCCCGTCGCGGTGACCCCGTCGCGCCGGATGAGCTGGGCCGCGCTGAAGACCATCCGCTCGCGCGGCCCCCGCTGGGCCTGTGCCATCCCGACCTCCCGGCGTGCCGTGCGTGGATCCGCGCCCACTCTATGACCGACGTCATAACACCCGCTACTATGACCGCTGTCATAATCGGTCCCCGGCCGGAGGGCGGTCCCCCGTGCGCGTCGGTTTCATCGGTCTCGGAGTGATGGGCGGGCCCATGGCCCTGCGGCTCGCGCGGGCCGGCACCCCGCTCATGGTCTGGAACCGCACCCCGGCTCGCGCGCAGCCGCCGCGCGCGGCCGGCGCGGCGGTGGCGAGCGACCCCGGCGAGGTGTTCGCGCGGGCGGACGTGGTGCTGCTGATGATGGCCGACGAGGCCGCGACCGACGCCGTACTGGCCCGTGACACCCCGGAGTTCGCGGCGCGGGTCGCCGGACGCGTGGTCGTCCCGATGGGCACGACCTCGCCCGGCTACTCCCACGCCCTGGAGGCCGACGTCCGTGCCGCGGGCGGGAGTTATGTCGAGGCGCCCGTCTCCGGGTCGCGGATCCCGGCGGAGCGGGGGCAGTTGGTGGCGATGCTGGCCGGGGACGAGGCGGCGGTGACGGTCGTACGACCGCTGCTCGCGCCGCTGTGCCGGGAGACGTTCGTGTGCGGTCCGGCGCCCCGCGCCCTGCTGATGAAGCTGTCGGTGAACCTCTTCCTGATCACCCTGGTCACCGGACTCACCGAGGCGTTCCACTTCGCCGAGCGGCAGGGCCTGGACCCGCGTCAGTTCCTGGACGTGCTGGACGCGGGCCCGATGGCCAGCGGGGTCTCCCGGATGAAGGCGCCCAAGCTGCACACCCGCGACTTCGCGGTGCAGGCGGCGGCACTGGACGTCCTCAAGAACAACCGGCTGATCGCCGAGGCCGCCCGCGCGGCGGGTCTCGCCTCACCGCTCCTCGACACCTGCCACGCGCTCTTCGAGGAGACCGTGACCCAAGGGCATGGCGGCGAGGACATGGTGGCGGTCCTGCACGCGATCGAGGCCCGCACCGCCGAGGGGACGGCCGGCTAGTCGCCCTTGGGGATGCCGTACGCCCGTTCCACCCGCAGCCGCAGGACCAGGCGGCGGTCGCGGACCATCGCGGCCCGGTACTCGTCCCAGTCGGGGTGCTCGCCGGCCGCGTCGCGGTAGAGGCGGACGAGTTCCTCGACGGTGTCGTCGTGCGGGTCGCCGGCGACCGGTGACAGCTCCGCCGTGCCCTCGGCGACCGTGTACGCCCACCGGTCGGTGGTGGTGACGTGGTACGACGCCCGGGGGTCGCGGCGCAGGTTGCGGGTCTTGGCGCGGTCGTCGGTGAGGGAGATCCGGATGACGCGCTCGCCCGGGTAGTAGGCGTGGCTCACGTTCGACAGCTGGGGGCGGCCGTCGCGCTTGAGGGTGACCAGCACCCCGCCGTGGTGCTCGGAGAGCAGCTTCAGCAGTGCGTCCTGTGTCGCGTCCTGAGTCATGTCTGGATCAACGGGACCGGGCGGGCCGCGCATTCCCGAGCGGGTCCGACTCGCAGACGGCGTCCACCTCATTCAGTAGACACCGTCTACTATCGACTGGTAGACAGTGTCTATGAACAGTGATGCGGAGGCGGGGCTGCGCACCCGTCTGGTCGACGTCGGCGTGGAACTGGTGGCCGCCGAGGGCGCGCCGGCGCTCACCCTGCGGGAGATCGCCCGCCGCGCGGGGGTCTCGCACGGGGCGCCGCGCCGCTACTTCCCCACCCATCTGGAACTGCTGTCGGCGATCGCGCGCCGCGGCTTCGACGCGCTGGCTCAGCAGGCGGCCGCGGCGCTCGTCGACGGCACGGCCGATCCCCGCGCGCGACTGACCCGGCTGAGCCGGACCTATCTGCGGTTCGCGTTGGACAACCCCGGCATGTACGAGCTGATGTTCCGCCACGACCTCCTGGAGAGCGGGCACTTGGGCCTGCGGGAGACGAGCCTGCCGCTGTTCGGTCTACTGACCGAGCTGGTCGGCGGGGTCCGGCCCGAGGCGGACGCCCGGCTCGTCGCGGGCGCGTTGTGGGCGAACCTGCACGGCATCGCCCAGTTGTGGGGCTGGGGCAGCCTCCAACTGGCCACCGGTGTCCAGGACTTCGACGCGCTGCTGCGCTCCGCCCTGGACGCCCACCTCGGCCCGGAGGGCGGCCGGTGAACCGCCGACTGACGCTGGCGAGCAGCGTGGTGGGCGCCGTGGTCGTCGCCCTGGACGGTACGGTCCTCACGGTCGCGCAGCCCACCCTGCAGCGGGATCTGCACGCCTCGTTCGCCGAGGTCCAGTGGACGAGTACCGCCTATCTCATCGCGGTGGCAAGCCTGTTGGTGTTCGCCGGGCGGCTCGGCGACCGGTACGGGCAGCGGCGGGTGTTCGCCTGGGGCATGCTCGGCTTCGGTGCGGCGTCGGCGGCCATCGCTCTCGCGCCCGGGATCGGCTGGGTGATCGCGCTGCGCGTCGCGCAGGGGGTGTGCGGCGCCCTGCTCCAGCCGGCCACGCTGGGGATGCTGCGCGCCGCGTACCCGCCGGACCGGCTCGCGATGCCGCTCGCGGTGCGGACCAGCGCCATCGGTCTGGCGGCCGCCGCGGGGCCGGTCGTGGGCGGGGCGCTGGTGACCGGGCCGGGCTGGCGTGCCGTGTTCTTCCTCAACGTGCTGCCCGCGCTCGGCTTCGGTCTGCTAGCCCTCACCGCGCGCGGGCCGCGGCCGGAGCGCTCCCGCGCCGGCCGGCTGGACGTGCCGGGTGCGGTGCTGCTCGCGGTGACGCTGGCCTGCCTGGTCCACTTCCTGGTCGCCCCCTACTGGCCGGAGCTGGGCGTGGCGGTGCTCGCCGGTGCCGTCCTCGTCCGGCACGAGCGGCGCACCGCGAGCCCGCTGCTGCCGGCGCGGGTGATCGGCTCGGCGTCGGTGGGCGCGGCGCTGGGCATCCTGGTCGCGGCGTCGGCGGCACTGTTCGGCACGCTGTTCGCCGTCACGTATGTCCTGCAGCGGACGCTCGGCCTCGACCCCTTCCAAAGCGCCCTGCGCGGACTGCCGTTGGCCGCGCTGATGGTGGTGGCCGCCCCCGGGTGCCCCGTCCTGCTGCGCCGGGTCGGTGCCCGCCGGACGACCGGGGCGGCGGTGGCCGTCCTCGCGCTCGGCGTCCTGGTGCTGTCGCGGGCCTCCGCAACGGCCGCCCTGTGCGGCGGATTCGCGCTGCTGGGCGCCGGTTTCGGCACGGTGATGGTGGCGGCGACCCATGTCGTCGTACGGCAGGCGGACGTCGGCTCGGCCGGAGTGGCGGGCGGGTTGCAGCAGACGGCCCTCAACATCGGCCCGACGCTGGGGGTCGCCGTGGCGAGCGCGGTCATGGCCGGCCAGGGCGCCGAGCGGACCCTGCTCCTGCTCGCGGCCGTGGCCGCGCTCGCGGTGCCGGCGGCCCGCGCACTGCCCGCCGACCGCGTCGCGTCGATCACACCACACCCCGATGAACGGGACCTTGCGGCTGTTCCTGCGCGACGATGAGAACCGGTGGGTTCCGAGGCCGTCCCAGGGGCGGGGCAGGCCGGACCGCACCGCGTACGGCGCGACTTGAGGAGAGCCATGGCACCACTGCGTCAGGACGTCGACCCGGACGAGGCCGGACTGGACGCGAAGGCGCTCGACCGCCTCGACCAGTACTTCGCCCACCACGTCGACGAAGGGCGCCTGCCCGGCTATCTGGTGTCCGTGGCCCGCGGCGGCCGTGTCGCCCACCTCACCACGTACGGCCACCGCGACGTCGCGGCCGGGCTGCCGGTCGAGGCCGACACGCTGTGGCGGATCTACTCCATGACCAAGCCGGTCACCGCGGTCGCCGCCCTGCTGCTGGTGCAGGAGGGCCGGCTGTCGCTGGACGACCCGGTCGAGCGCCACCTGCCGGTCTTCGCCAACCCCCGGGTGTACGAGGGCGGTTCCGGCGACGAGGTACGCACCCGCCCGGCCGCCGGACCGATCCTGGTCCGGCATCTGCTCACCCACACCGCGGGCCTCACCTTCGGCTTCTACTACTCCCACCCCGTCGACGCCCTCTACCGCGCGGCGCGGCTGGAGTCCTCGGTGCCGCCGGGCGCGAACCTCGCCGAGACGGTCGACGTGTACGCGAGCCTGCCGCTGCAGTTCGAGCCGGGAACGCAGTGGAACTACTCCGTCGCCTCCAACGTGCTCGGCCGGGTCATCGAGGTGGTGTCCGGGCAGCCGCTCGACGAGTTCTTCGCCGAGCGGATCTTCCGGCCGCTCGGCATGACCGACGCGGGCCTGCACATCGGGCCGGAGCAGGAGGAGCGGCTGTCCGAGCTGTACGGCGAGACCGAGGCGGGCGGCATCGAGCCGATCCCGGGGCTGCCGCTCAAGGGGCGCCCGCGGTTCCTGTCCGGCAGCGGCGGCATGGTCGCCTCGGCGCACGACTACCACCGGTTCATGGAGATGCTCCGCCGGGGCGGCGAGCTGGACGGCGCCCGTCTGCTGACGCCCGCGTCGGTGGCCCTGATGACGGCCAACCACCTCCCGGACAACGCCGATCTGCGCGCCTTCGGCGCCCCCGCCCACCAGGAGCCCGGCAACGCGGGCGTCGGCTTCGGCTTCAACGTCTCCGTCGTGATCGACCCGGCCCGCACCCTCGCCCCGACGAGCCTGGGCGCCTACGGCTGGAGCGGCGTGGCGACCACCACCTTCTGGGTGGACCCCGGCCGCGACCTGACCGCGCAGTTCATGACCCAGGTGCGGCCGAAGACGCTGAAGGTGTTCCCGGAGCTGAAGCGACTCGTGCACGAGGCGGTCGTGGACTGAACCGGCCCGGCGCGGCCACCGGTGGAGCCCGGTCACACCAGGTTGGCCTCCGGGCGCGGGGCGTCGGCGGCGAACCGGTCGGCGCTCAACGGGCCGACGTCCAGGAAGGGTGCGCGGCCGAGGTACAGGTCACGGACGACCTCGCCGACGGCGGGTCCCTGCAGGAACCCGTGGCCGGAGAAGCCGGTCGCGTACAGGAATCGGGACGGTGAAGTCGCCTCGCCGATCAGGGCGTTGTGGTCGGGGGTGTTCTCGTACAGGCCGGCCCAGCCGCCCGTGCGGCGCAGGTCGAGCAGGGCGGGCGCGCGGTGCCGCATCGCCTCGTACAGCCGGGGGACCCAGCGGTCGTGGGTGTCGGTGGCGAAGCCGGGTTTCTCGTCGGGGTCGGACATGCCGACGAGGAGGCCGGGGCCCTCGGCGTGGAAGTAGAGGCTGGTGGTGAAGTCGATCGTCATGGGGAGCGCCGGCGGCAGCCCGGTGACGGGTTCGGTGACCGCGATCTGGCGGCGCAGCGGCTGTACCGGCAGGTCGACGCCGGCCATCGCGCCGACCGCCCGGGACCAGGGGCCGGCCGCGCAGATCACGGTGTCGGTGGCGATGCGGCCCAGGGTCGTGGTCACGGCCGTGAGGGTGTCGCCGTGGCGTTCGATGCCGGTGACCTCGGTGTGGCGCAGGATGCGGGCGCCGTGGGCGCGGGCGGCTGCCGCGTAGCCGTGGACGACGGCTTCGGGTGTGCAGTGCCCGTCGTCCGGGGAGTAGGCGGCGGCGAGCAGTCCCTCGGTGGTGATCAGCGGGGAGCGGCGGCGGGCCTCCTCGGGGGTGATGAGGCGGCTGGGCACGCCGAGGGAGTTCTGCAGCCGGACGCTCTGCTCGAAGGAGGCGACCTGTTCGGGCGTCGACAGCAGGAAGAGGTAGCCGACCCGGTGCAGCCCGATGTCGTGGCCGATCTCCTCCCCGAAGCGGGCGAAGGCCTCCAGGCTCCTGGCCCCGAGCCGGATGTTGAGCTCGTCGGAGAACTGCGCCCGCACCCCACCCGCCGCCCTGGAGGTGGACCCGGCGGCCAGTTCGTCCCGCTCGACCAGGACGACGTCCCGTACGCCCGCGCTCGCCAGGTGGTAGGCGATGCTCGTGCCCATCACACCGCCGCCCACGATCACGACCCGGGCCTGGAGATTCACGCGTCTGCCTCCTTCGCCGCGCGGAGCACGGCCCGGGCCGCCGCGGCGTCCTGGGTGCCGGGCCCGCCGCCGTCGCGGTGGACGATGTCACCCTCATCCTGTCCGGACCGCCGCCCGGCGAATCAGGACCAGTGGGCGACCGCGTCCAGATGGGGAAGGTTGTGGTCCATTCGTTCCCGCTTGGTCCGCAGATACGTGATGTTGTTCTCGCACGGCTCGATCAGCAGCGGTACCTGCTCGGCGACCTCGATGCCGTGGCGCAGCAGCGCCTCGCGCTTGCGCGGGTTGTTGGACATCAGGCGTACGGAGCGGACGCCCAGGTCGCGCAGGATCTCGGCGGCGACGCGGTAGTCGCGGGCGTCGACCGGCAGGCCCAGGGCCAGGTTCGCCTCGACGGTGTCCAGGCCCTCCGCCTGCAGGGCCATCGCGCGCAGCTTGGCCAGCAGGCCGATGCCCCGGCCCTCGTGGCCCCGCAGATAGACGACGATGCCGCTGCCCTCCGCGACGACCGCGCGCAGCGCGGAGGCCAACTGGTCGCCGCACTCGCAGTGCTGGGAGCCGAACGCGTCACCGGTCAGGCATTCCGAATGCAGCCGGGTCAGCACGTTCTCGGTGCCGATGTCTCCGTAGACCAGGGCCACTTGCTCGTCGCCGCGGTCGTGGTCGAGGTAGCCGACCGCCTGGAATTTCCCGTACACGGTGGGCAGCGGGGCATTCACAACCCGTTCCGCGCCCGAACGCCGCGGGGACTTCTTGCCGAGTACGCCGATGTTTTCTGTCATGATCTGATTCCTAAGCAGAGACGAAAGGCCGTGAAAAGATGAGTGGTTCGGGCGCGCGTACGGAGGCATACGGTCTGTTGCCGGAGGACACCACACAGGACGTACGGACGCGGGGGGCCGGCGTCTCACCACAGATCGCCGTCCTTCCCGTCGGAAGCTTCGAACAGCACGGGCCGTTCCTTCCGCTCGCGACCGACACGCTCGTCGCCTGTGCCATCGCCCGGGAGATCGCCGCGGCGTACCCGGTGCACCTCCTGCCTCCGGTGACGATCGCCTGCTCGCACGAACACGCTGCCTGGCCGGGGACCGTCAGCATCTCCTCCGTGACTCTTCATGCGGTGGTACGGGACATCGCCGCGTCGCTGCGCCGCTCGGGCGTCGACGCGCTCGTCGTGGTCAACGGCCACGGCGGCAACTATGTGCTGGGGAACGTCGTACAGGAAGCCTCCGCGCGTGGGGAGCGGATGGCGCTGTTCCCGGCGGCGGAGGACTGGGAGGCGGCGCGGGAGCGGGCCGGGGTCCTCACCTCGCTGCTGACCGACATGCACGCGGGGGAAATCGAGACCTCCATTCTGCTGCACGCTCATCCTGAATTCGTCCGCCCTGGTTACGAGTCCGCCGATTTCGTCGCGGACGACCGCCGTCATCTGCTCACCGTGGGAATGTCCGCCTATACCGAATCGGGTGTCATCGGCCGTCCTTCCCTGGGGTCGGCGGAAAAGGGCAAGGAACTGCTGGCGAGCCTCGCCGAATCCTTCGGCGCGTATGCCGAGTTGCTCACGTCCGCGGACGAACGCGGGTAACCGGCGTCGGGAGCGTGGCCGGGCTCCGTCGCGGCGGTCCCGGCACGCAGTCCGCCGGACCAGCGGACGAGGAGGACGGCGACGCCGGGCAGGCTCGCCACGAAGCTCAGCACCCCGTACACCACGGCGACGGCCACTCCGCTGCTCGCGCCCAGGCCCGCGGCGCCGAACGCCCAGGCGGTGACGCCCTCGCGGGGGCCGAAGCCGCCGATGTTCAGCGGCAGGCCCATGGCGACCAGGGCGAGGACCGCGATCGGCATCAGCACGGCGACGGACGCGGTCGATCCGGCGACCCGGGCCGCCACCACGAACATCGCCAGGTGCCCGGCCAGGATGACCGCGGAGGACACCGCGACGCCCGGCCCGTTGGCGCGGGACAGCAGGACCTCGCGCGCCTCGGCGAGGGTGTTGCGCAGGGCGCCGCCGCGCCGGGAGGGCGCGCGGTTCAGACGGACGGCGAGGACGACGGCGAGCGCGCCCGCGGCGGCGAGGGCCACCAGCGGGGCGAAGTCGCGGGCGTCGTCGCGGACCGGGGACGGCAGCGTCAGCAGCACCACCGCGCCGAACACGGTCAGCGCGACCTGACCGGCGACCCGTTCCAGGACGACCGCCTTGACCCCGCGCCGGACGTCGCCGGCGCTCTGCCCGTGCCGGACCGCCCGGTGCACGTCGCCCAGGATTCCGCCGGGCAGGGCCGCGTTCAGGAACAGCGCCCGGTAGTAGTCGGCCACGGCGGGCGCCAGCGGCAGCCGGATCCGCAGGCCCCGGGCCACCAACTGCCAGCGCCAGGCGCTGAACACGGTGGTGACGACGCCGATGCCGAGCGCCGCGAGCAGGGTCACGGTGTCGATCCGGCGGAGCCCGTCGAGGAGGACGCCGGTGCCCAGCCGCCACAGCAGGGCGGTGAGGATGGAGACGCCTGCGACGGTGCCGGAGTGGGTGCGCACGGCGGGGGTGTTGAGGCGGGCGAGGAAACGGCGCGGACCGCCGCCCCGGGCGGGGGCCGGTGGGGCGGCCGCTTCCGGGGCGGCGGTCTTTGCCGCCGAGGGCTCGCGCGGGGGCGCCGCGACCCGTGCCGTGTCGCCGAGGTGCGAGCACGTGCGGGTCGTGAGCGTCGGCGCCACGCGCGCGTGCGGGGCCGTTCGTGCCGTCCGGGACAGCGCCTCGGCGCCCACCGCCTGCGGTCCCGCCGTGTGCGCGCTCATGACGCTCCGCCCGTCGGCCGGACCAGGGCGAGCAGGTCGCTGTGGTGGACGACGACGTCGAGCTCACCGGCCTCGCAGGCGGCCAGCCGGTCCTGGAGGTAGCGGTCGGCGCGCTCCCGCAGTTCGGGGCGCTGTTCGACGGCGGCGCCGACCCAGCCGCGCAGCCACTGGGCCGTCAGCGCGGCCTCCTCGGGGCCCAGCCGCCAGGGGCTCGGGTGCACCTTCACCGTGGCGCCGCGCTCGGAGAACGCCTCGGCGGCCGCGGTGATCGCGTCGGGTCCCAGCATGCCGGTGCGCCGCTGGTGGGCGTTGAACGCCTCGGCGATCTCGGTGTCCAGCGGGTCGGACGGGGTCAGTTCGACCCGCCCGGCGACGGAGAGGGTGAGCAGCGCGGGGCAGCCGGCACCGACGCAGGCGTCGGCGAGCGTCTCGACCTCCTCGCGGGTGAGGACGTCGAGCAGCGCGGACGCCGTCACCAGCGAGGCGCCGGCCAGCGCGTCCCGGGTCAGCCGGGCCACGTCGCCGCGCCGGGTCTCCACCGAGACGCGGCTGCCGTCGGCGGCGGCGCGCGGGGAGGCGACGGCGGCGAAGTGCAGCAGGTAGGGGTCGCGGTCGTGCAGGACCCAGTGCTGGGCGCCGTCCAGGCGCGGCGCGAGCCAGCGGCCCATGGAGCCGGTGCCGCAGCCCACGTCGTGCACGACCAGACCGCCACAGCGGCCCGGCAGATTGGCGAGCCGGATCCGCAGCGGGTCGAGCAGATCGTGCGCCCGGGCGGCCGCGTCGACCTCTTCGCGCAGCTGCAGCCACTCGGGCGCGTACCGGGGCGGCTCGTCGGACACGTCCTCCCGCAGCCGTACGGTGGCCCGCTCCCCGGGCCGCGCCACGGGCCCGGCACCGGCGATGACCGCGGCGGGTCCGGCGTCGCTCGCCACGGCGGCGGTCGCCGTGCCGGGCTCCGGCACGGACGAATCTGCGGTGGTCGGTGTGACGGGCTCCGGCATGGTCGGGGTGCCCTCTCGCTCCGCGCCCGTCAGGTCCCGCAGGCCCGGCTGGGCCGGGATCCCCCCGGACTGGGTGGTGGTGGTCGTCTGGCTCATGCCGCCCTCCGGGGTTCGTCGGGGAGCCGGTGCAGGACTCCGGCCAGGCTGCGGGCCGTGGTCGCCCAGCCGTCGAGGGCCGCGCGGCGGCCGCGGGCGGCGGCCTTCAGGCGCCGGCGCACATCGGCCTCGCCGAACCAGCCGCGCAGTTCGGCGGCGAGGGCGGCCGGGTCCTCCGGCGGGACGAGGATGCCGGGCACGCCGCCGTCGGGGGCGCGGCCGACCGCCTCGGGCAGACCGCCGACGTCGGTGGCCAGCACCGGGATGCCGCGCGCGAGCGCCTCCGTGACCGCCATGCCGTACGTCTCGGCGTACGAGGTGAGGACCATGAGGTCGGCGGCGGCGTAGCTGGCGTCGAGCGCGGCGCCGGAGCGGGGGCCCGCCAGGTGCAGACGGTCCGTCAGGCCGTACTTCTCGATCAGGGACCGCAGATGGGTGACGTACTCGGGATCGTTCCCGAGGCCGCCGACGCACTCGCAGCTCCACGGCAGGTCCCGTACCGCGGCGAGCGCCTCGACCAGCCGGTGCTGCCCCTTGCGCGGGGTCACCGCCGCCACGCACAGCAGGCGCGAGACGCCGTCGGTGCCGGGGGCGAGGGGGGCGATGTCGGCGCCGGGCGCGGCGACGTGCACGCGGTCGGGGGCGAGGCCGTGGTGGGAGACGAGGCGGCGGACCGCCCAGTCGCTGGTGGCCACGACCGCCGGCACCGCCCGCAGTACCTCGCGCTCCTTGGCGTCGAGGTCCGCCGCCACCGCCGGGTCGAGACCCGTCTCGTCGCCGAGCGGGAGGTGGACCAGCACCGCGAGGCGCAGGCGCGCGGCCTCGGGGACGACGATGTCGGGTACGCCGCAGGCGACCAGACCGTCGAGCAGGACGACCGCGCCGTCCGGCAGTTCCCGCAGCGTGCGCGCGAGTTCGTCACGAGTGGCCCGGCCGGGGCGGGGCCAGGTCCCGTCCACGGCGTGCGGGGTGACCTGCCAGCCGAAGCCGGGCAGGTCCAGACACAGCCGCCGGTCGTAGGCGTTGCCGCCGCTGGGCTGGGCCGGGTCGTCGACGCCGCCCGGCATCACGAAGTGCACGGTGCGCAGGGACATGGGGACGATCCCGACGTGGTCGAGGGCCGCGCGCTGGGCGGGCACGAAGGTCAGGGACGGCGCACGGTCCATGGTCGTGTCGGTCACAGGGCACGCTCGTAACTCGCCCAGGCGACGTGCGACTCGTGCAGGGTGACCGTGATGCCCGCGAGCCCCCGGGCGCCCTCGCCCAGCGCGCCCTTGTGGACCCGCTCGGCGAGCCGGTCGGCGATGACCTTGGCCAGGAACTCCGTGGAGGTGTTGACACCGGCGAAGTCGGGCTCGTTGTCGAGGTTTCTGTAGTTCAGCTCGCTGACGACGGCGCCCAGTTCCTGCGTGGCCAGTCCGATGTCGACGACGATGTTGTCGTCGTCCAGCTGCTCACGGCGAAACGTCGCGTCCACGAGGAACGTGGCACCGTGCAGGCGCTGCGCGGGCCCGAAAACCTCGCCGTGGAAGCTGTGGGCGATCATGATGTGATCGCGGACGGTGATGCTGAACAACGGACGACCCTCCAGGTGCGGCGCGTCTGGTTCCCCCGGCTGATGCCTGCCGCGGGATGCCGTGTAGTACGGCTCTTCGCTTCCCCGTGTTCAGCCCGATCTCACTCTTTTCTGAGGTCAGGCCGTCTCGTCGTCCTGGATTGTGCGATTCCGTCAGTCTGTGTCGCCCCGGTCGCCGTAGCGGACCCGGTGACACAGGGCCGGGAGCTCCCCCGAGGCGAGCCTCGGCATGACCTCCGGCAGCTCCTCGAACGCGCTCTCCCCGGTGATGAGGGCGTCCAGCGCGGGGTCGGCGAGCAGGTCGAGGGCGAGGGCCAGCCGGTCGGCGTAGTCGCGGCTGGAGCGGCGGGCCGGGGAGACGGAGCCGACCTGGCTGCTGCGCACGGTGAGCCGCCGGGAGTGGAAGGCCTCGCCTAGCGGGAGGGCCACGCGCCGGTCGCCGTACCAGCTCAGTTCGAGGACCGTGCCCTCGGCGCGCAGGAGTTCGAGGGAGCGGGCGAGGCCCTGCTCGGTGGCGCTGGCGTGGACGACCAGGTCGCAGTCGCCGAGCGCGTCCTCGGGCGCGGCGAAGGCCACGCCGAGCGCCTCGGCGGTCTTGGCGCGGGCCGGATCGGCGTCGACCAGCTGCAGCCGTACGCCGGGGAAGCGGGCCAGCAGGGCGGCCACCGAGCAGCCGACCATGCCACCGCCGACCACCGCGATCCGGTCGCCGATCAGCGGCGTCGCGTCCCACAGGGCGTTCACTGCGGTCTCCACGGTGCCGGCGAGGACGGCCCGCTCGGCGGGCACGCCGTCGGGCACGGGGGTCACCGCGTTCACCGGAACGACGTAGCGGGACTGATGCGGATACAGGCAGAAGACGGTACGGCCCGTCAGCTCGTCCGGTCCCTCCTCGACCACGCCGACGTTGAGGTAGCCGTACTTCACCGGACCGGGGAAGTCGCCCTCCTGGAACGGCGCTCGCATCGCGGCGTGTTGGCTCTCGGGGACGCCGCCGCGAAAGACGAGCGTCTCCGTGCCGCGGCTCACTCCGGAGTAGAGCGAGCGCACCACGACCTCGCCCTCGGCGGGCGCGGGCAGGGCGTGGTCACGGAGCTCGCCCTGGCCGGGCGAGCGGAGCCAGAACGCGCGCGCGGAGCGGTTCATCGGCATCCTCCTGAACGATCGGGAAGTTGTTCACGTACCGAGATGTGCACAGGCCGCGCACAGTACGCGGCGTTGATCGACTCTGTCACTCGGCCGGAGGACGTGCGGTGGCCCTGAACAACACTTACGAAGCGAGGCTGGTCCAGCAGGAGACCGCTGTGGGAGCGGGCGTACAGATCCTGTTGCTGGCCCTGCTGGGCTCGGCGATCGGCATGGGGCCGGCCGGCTGGCTGACGGGCCTGGCGTTCGCGATCGCCTCCTGGGCGGTGCTCTCCCGGGCGCTGCACCGCTCCCGGCTGCGCTCCTTCGGCCCCGCCAACCGCGTCACCCTGGGCCGGGCGACGCTGGTCGGCGGGGTGACGGCGCTGGTCGCGGACTCCTTCGAGAGCTCCCCGCCGGTGACGCTGCTGGTCGGCCTGACGGCCGTGGCCCTGATCCTGGACGGCGTCGACGGCAAGGTCGCCCGGCGCACCGGCACCTCGACCGCGCTCGGCGCCCGCTTCGACATGGAGGTCGACGCGTTCCTGATCCTGGTGCTGAGCGTGTACGTGTCGATGCAGCTCGGCCCGTGGGTGCTGCTGATCGGCGGCATGCGCTACGCGTTCGTCGCCGCGGCCCGCGTGGCGCCCTGGCTGAACGCGCCGCTCCCGCCGTCCTTCGCCCGCAAGACGGTCGCCGCGCTGCAGGGCGTCTGCCTGCTGCTGGCGGGCTCCGAACTGCTCCCGCACATCGCGAACCTGGCCGTGGCGCTGCTGGCGCTGGGCTCGCTGCTGTGGTCGTTCGGGCGGGACGTGCTGTGGCTGTGGCGGACGTCACGGACGTCCCCGGTCGTCGAAGAGGCACCCGCCCTGGAGAGGCTGGAACTGGTCACGCAGTGACGCTCCTCCTTGCTCCTGCTTGTGCGAAGGGCCCGGATCAGCGACTGATCCGGGCCCTTCGCGTTCAGCGCGCGGCTGTCACGAGCGAGCGGACCGCCCGCGTACGATCGCGAAGGCGGCCGCGGCCAGACCCAGGACGCCGACGATCAGCCCGGCGATGCCGAGGCCGCGGGCGGTGGAATCACTGGAGTCCGAGGCGGCTTGGGCGGAGTTCTTCGTGTCACCGCTCTTGGTGTCGCCGCCCTTCGTGGCCGACGCGGTGGAAGACTCGCTGTCGCCGACCGTGAGTTTCAGCACCGGCGCAGGATTCTCCGACTCCTCCTCCCCACCCTGCTCGATCCAGCGGACGACCTTGCCGTCGGAGTAGGTCTGGAGGGTTTTGAAGGTCAGCTCGTCGGTGTCCTGCGGCAGCTGCCCGAAGGCGACGTCGAAGTCCTCGAACTGCCCGGCGCCGATCTTGCCCCCCGTCCAGGTGATCGCGGAGACGGCCTCGGTGATGGTCCCGTCGTCGGTCTTGACCGGCTTCTTGAGCTTGGTGGTGGTCAGCTTGGCGGTCCACCCGCCCTGCGGATGCACGAGCACACCGAGGACGGGGTGGTCGGTGGGCAGGAAGACCTGGACCTTGGTGGTGCTCGCGCTGTCCTCCTCGTTGGGCACACGGAAGGTCAGCAGACCGTCCGTGGCGCCCTTGGCGTAGCTCTCGGGGTGGACGGTCACGTGCGCCGAGGCGACACCCGCGGCGGCGAGGACTCCGGCGACGACGAGGGCGGTGACGGTTGCGGCGCGGCGCAGGGTGGTGCGTGACGTGAACGTGGACATGGGTGAGTGGATCTCCGTACGGGATGAAAGGCGTGATGGTGGATCAGATCGTGTACGGGATCCAGGCCGGGGGCCCTCGGCGACGCATCGCGTGCCGCAGCAGGAGCTGCCGCAGCGGGACGGCCTCGGCGTGCGTGCGCCCTGGGCCGCCCGGAGGCGTGGGAAGCGGGACGGGAGCGCCCCGCCACCGGACCACCCCGAGCAAGGGCACGAACGCGGCCGCCCGACGCAGCAACGACCACAGCGCGGCCTCCCCACGCCGCAGCCACCATGAAGCGACGAGGGCGGCGAGGAGGTGGGCGGCCGTGACGGGCGTGCACATCTCGTGGACATGTGCAATGGCGTCCGAGGCAAGCGCGAAGTGGCCGTGCGCATGGCCCACGACGGCATCGACGTGACCGTCCATGGACGCCGGCCGCATGTCGCGCGCGGACACGGCCGCGCGCGGGTGCGCGACATCGAAGGCGATGTGCAGACCCGCCTGCGTGGCGAACATGACCGCCCCGATCCCCGGCAGAGACCGCTCCCGGCCGCCGAGCAGCCACCCGGCGAGGAAGACACCGCCGAACCCGGCGCCGTCCGCCCACACCGACGGCATGTCACCGGTGGCAAACCCGTGCCCGACGGCAGCCAGCAGCACGCACACCGCGGCGAACACCGCGGCGCGCAGACTCCGTACCGCCGGGGATGCGCTCATGGTCTGGGCGATCCTCCCACGAAGACGACATACGTGTGCGGGTGATCCTCTTGTTCAGGAGGGATGCACAGGAGCGGTCCTGAGGAGAGTCGCCGTGACCTCATCCGGCTAGTACGTCTCGTTCCTGTTGGTGTTGATGTCGTTCAGCACGTCGATGATTCTGCTGTAGCGGGGCGACGTACTGGGGTTCACCGGCAGTTCCAGCGTCTGCTGGGCGTAGATGGCCGCCTCGCGCACCGTGTGCAGCCCCAGGGCCGAGGCCGTCGGCGAGCTGATGCCCGTGTCGGCGTTGATGCGCCTGCCTGCCAGGTTGAAGTACGTGGCCAGCAGCTGCTTGCTCAGGACGCTCTTGGGCTCGTTGCTGTCGTACGAAGCAATGACCTCCGCAGCGGAAAGGGCTCCGTCCCGGTTGGTGTCGTAGCGCTGGTCCGTGGCCTGGATGCGCGCCAGGAACTCGGCCGTCCACGCTGCCGGATGGGTCTTCCAGTAGCCCTGGGACAGCGGGTCGCGCGTGGGCGGCACGACCGTCACAGTGGTGTCGGCCGAGGCGGTGACCGGAGCGAAGGTGCAGGCCTCAGTGGCGTTCTTGTAGGCGACGGAGACGGTGTCCCGGTAGGTGGTGCCCGCCGGTGCCAGGAGCGTCGGGCGTGCCGTGAAGACGATCTTCTGGTCGCCGGAGTGGGCCGGCAGGGTGCCCGCGTTCCAGACGAGCGTGCGTGTGCCGTCGTCATGGACAGTGACCGAACTCGGCCTCGGGCCGGTGTCCAGCGCCTGGCTGTAGTAGACGCCGACCGGCAGCGTGTCGGTGACGGTGACACCGGATGCGGCCCCGCCGCCGGTGTTCGCGTAGGTGATGGTGAAGGTGATCGCCTCGCCGGCGTTGACCGTCTTCGTCGCGGCCTTGTCCACCGTCAGTACGGGGGCGTGCACAGTGGTCGTGGCCTGTGCGGTGTTGTCGTCCGTGTACGGGTCGGGCACGCCGTCGGTGTCGGTTCCGGTGACCGTGGCCCGGTTGGTGAGTACCGTGCCGTCCTTGGTGTCGCACGGCACCTGATAGGTGAAGTGCGGCGAGACGGTGGCGACGCCCCCGTTGTTCAGGTCCGGCAGTGAGCGCTCCTGCGTGGTGCCGTCGGGCAGCGTGTCGGTGACCTTGATGCCGGTGGCGGTGCCGGGCCCGAGGTCGGACACGGCGGTCGTGTAGCTCACGGTGTCCCCGCCGGCCGCCTCGGTCTGGTCGGCCGACTTGCTGATCTTCAGGTCGGCCTGCTGCGACATGGCCAGAACCGCGTCCTCGGTCAGCTCCAGCGGCAGGTCGGGGCGAGGGCCGTCCTCGAAGAACCGCACGTTCAGACGCGGGTTGTACTGGATGTGGGCCCAGTCGTCGTAACCGTGCAGCTTCTCGTCGGGACTGTCCAATTCGCATCCGGGTTTGATGGACGTGATGCGATTGAGGTCGGCGGCGGCATCGGCTTCCTTGTCGCCGTTGACCCCGTTCCAGTCGATGGGGCCGTTCGTGGCGGGTGCGACCCGGAGCTTGCCGCCGACCCCGTACACGGTCTTGCGGTCCGGTACGGGGTTCCCGTACACGCCGTTGTTCTCGTTGAGGTGGGCCTCGTCGAGCAGCGTGGTGGGCGTCGTGCCGAGGGCGGTGCCCCTGGCCGCGCTGCTGTAGTCCAGGGGCCTCGTGTGGTCGTTGTCCGCGAACGTGAGCGGGTAGTTCATCACGCTGAGGTAGTTGGGTTTGCAGTTGATGTCGTCATCGCCCCCGTGTCCCAGGCTCAGTGTGTGTCCGAGCTCGTGCATGAACGTGGCGGCTTCGGCATTCTTCCGTCCGCCGGCGCGGGCGATCCCGTTGTCGCCCCAGGAGCCGAGCGTCACGATGAAGTCGTTGCCGCCCTGGGGGCCGACGGCGGACCACTCCGCACGGCCCGACGAGCCGGGTTGTTCGCTGTATTTTTCGCCGAAGATCATGTAGCGGTACACCTGGCGCTTCGCCTGCAGAATGTTCGCGCAGTTCGCGCTGGCCCGGTCGGCGGCGGTGCCGAAATGCCCCGTACAGGGACCGGCCGGATTCCCGTGCTTGAGGTCGTTGAAGTCGTCCAGCGCGCCCGGGCCGTCCGAGTCGAAAAGCATCACGGACACCGTCGGTACGGTTTCGTCCTCGGTCACGTGAAGGTTGACGCCCCGGTATTTGGTCTTCGTCGGATCGGACGGGTCGGGATACGGATCGACCGGTGCCTCGGCGAACGCCTTGACGACATCGGCAAGGGCTCCGGCCTGCGGCTTGTCCCCGGACATGTAGTCCGCTTCGACGAACAGGTCCTTGCGGTACGGGAGGGCCCCGTAGGGCTCGTCACCCAGAGGAAGTTCGACTGTGTGGTCGTTGTCGTAGTCGAGGCCCTGTCCGGGGGTCTCCCAGGTGTTCATGATGCCGTCGCCGTCACTGTCCGCGTTCTTCGCCAGGTTCATGCAGGACGGCGTGGAGATGGTGAAGTACCCCCGGGCCGAGTCCTCGCCGTCCGTCTCGCTCTCACCCGCCAGGGTCGGTACGTTCGCCCCTTGTTGTGTGGTCAGGCCACCGCCGGTGAAGGTGCAGGTGTTCAGGTCGAACCGCAGGTCCAGGTAATCGGCGCCCTTGACCCAGTGGATCACGTCGTCGCCGCTCAGGTCGTCCTGATCCCACAACTCCATGTGGATGTCAACGGGGTTGTGGGTGGTGTCCACGGTCGCCTGACGCACCCAGTTCGTCCTGAAGTCGGACCCGTGGGCACAGCAGTAGTCGTCCTTGCCGTCGAACAGCCCTTGATGGTCGATCTCGAACTTCGGGTAGTAGTCGTTCCCGCAGGCCTCACCGGCCCCCTCGTTGCACGACAGTTCGACCACCCGGTACAGGCTGACAGTGATCTGTTCGGTCGCGGCATGGGCCGGAGCCGCGCCGAGAGCCGCCGTTCCCGCCAGCATCATCAGGAACGCCACAAGCAGGCGTGTGTACGAACGAACTCTCGGCGGACGAACCCGTGGCATCCGGCGGTCTCCTCGCGAACAGAGCCGATACGTGCTAAAGGCCGACAGCGATGCGCAGCGGCGGCCCGATGCTCGCACCGGCCGTCCGCCTCGATGCGAGCCAACACGCCCCGGACCCACTGGTCAGACCCGTGCGCACGTACGCAGCCACCCGCATGATTCAACCGGTCAGCTCATCTGCTCCACCCGAACCAGTCCGCCTCCGCCCCCCACCCCCCACCCCCCACCCGCGACCTTGTCCACGCGCGACCGCGGCAGCCCCCGGCGAGGACGCCCTCGAACTCGATTCAGCCGCGCAGCAACTCGCCCGGTCCGACCTGTGCCAGCAGCGCCGGCTCGCTCTCCCCCTCGTAGGCGAGGTGGAGCTGACGCCGGGCACGCGTGGCCGGCACGCCAGAGTGAGTAGCCCCAGGGCGTGGCGCGTTCGACGCCGCGCAGGCGGATGTAGCGGCCGGTGACCTCCTGTGGGTAGGTGTGTGCCGTGACCGTGCATGCCTGGCGTGCTCATGTCATTTCACTCGCCTGTCGGTCCCCTCGCGGTGGGCGCGCGCTCCCGCACGCGCGCCCACCGGGGGTCCCCTCAGGCGGCCTTGCGTGTACGCCCGCGGTGGCCGCGCACGATGTCCGCGTACCGGTGTCCGCTTCCCTTGATGGTGCGCACCTGCGTCCGGTAGTCGACGTGGACCAGTCCGAAGCGCTTGTCGTAGCCGTACGCCCACTCGAAGTTGTCGAGCAGGGACCAGGCGAAGTAGCCGGCCAGCGGGGCGCCCTTGCGGGCCGCCGCGGTGCAGGCCGCGAGGTGGTTCACCAGGTACTCCTGGCGTTCGGGGTCGTCCACGGTGCCGTCGGGGCGCACGACGTCGGGGTAGGCGGAGCCGTTCTCCGTGACGTAGATCTTCCGGGCGCCGTACTCGTCGGTGAGGCGGAGCAACAGCGTCTCGATACCGCTCGCGTCGATCTCCCAGTCCATGCCGGTGCGCGGGACGCCCTCACGGCGGACCGAGAAGACGTAGGGCGCGGGGCCGGAGGGGTCGTCGGCCACGTACGCCGGGAAGTAGTAGTTGAGGCCGAGCCAGTCCAGCGGAGCGGCGATCGTCGCCGAGTCACCTTCCTGCTCAGGGAGTTCGACGCCGTAGACCTCGCGCATGTCGGCCGGGAAGCCGCGGCCGTGGACCGGGTCGAGCCACCAGCGGTTGACGTGGCCGTCGTGGCGCCGGGCGGCCGCCACGTCCTCGGGGCGGTCGGTGGCGGGGTGCACGGTGGAGAGGTTGTTGACGATGCCGACCTGGGCGGCCGGGGCGGCCGCGCGGATCGCCTGGGTGGCCAGGCCATGGCCGAGCAGCAGGTGGTAGGAGGCGCGGACGGCGGCCGTCAGGTCGGTCAGGCCCGGGGCCATCTTGCCTTCCAGGTGGCCGATCCAGGCCGAGCAGGAGGGCTCGTTGAGGGTGGCCCACAGTCGCACGCGGTCACCCAGGCGTTCGGCGACGGCCGAGGCGTAGTCGGCGAACGCGAGGGCGGTCGCCCGCTCGGGCCAGCCGCCGCGGTCCTGGAGCGCCTGCGGCAGGTCCCAGTGGTAGAGGGTGACGGAGGGGGTGATGCCGGCCTCCAACAGGCCGTCGACCAGCCGGTCGTAGAAGTCGATGCCCTTCTGGTTGAGCGGGCCGTCGCCGCCGGGGAACACCCTCGGCCACGCGATCGACAACCGGTAGGCGTTCGTACCGAGCCGGCCCATCAGGGCGATGTCCTCGCGCCAGCGGTGGTAGTGGTCGCAGGCGACGTCGCCGTGGTCGTCGCCCGCGATCTTTCCGGGGGTGTGCGAGAAGGTGTCCCAGATCGACGGGGCGCGGCCGTCCTCCGCGACGGCTCCCTCGATCTGGTACGCCGCTGTGGCCGTGCCCCACAGGAAGTCGTGCGGGAGTGCGGCGAGGTCGATACGTTCGGACACGTAAGTCCCTTCGGAACGGGGCGGGTTCACTTGACGGCGCCCGCCGTCAGTCCCGCGACGAGATAGCGCTGCAGCAGCAGGAAGCCCGCGACCACGGGCACGCTCACGACCAGCGACGCGGCCATGATCTGGTTCCAGTACACGTCGTTGAGCGTGGAGTAGCCCTGGAGGCCGACGGCCAGGGTGCGGGTGGTGTCGTTGGTCATGACGGAGGCGAAGAGGACCTCGCCCCAGGCGGTCATGAAGGCGTAGACGGCGACCGCGACGATGCCGGGGATCGCGGCCGGCACGACGACGCGGAAGAGCGCGCCGAGCGGTCCGCAGCCGTCCACCAGCGCCGCCTCGTCCAGATCGCGCGGCACCGAGTCGAAGTACCCGATGAGCATCCAGATCGAGAACGGGAGGGAGAAGGTGAGGTACGTCAGGATCAGGCCGCCGCGCGAGCCGAACAGGGCGATGCCGGTGGCGTTGCCGATGTTGACGTACAGCAGGAACAGGGGCAGCAGGAAGAGGATGCCGGGGAACATCTGCGTCGACAGCACGGTGACCGTGAAGACGCGCTTGCCGCGGAAGCTGTAGCGGCTGACGGCGTACGCGGCGAACACCGCGATCACCACCGAGCAGACGGTCGCCGCGCCCGCCACGATCAGGGAGTTCGCGAAGTACTTGGCGAGCGGGACCGTCGACCAGATGTCGATGTACGGGCGGATCGTCAGGCCGCTGGGCAGCCAGCGGAACTTGCCCGTGACGTCGGCGAGCGGCTTCAGGGAGCTGGAGATCATGACGTACACCGGCACCAGGACGAAGCCGGTGAGCAGGGTGAGGAAGATCCGCCGGGTCCAGAGGAAGGAGCGCGGTGGGGCCGTCGGGGAGGCCGAGGGGACCCGGGAGGCGGCGGTGCTAGACATCGGCGGCCCTCCGTCCGCGTGAGGTGAGCAGCAGGTACGCGCCCGTCACGACGAGCAGGAACAGGAGCAGCAGGACGGACATCGCGGAGCCGGTGCCGAAGTTCCAGGTGACGAAGGACGCTTGGTAGATGTGGACCGAGATGAGGTCCGCGGCCTCGGGGGCGGACCTGCCGAACAGGACGTACGGCGTGTTGAAGTCGTTGAAGGTCCACAGGAACAGGACCAGGACCAGCACCTGGTTGACGGGGCGCAGGGACGGCAGGGTGATGCGGCGGATCTGCTGCCACATCCCGGCGCCGTCCAGCGCGGCCGCCTCGTACAGCTCCTTCGGGATGTTCTGCAGACCGGCCATCACGATGAGGAAGGCGAACGGCCAGCCCTTCCACACGGACACGGTCAGCAGGGCGTAGAAGCTGTTGTCGCCGATCAGCCAGAAGGACGGCTTGTCGGTGAGGTGCAGTTGGTCGTGCAGGACGTGGTTCACCAGGCCGTTGTCGTGCTGGAACATGAACACCCAGGTGATGACGGCCGCGTAGACGGGCAGCGCATACGGCACCAGGAACAGGGCGCGCAGCAGGCCGCGGCCGCGGAAGGTGTCCTGCATGCAGATCGCGGCGGCCGTGCCGATCAGCCAGCACAGGGCCACCGACAGCAGGGTGAAGCCGACGGTGACGAGGAAGGAGTGCAGCAGCGCCTCGCCGACGGGGGCGTTGAAGTCCACCGACATCGAGTAGTTGTCGAGACCGGACCAGGGGGCGCTGCCCCAGTCGCGGATGTAGAACTGCGTGAGCTCCTTGAAGCTCATCACGATGCCGATCACCATCGGCACCAGATGGACCAGGAGTTCGAGCACCAGGGCGGGCAGAAGAAGCAGGTAGGGCAGGGAGACGCGGCGGATCCGCCCGGGGCGGCGCGGGTGGCGCGCCGCCCCGGGGGAGCTCTTGTGCACCGACTTCCTGACCTCGGTGGCGGTCGTCATGGTGCCGGTGCTCACTTCGCGGGCATCTGCTGCTGGGCCTTCTGGAGCGCCGCCTTCACCGAGTCGGTGGTCACCGGGCGTCCGGCGGCGGCGTCCGCGAACAGGTCCTTGACGGCCGTACCGACCGTGGTCTCGAACTGCGACTCGGAGGCGACCTGCGGCAGCGCGGCGGCGCTGGTGGCCAGGGTGTCCTTCAGGACGGCGTTCGCCGGGGCGGTGAACGCGGCGTCCGACTGGGCGGCCTTGACCGGCGGGATGGAGCTGTAGGCGGTGTTGAGGATCTTCTGTTCCGCGTCGCTGGTCATGAACTTCACGAACTTGGTCGCGCCGTCGAGGTTGTCGGTGTTCTTGAAGACGGCGAGGTTGATGCCGGCGACCATCGAGTTGACCTGGGTGCCGGTGCCGGGGGTGCCGGACTGCACGGGGACGGGGGCGATGCCGTAGGCGTCGGCGCTCATGCCCTGCGACTTGAGGTTGGAGGACGCGGACTGCCACAGCAGCATCGCCTGCTTGCCCTTGGCGAAGTCGCTGACGGACTGGTTCTGCGCGTACTCGGCGTTGCCGGTCGGGATGACCTTGTCCTTGGCCATCAGGTCGACGTACTGCTTGACGGCGGCGACCACGTTGTCGTTGGTGAAGTCGGGCTTGCCGTCGGCGGTGAAGAAGTCGGCGCCGTGCTGCTTGGCGAAGACGAAGACGTGGTGGATGTTCTCCGCGACGTTCGAACCCTCGGCGCCGAGCACCGACTTGCCCTTCGCGGATATCTTCTTGCCGTCCGCGACCAGTTCGTCCCAGGTGGCCGGGGGCTTGGAGATGCCGGCGTCGGCGAAGATCTGCTTGTTGTAGTAGAGCGCGTAGGCCATCGAGTACAGCGGGACGGCCGCCGGGTCCTTGCCCTCGGCGCCGGTGGAGCCGAGCGCCGAGTCGACGAACCGGTCCTTGCCGCCGATCTTCGCGAAGTTCTTCGCGTCCCAGGGCAGCAGCGCGCCGGTGGCCTGCAGCGAGGCGCTCCAGGTGTTGCCGATGTTGAGCACGTCGGGACCCTGACCGGAGGTGGTCGCGGTGAGGATCCGGTTGAGCAGGTCGGACCAGGGGACGACCTCCAGCTTCACCTTGACGCCCGTCTGCTTCTCGAACTTGTCGAGTTCGGGCTGGAGGACCTTCTTGTCGACGGCGATGCTGGCGCCCTGGTTGGAGGCCCAGTAGGTGAGCGTCTTCGGCGAGTCGTCGGACCCCCCGCCGGTCGACGAACCGCCGCCGCAGGCCGTGGCCGCGAGGGCGAGAGACAGGGTGACGGCGCCGACAGCAGCGGCTCGGATGGTGCGCATGGGTCCTGGTGTCCCCTTCCGGGATTGCCATCATGGCTTAATTTAGGACGTGAGTTAAACCTCGGAAGGCGGGTCCGTCAAGGGTTTGGACAGAGTGCGACGAACTCTCGTCGCACCCCTTGACGGTTCCATTCACCGCATGAAGCATTCCCCGGCGAGAGAGCGCTCCCCGAACTCCCCACCGTTCGCTTCCTGAATGAGGAGAGCCGCCCCATGACCTCCCACTCCCCCGCTTCGCGGGGACCCTCCGTCGGCCGCAGAACCCTGCTCGGAGCCGCCGGCGCGGCCGCCGTCGCCTCGGCCGTGGCGGGCGGAGCCGCGCCCGCGTCGGCCGCCCCGTCCCGAAAGCGTCCCGCCGCCCTGCCCGGCGGCGGCGACCTGGGCCCGAGCGTCCTGGTCTTCGACCCGTCGACGCCGGACATCCAGGCCCGGCTGGACCAGGTGTTCCGGCAGCAGGAGTCGGCGCAGTTCGGCACCGGCCGCTACGCCCTGCTGTTCAAGCCCGGCACCTACCACGGGCTCAACGCCCAGCTCGGCTTCTACACCTCGATCGCGGGCCTCGGCCTGTCCCCGGACGACACGACCATCAACGGGGACGTGACGGTCGACGCGGGCTGGTTCAACGGCAACGCCACGCAGAACTTCTGGCGTTCGGCGGAGAACCTGGCCCTGGTCCCCGCGAACGGGACCAACCGGTGGGCCGTCGCCCAGGCGGCGCCCTTCCGCCGAATGCACGTCCGCGGCGGCCTCAACCTCTCCCCCACCGGCTACGGATGGGCGAGCGGCGGCTACATCGCGGACAGCCGGATCGACGGCCAGGTCGGACCGTACTCCCAGCAGCAGTGGTACACCCGCGACAGCGCGATCGGCAGCTGGCTCAACGGCGTGTGGAACATGGTGTTCTCCGGCGTCGAGGGCGCCCCGGCGCAGAGCTTCCCGAACCCGCCGTACACCACGCTCGACACGACGCCGGTCTCCCGCGAGAAGCCCTTCCTGTACGTCGGCGGAGGCGAGTTCCGTGTCTTCCTGCCTCAGAAGCGGACGAACGCGCGCGGGGTGACCTGGGGCAACGGCACACCACGCGGGACGTCCCTGTCGCTGTCGCGGTTCTACGTCGCCCGGCCGGGCGTCACCGCGGCGACCCTCAACCAGGCGCTCGCACAGGGACTTCACCTGCTGCTCACCCCGGGCATCTACCACGTGGACCGGCCGATCCAGGTGGACCGTGCGGGCACCGTGGTCCTGGGCCTGGGATACGCGACCATCGTGCCCGACAACGGCGTCACCGCCGTGAAGGTCGCCGACGTGGACGGGGTCCGCCTCGCGGGCTTCCTCGTCGACGCGGGACCGGTCAACTCCCCGACCCTGCTGGAGATCGGGCCCGCGGGCGCGTCCCGGGACCACTTTGCCAACCCCACCACCGTGCAGGACGTGTTCGTGCGCATCGGCGGCGCGGGCGCGGGCCGGGCCACCACGAGCATGGTCGTCAACAGCCGGCACACGATCGTCGACCACACCTGGGTGTGGCGCGCCGACCACGGCACCGGCGTCGGCTGGGAGACCAACCGGGCCGACTACGGTGTCGTCGTCAACGGCCACGACGTCCTGGCGACCGGCCTGTTCGTCGAGCACTTCAACAAGTACGACGTACAGTGGAACGGCCAGCGTGGCCGCACGATCTTCTTCCAGAACGAGAAGGCGTACGACGCCCCGAACCAGGCCGCGATCCAGGACGGCCCGGTGAAGGGCTACGCCGCCTACAAGGTCGGCGACGGCGTCACCGCGCACGAGGGGTGGGGCCTGGGCAGCTACTGCTACTACAACGTCGACCCGACGATCCTGCAGCACCACGGCTTCGCCGCGCCCGCCCGGCCGGACGTGCGGTTCCACAACCTGCTGGTCGTCTCGCTCGGCGGGAACGGGCAGTACGAGCACGTGATCAACGACTCGGGGGCGCCGACGGCGGGCACCTCGACCACGCCGTCGACGGTGGTGTCGTACCCCTGACGAGGGACCGGGGGCGCGGGGCGGGGGGGGGCCCCCCCCCCCCCCCCCCCCCCCCCCCACCCCCCCGCCCGCACGGCGCGCGCCCGGCGAC
>NZ_JBSHAQ010000037.1:0-99121 GCF_053611585.1 Streptomyces sp. NPDC054794 | reverse complement strand
TCCCGCCGTCCCGCCGTCCCGCCGTCCCGCCGTCCCGCCGTCCCGCCGTCCCGCCGTCCCGCCGTCCCGCCGTCCCGCCGTCCCGCCGTCCCGCCGTCCCGCCCTCGCCCCCTACTCCCACTCCACCGACACGTCCCGCGTCTCCACATGCATGCCCAGGGGTACGCGCCAGGTGTCGACGCATACCGTCCACGTCTTGGCCTTGCGTGTGCGGGGGGCGATGGGCGTCGGCAGGGGCGCCGTCGATTCGATCGTCGCCCAGTCGATGCCGAGGGCTCCGATGATGTGTGTTCCGAAAGTCACCGTGCCTGAACGGACCGCGGTTCCACCGGTGTTGTGGAGGGAGACCGTCACCTCGTCGCACCAGCGTTCGTCGCTGGGCTCGTGTGTGGGGGCGGGGTCCGTCCAGGTGAGCGCGGCCGGGGCGGGAGGCGGGTGCGGAGCGCCCGGAGGTGTCGTCGCGGGAGGCGATGAGGACGGGGAGGGGGCCGGGGCCGGGGGTGCGGAGTCGGCTTCATCCCCAGTGGTCGGTGCGTCGCCAGTCCCCTCGCCTGCAGAGGTGGGGTCAGTCGCGTGGGGGGTGGTCTTGTCCTTGGATGTGGTCGCATCCGTCGGCGTGGAACCCGTTTTCTCCGCTCCCTCCGCCCTTTCCGTGCCACCTTCTCCCTTCAGCGGGACCAGTCTCACCCGGTCCCCCGGGCGTAGCGATCCGCCCGACGGCTGGGGCGTGCCGGCCGCCGGGCCCACCGCCACGTAGCCCTCGTGGCGTCCTCCGTCTCCGTACGTCGTCGTCAGGAGGGCGCCCGCGCAGACGACGGCCGCCGACGCTGCCGTAACGGCGCCTCGGCGGCCATGAGTCCATGCCGACCACGTCGACCGGGTCGAGCCTGTTGACCGTGTCGTACGAAGCATCGGGTCATGTTGGCTGACGCTTCGTCAAATCGGAAGGCGTGTGCCGGGATTCCGGCCGCCTCCGACCCTTCCTCGGCCGACCCTCAGTCCGAGATCAACCCCTCCCGCAGCTGGGCCAGCGTGCGGGTCAGGAGGCGGGAGACGTGCATCTGAGAGATGCCGACCTCCTCGCCGATCTGCGACTGGGTCATGTTGGCGAAGAAGCGCAGCATGATGATCCGGCGTTCGCGGGGCGGGAGTTTGGCGAGGAGGGGCTTGAGGGACTCGCGGTACTCGACGCCCTCCAGGGCGGTGTCCTCGTAGCCGAGGCGGTCGGCGAGGGAGCCCTCTCCGCCGTCGTCCTCGGGGGCGGGGGAGTCCAGCGAGGACGCCGTGTACGCGTTGCCGACCGCGAGGCCGTCGACCACGTCCTCCTCCGACACGCCCAGCACCGCGGCGAGTTCGGTGACCGTCGGCGAGCGGTCCAGCTTCTGGGACAGCTCGTCGCTGGCCTTGGTGAGGGCCAGGCGCAGCTCCTGGAGCCGGCGCGGGACGCGCACCGACCAGGACGTGTCGCGGAAGAAGCGCTTGATCTCGCCCACGACCGTCGGCATCGCGAACGTCGGGAACTCGACGCCCCGTTCGCAGTCGAAGCGGTCGATGGCCTTGATGAGGCCGATCGTGCCGACCTGGACGATGTCCTCCATCGGCTCGTTGCGGCTGCGGAAGCGGGCCGCCGCGTACCGGACGAGCGGGAGGTTGAGTTCGATCAGGGTGTCCCGGACGTAGGCACGCTCGGGGCTGTCCTCGTCGAGTGCGGCGAGCCGCAGGAACAGGGAGCGGGACAGGGTGCGGGTGTCGATGGCCTCGGCGGCGGCCGGGAGGGCCGGTGCCGGGGCGGCCTCAAGGGCCTTGGCAGTGACGTCGTCGAGCACGTCGAGAGCGTCGAGCTCCTTGGGCGCTGCCTCGCTCTTCGTGGGCGCGAGCACCTTCGAGCTGCCCTGTTCTGCGGACATGCCACCCCCTTTGGGTCGCGGGACGGTCGCGGCGGCGCCCCTCGAAGGAACGCAGCCTTCACCTGAATACCGGAGCCGGAGCCACGGCAAACGCGCTTCCCGCAGAATGTCACATGTCGGCAACACGCTGTAGTGACATGTCGACATGTGAGTTACGAATCGGCCCTGGAAAGAGGGGGTCTGACGGCTTTTCGGCTGGCAACTGTCGGGAACCGCCCTGGTGAGCGAATCGCTCGTGCCGGTGATCAATCGATCCTGTTTGCGGTTAGGCGTCGATCCGGTTCGCCGAGCGGAGTCGCTGGAAGCTACGCGCGAGTAGCCGCGAGACGTGCATCTGGGACACGCCGAGTTCCGCGCTGATCTGCGACTGGGTGAGATTGCTGTAGTAGCGCAGCAGAAGGATTCTCTGTTCCCGTTCGGGAAGTTGGACGAGGAGATGGCGGACGAGGTCGCGGTGCTCCACGCCGTCCAGGGCCGGGTCCTCGTAGCCGATGCGGTCCAGCAGGCCGGGCAGCCCGTCGCCCTCCTGCGCTGCCTCCAGCGACGTCGCGTGGTACGAGCGGCCCGCCTCGATGCAGGAGAGGACCTCGTCCTCGCTGATGCGCAGCCGCTCGGCGATCTCGGCGGTGGACGGGGAGCGGCCGAACGCCGTCGTGAGGTCCTCCGTCGCGCTGTTGACCTGGACCCACAGCTCGTGCAGCCGGCGCGGTACGTGGACCGTGCGGACGTTGTCCCGGAAGTATCGTTTGATCTCGCCGACGACCGTGGGCATCGCGAAGGTCGGGAACTGCACGCCCCGGTCCGGGTCGAAGCGGTCGATGGCGTTGATGAGCCCGATCGTGCCGACCTGGACCACGTCCTCCATGGGTTCGTTGCGGGAGCGGAAGCGGGCGGCCGCGTAGCGCACGAGCGGCAGATTGGCCTCGATGAGCGCCCCGCGCACCCGGTTGTGCTCCGGCGTGCCCGGTTGCAGTTCCTTGAGCTGGGCGAAGAGCACCTGGGTGAGTGCGCGGGTGTCGGCGCCGCGGCGCTTCTCCTGGGTGGGGGCGGCAGGGTGGTCGGAGGCGGGGAGGGGGGCGGGGAGAGGCGCCTCTTCCTGGGGCGGCGCAGTACTGGCCGACACGGTCAACGCCACCTCTTCATCGGTCAATCATCCGTCAAAAGCGGTCATAGCATCACAAGACATGTGCACTGTGTGCAAGCACCGCATAATGCCGTGTTGAGGGGAAGTTGGGACACAATACGCATGAAAGCCCCCCGCCGTTCCGGCGGAGGGCTTCCGGCGCGCGTGACTCAGAATTCGTAGTCGGCGATCACCCACGTGGCGAACTCCCGCCACAGTGCGACACCCGCCTGGTGCGCCGGATGCTCCAGATAGCGCTTGAGGGCGTCCGCGTCCTCGACCGCCGAGTTGATCGCGAAGTCGTAGGCGATGGGGCGGTCGCTGATGTTCCAGGCGCACTCCCAGAAGCGCAGCTCCTCGATCTGGCCGCCCAGGGCGCGGAAGGCCTCGACGCCCGCCACGACCCGGGGGTCGTCGCGCTCGACGCCCTCGTTGAGCTTGAACAGGACCAGGTGGCGGATCATGGGCTCTTCCCTCGGCTCTTCGCTAGTTCTTCGCTCCGTTGGCGATCCAGGTCATGAAGTCGCCGATGGCCTTGGCGGCGTCCGATATGCCCTCAAAGGCTATCTGGACGTAGTCCGCGGCCTTGGCCGGGTCTGTGATGATCACATACAGCGCGAAGACCACGAGCACGTACACGGCGATCTTCTTGGCGTTCACCGCCACCGCGGCCTCCCCTGTGATAGCTGCGCCTTCTCGGGCCCCGTGGTGCCGGCGGCGAGTGTAACGTTCATGCCGCTTTCGGGAACCAACGGCCCGCAGGTCGCGGGCCATTGTGGAGTGCCGTTCACGCCTTTCCCCGTACGGCCGTGGGTACTTGAGCGGCCGCCCCCGTGAATTTCTTCCTTTGCTTGCACGAAGGGCCCCGTCTTTCGACGGGGCCCTTCTTCAGCGGTAGCGGAGGGATTTGAACCCTCGGTGACTTGCGCCACACTCGCTTTCGAGGCGAGCTCCTTCGGCCGCTCGGACACGCTACCGAGGGAGACCTTACAGCACAGGGGCCCATGGTTTGAAATCGGTATTCATCGATCCCGGAAAAACTCCGTGAGCAGGCGCGCGCACTCTCCGGCCAGTACGCCTTCGATGACCTCCGGCCGGTGGTTGAGCCTCCGGTCCCGTACGAGGTCCCACACGGAGCCGGCCGCGCCGGCCTTCTCGTCGCGGGCGCCGTAGACGACGCGGTCCACCCGGGACTGGACCAGGGCTCCGGCGCACATCGTGCAGGGTTCGAGCGTGACCACGAGCGTGCAGCCGGTCAGCCGCCACTCGCCGAGCGCGGCGGCGGCCCGTCGCAGGGCAAGCACCTCGGCGTGCGCGGTGGGGTCGCCGACGGCCTCGCGCTCGTTGTGCCCGGTCGCGAGCACCGTCGTACCGTCCGGGGACAGCACGACGGCGCCGACGGGGACGTCCCCGCCCCGGACGGCCTGTTCGGCCTCGTCCAGGGCGAGCCGCATCGCGGCCCGCCAGCGGTCGCGTACCGGGTCCGGCACACCGTCCGTGTCCTGTGCGGTCAGCGGACGGTCTCCAGCACCTCCGAGGCGCCCAGGGCCTCGGCGATCGCGCCCAGCGCGTCCTCCGCGTCCAGGGCGCGCAGCTCCTTCTCGCCGACGCCGAGGTCGTCGAGGATCTCGCTGTCGCCCACCGGGCTGTGCGGCACCGCGTCGGCGGCGGAACCGTCCTCGTCCTCGTCGTCCTCGGACTCGCCGTCCTCGGTGCCGTCGAGGTCCAGGGCGTCCAGGTCCGGGCCGTCGTCGGAGCCGGGCTCCCGGCCGAGCAGTTCGTCGGTGAGCAGCAGCTCGCCGTACGCGCTGCGGGCGGCGGCCGCGGCGTCCGAGACGTAGATGCGAGGGTCGTCCTCGCCGTCCACGCGGACGACGCCGAACCAGGCGTCCTCCTGCTCGATCAGGACGAGCACCGTGTCCTCGTCGGGATTGGCTTCCCGGGCCAGGTCGGCCAGATCCGACAGGGTTTCCACATCGTCGAGCTCTGTGTCGCTCGCTTCCCACCCGTCTTCGGTGCGCGCGAGCAGTGCGGCGAAGTACACCGTGACTCTCCCACTGGTCATAGGCGTGCCGGTTGGGGGTCCCCCCGGCGGAGGTTCTGGGCGGGGAGAGCTGCGCTCCGAGCCCCACCCACTCGGAATCGTGGCAGAAACAAGGCGTTCAGGGGACGTCTTCGGCTCCCTGTGTCTGGCAGTTTTGATCGCACGTACGCAAAGAAACAGCCGAACGCCCGCGACCGCACCACCAGCGCACTCGTTGCCGCCACCTGCGGATCGTACGCGGCTTTCCTCAATGTCCACGCACGCCCACCCTGCCAACATCCCTGTCCCTGGGGATCTTCCCGGGTCGGTTCTCTACCAGCGGAACGTGCGCATGCGCATGGCGTGGCGCAGCCGTGCGGCTTTGGCGCGGCGGGGCTGCACCCGGTCGCGCAGCTCCCGTGCCTCGGCGAGATCGCGCAGGAACTGGGCGCGCCGACGCCGGCGCTCGGCGTCCGTTTCCGCCCGCGACCGCTCCGGCGACGGATCCTCTTGGGCTTCCGGTTCAGGCAGGTCAGGCATCGGCACACCACCCCCGTCCGTCCCTCCCACTTTCCCCCGGACGGGCGGTTTGATGCCAGCGCCAGGGGCTCCGCGGCGCGGCTACTGTTAAGGGCATGCGTCTCCACGTCGTCGACCACCCCTTGGTCGCTCACAAGCTCACCACGCTGCGCGACCAGCGCACCGACTCCGCGACCTTCCGCCGGCTGGCCGATGAGCTGGTCACCCTGCTCGCCTACGAGGCCACGCGCGACGTGCGCACCGAGCAGATCGACATCCGGACTCCGGTCGCCGCCACCACCGGCGTCAAGCTCTCCCGTCCCCGCCCCCTGGTGGTGCCGATCCTGCGGGCCGGCCTCGGCATGCTGGACGGCATGGTCCGGCTGCTGCCGACCGCCGAGGTGGGCTTCCTGGGCATGATCCGCAACGAGGAGACGCTGCAGGCCTCCACGTACGCCTCGCGCATGCCGGAGGACCTCTCCGGCCGTCAGGTGTACGTCCTCGACCCGATGCTGGCCACCGGCGGCACGCTGGTCGCGGCGATCCAGGAGCTGATCAAGCGCGGCGCCGACGACGTGACCGCCGTGGTGCTGCTCGCCGCCCCGGAGGGCGTCGAGCTCATGGAGCGCGAACTCGCGGGCACCCCGGTCACCGTCGTCACGGCGGCCGTCGACGACCACCTCAACGAGCACGGCTACATCGTCCCCGGCCTGGGCGACGCGGGAGACCGGCTCTACGGGGCGGCCGAGTAGGTCGTACGACCGCTCAACAGCTCTTCTTCGTGGCGGACGCCTGCTGGGGCGCGGTCAGTGCGGCCAGCGCCTGGTCGGCGTCCGTCTGCGGGGCGAGGTTCTTGAAGGCGTCGCCGAGGATCAGGTCGACGGCGGTGCCCTTGCGGGTGTCGGTCTGCGTCTGCGTGCCGCCCAGCTGGGTGCCGAGCACCGGCAGCGAGGTCTTCAGGGCCGCGGTCGGGCCGAGCAGCAGGCCGGTGCCCTTGACCTTCTTGTCGAACTGGCCGCTCGCGTTGCCCACTTCGCCGATCTTGAAGCCGCGTTTCTTCAGCTCGTCCGCCGTGGTCTTGGCGAGGCCGGTGCGCTGCGTGGCGTTGTAGACGTTCACCGTGATCTGGTCCGGGCGGGGCAGCGCGACGCTGGTCGCGGCGGGCTGCGCCTTGATCTTCGCGCAGTCGGACTTGGCGCCGGCCGCCGTGGTCTTCTTGCCACCGGTGAAGACGTCGATGAGCTGCAGGGTGCCCCAGCCGACCAGGCCGAGCACGGCCACGGAGGCCACCAGCCCGAACACGAGCCTGCCGCGCCGCCGGGGAGGGCGCATCCGTGGGTATTTGTCCCCCGTGATCCGGTACTGGCCGCCCATGCCAGGGGGAGTCAGCATGCTCATGGGCGCAGCGTAGTGCGCCCCGGCGGTGATTCCTACTAGATGATCATTGACTGCCGTACGGGAGAACCCGAAAGGGCCAACCTGTTACCCGGGCGTGTCCCGGGAGCGCTCCCACGTGTGCCCGCGAGGGCGCGTCGCAGCGGCACCCGGCGAAGTGTGGGCGGAAAGGCCCGGCGAGGCGCCGGCGGGATTGGCCGCCGAAGCGTCAGTCCAACTCCAGCACGCGCGCGTGGAGTACCTGGCGCTGCTGCAGGGCCGCGCGGACCGCGCGGTGCAGGCCGTCCTCCAGGTACAGGTCGCCCTGCCACTTCACGACATGCGCGAAGAGGTCGCCGTAGAAGGTCGAGTCCTCGGCGAGGAGGGTCTCCAGGTCGAGCTGCCCCTTGGTCGTCACGAGCTGATCGAGGCGGACCGGGCGCGGCGCGACGTCCGCCCACTGCCGGGTGCTTTCCCGGCCGTGGTCGGGGTACGGCCGGCCGTTTCCGATGCGCTTGAAGATCACACGGAAAGCCTACCGGTCAAGACGTTCCGGGCGCAGCCATGGCGACGGAGTGCGACGCTGGAAAAGATGCATTAAAGCAGGGCAAAACGGGAACAGGGGCCCCAGATGAGTGATCGCGAGACCATGCCGCCCGCCACCGCTCCCGAGGCACCGGGGAGCGCTCCGGCCCTCCCGGAGGAGGCCCTGAAGATCGCCGCCGGGTACGCCTTCACCGGTCCCGCTCTCGATCTCGGCGCCCTCCTGTGGGACGGGCGCTGCCACGCCGACGCCCAGGTCCGCGTCCCGCTGCCCATGCTGAACCGCCACGGCCTGGTCGCGGGCGCCACCGGCACCGGCAAGACCAAGACCCTCCAGCTGATCGCGGAGCAGCTGTCGGCGCAGGGTGTGCCGGTCTTCCTGGCCGACGTGAAGGGCGACCTGTCGGGGATCTCGGCGCCGGGACCGACGGGCGAGCGGGTCGGGGCGCGGGCCGCCGAGGTCCACCAGCAGTGGCGGCCGGCCGGTTTCCCGGCGGAGTACTACGCCCTCGGCGGCATCGGGCACGGCATTCCGGTCCGCGCCACGATCACCAGTTTCGGCCCGGTGCTGCTGTCCAAGGTGCTGCAGCTCAACCAGACCCAGGAGCAGTCCCTCGGCCTGATCTTCCACTACGCCGACACCAAGGGCTTGGAGCTGATCGACCTCAAGGACCTCAGGGCGGTCGTCGCCTTCCTCACCTCCGACGAGGGCAGGCCGGAGCTGAAGAACATCGGCGGTCTGTCCACCGCCACGGCCGGGGTGATCCTGCGCGCCCTCACCGCCTTCGAGGCGCAGGGCATGGGCGGTTTCTTCGGGGAACCGGAGTTCGACACGTCCGAGTTCCTGCGCACGGCACCGGACGGGCGCGGCATCGTCTCCGTCCTCGAACTCCCCGCCGTACAGGACAGGCCGCTGCTGTTCTCGACGTTCCTGATGTGGCTGCTGGCCGACCTCTTCCACGACCTGCCGGAGGTCGGGGACGTGGACAAGCCGAGTCTGGTGTTCTTCTTCGACGAGGCGCACCTGCTCTTCGACGGCGCCTCCAAGGCCTTCCTGGACTCGATCACCCAGACCGTGCGGCTCATTCGCTCGAAAGGGGTCGGTGTCTTCTTCGTGACGCAGACCCCCAAGGACGTGCCCTCCGAGGTCCTCGCCCAGCTCGGCAACCGGATCCAGCACGCGCTGCGCGCCTTCACCCCCGACGACCAGAAGGCCCTGAGGGCCACGGTGAAGACCTTCCCGAACTCGGCGTACGACCTGGAGGAACTCCTCACCGGACTCGGCATCGGCGAGGCGGTCGTCACGGTCCTGAGCGAGAGGGGCGCCCCGACCCCGGTCGCCGCGACCCGGCTGCGCGCGCCGGAGTCGCTGATGGGACCGGTGGACGCCGCGGCCCTGGACCGGGCGGTGCTGGCGTCGCCGCTCCACGAACGTTATGCACAGGCTGTGGACCGCGAGTCGGCGTACGAGAAGCTGACGGCCGCCCCGCGCGGGGGCAAGGGGCCGGACGAGATCACACGCGGCGGCAAGGGACCCGACGAGATCACGCGCGGGGCCAAGGGGCCCGACGAGTTGAGGGCCCAGTCGCGGGCACGGACGAATGCCGGAGCGCAGGCCCGGCCGAAGGCCGACAAGCAGGAGTCGGTCGTCGAACAGGTCGTCGGCAGCGGGATGTTCCAGTCCCTGGCCCGCTCGATCGGCACGCAGCTCGGACGCGAGATCACCAGGTCGCTCTTCGGGACGGCGCGGCGGAGACGCTAGGCGGACCCCGCCGCGCCGGCGGGGATCAGCGGTTCCGTTCCTTCGGCGGCTGCTGGTCCCGTGCGACCGCCTCCGGCTTGGGCTTGGACGTGCTGCGAGCGGCTTCCGCGCGCAGCAGGGCGCGCAGGACCGCGTACGGGTCGGTGGGCATGACTGTGCTCCTCGTGTGGGGACTGACGGACCTGGTGCGAGGGGTCCGTCAGCAGCGCAGGACCACGGAGCGCAGGGCGGGCAGCATGTGCGGCGGCCGCGGAGGTGCGGCCGCCGGGCAGCCGGCCGGGACGGCGGGCGCCGGTGCGGGAGCGGACTCGGGGCGCGTCGGTACGACGGGCTGGTGGGCGGCGCGCAACGGTGGCCGCGGCGCCGTGTCGAGGACGTCGTGATCGGCGAGGTCACCGGCCACGGCGACTGGAGCCGCGTGCAGCTCGGCACGGGTCCCCGGCACCAGCAGGACGAGCAGCAGCACGAGCGCCCGCAGCCAGGCGCGGTCGCGCGGGAGTCCGCGGCCGCGCGCGAGGCTTCGTGTGGCGCTCATGCAAGGTCATCTCCCCGGCGGGTGTACGGCGTTCAGCGCGGCGGCGCCGGATTCCGCTCGCACGGCGTACGCGCGGGGTTCACAGCGCCCGCGGGATCTGGTCGGCGTGCCCACGGACCCGGAACGCGGTGACGATCTCGACGATGCCGACCACGACCAGCCAGACGCCGACGAAGACGGTGAGGACGGCGACCGACTCGAACGGCGAGACGATCAGCACGATCCCGGCGACGAAGGTGACGATCCCGAGGAAGATCTGCCAGCCGCGCGCCGGCACGGCGTGGTCGGAGGCGGCGGCCAGGGTCTGGGTGATCCCGCGGATCAGCCAGCCGATGCCGATCCACAGGGCGAGCAGCAGGATCGACTGCATGGGGCCGCGGAAGCAGAACAGGCCCAGCAGGATCGACAGGGCGCCGCTGATGAAGGCCAGGATCCGCAGCGAGGTCGTCCGGTGCGTGCCGAAGGCGGCGATCAACTGGAAGACACCGCTGATGAGGAGGTAGAGCCCGAAGAGGAAGCCGGCCACGCGCAGCGAGGGGCCGGGCCAGATCAGCACCAGGACGCCCAGGATCAGGGACGCGATGCCGGTGAGCAGGACGACCTGCCAGGCGGCGCGGGAGAGGGCGTGCAGAGGGCCCTCGAAGGGCGGTTCGGGCTCGTGCCGGCTGCCGGAGCCCGGGGGGTGCCCGGCGTGGACCCGGCGGTCGTCGTAGTGCGGCCCTCGGGCGGAGCCGCTGCTCGGTGGCTCGGTCATGATCCATGCTTGGACCGGCCCGGTCCGCGCTGCCACTTGAGGCGGGCCACCCGGCTGACACCGGGCTGAGCCCGGGCCGGGCGCCCCCCGCCCGGCCGGTGCTACGGCCCGTTCCCCGCGTTGTGTCCGCGCTCCCCCGCGTTACTTCCCCGCGGTCTTCGCCGCCTTGGCCGCCGCCTTCATCTCCTGCTTGTGCGCCCGCACCTTGGCCAGCGACTCGGGTCCGGTGATGTCGGCGACGGAACGGAAGGACTTCGCCTCGCCGTACGCCCCGGCGGCCTCCCGCCACCCCTTGGGCCGCACGCCCAACTGCTTGCCCAGCAGGGCCAGGAAGATCTGCGCCTTCTGCTTGCCGAACCCGGGCAGGCTCTCCAGCCGCTTCAGCAGTTCCGGCCCGCTGCTGACGTCCCGCCAGAGGGCCTCGGTGTCCCCGTCGTACTGCTCGACCAGGTACTGGCACAACTGCTGGATCCGCTTGGCCATCGACCCCGGGTAGCGGTGCACGGCCGGCTTCTCGGAGAGCAGCGCCGCGAAGGCCTCCGGGTCCTGGGCCGCGATCTCGTGCGCGTCCAGGTCGTCGGCGCCGAGCCGCTGCGCGATGGTCGCCGGACCCTTGAACGCCCACTCCATCGGGACCTGCTGGTCCAGCAGCATCCCGGTCAGCGCGGCGAGCGGACTGCGGCCGAGGAGCGCGTCGGCCTCGGGGTCCTGGGCGAGGTGCAGGGTGACATCCATGGCTCGATGATCCCGCGCCGCCCGCCGTTTCGCTCGGCCGTCCGCGCCGCGGCCCCGCGGCACGGCACTCCTCCACACCCGCGTACGATGCACCGAGATCGGTTAGGCAAGGCTAACCTAAAACAAGGGGGTGCAGGTGACAGCCGAGATCTACCGCGATGCCTGGGGCATCCCGCATCTGCGCGCGGACGGCGCGCGCGAACTCGCCCACGCGCAAGGCCGGGTCACCGCCCTCGACCGCGCCTGGCAGCTGGAGGTCGAGCGGCACCGCTCGCAGGGCACCTCGGCGGCCTTCCTCGGTGCGCCGTCCGCGTCCTGGGACGTGTTCGCCCGCCGCGCCCGCCTCGACGACACGGCCCGGCGCTGCTTCGCCGCCCTGGAGCGGCGGGACCCCGAGACGGCGGACTGGGTCCGGGCGTACGCGGACGGGGTGAACGACGGGCTGGCCGAAGGCGCCCGCCGGGCCCCCGAGTTCGCGGGAACCGGTCTGCGCCCCGGTCGTTGGGAGCCCTGGCACCCCCTCGGGGTCTGGCTGTCCACGCACATCCTGTTCGCCGGCTTCCCGGCCAAGCTCTGGCGCGAACACGTCGCGCGGCACCTCGGCCCGGACGCCGTCGGCCTCTTCGCCGCGGACGGCCCCGGCACCCTGGGCAGCAACGGCTGGCTGGTGAGCGGCGAGCGCACGGTCACCGGGCAGGCGGTCATCGCGGGCGACCCGCACCGCTTCATCGAGGACCCCGGCGTCTACCAGCAGATCCGCCTCTCCTGCCCCGAGTTCGACGTCCTCGGCCTCGCCGTCCCGGGCGTCCCCGGCATCGCCCACTTCGGCCACACCGGCACGGTCGCCTGGGCCATCACCAACGCCATGGCCGACTACCAGGACCTCTACCGCGAGCGCCTGCGCCGCACGGGCGCGGGAGTGGAGGCCCTCGGCCCCGACGGCACCTGGCGGCGCGCGACCCGGCACACGGAGACCGTGGAGGTGGTGGGCCAGACCCCGATCGAGGTCGAGGTGATCGAGACGGACCGGGGACCGGTGATCGTGGGCGGCCCGGAGGGTCTGGACGCGGGGCCCGCCTCCGACACCCCCCTGGCTCTGGCCCTCCGCTTCCCGCCCCGCGTCACCGGGGAGCTCGGCTTCAGCGCCCTGCTTCCGCTGCTGCGGGCCCGGCGGGTCGCCGATGTGGACCGGGCCCTGGACGGCTGGGCCGAGCCCGTCAACGTCGTGCAGGCCGCCGACACCGAGGGCGGGCTGCTGCACCGGGTCGCGGGCCGGGTGCCGGTGCGGGACCGGGCCAACCGGCTGCGGCCGGTGCCCGCCTGGGAGCCCGGGTACGAGTGGCGCGGCTGGCACGAGATGCCCCGGGCCGGCCTGGCCGACGGCATCGCGGTGATGGCCAATCAGCGCGGCCCGGCGGCACCCCTCGGCACCGAGTTCGCCCCGCCGCACCGCGCCGACCGCATCCGCGCACTCCTCGACCGGCGCCGCACCTGGTCCGCCGCCGACATGCCCGCGATCCACACGGACACCCACCTCGCCTCCGCCGCGCCCCTCCTGGACCGCCTGGCGGAGCTCGACGACCTCACCCCCGAGGCCGCCCGTCTCCGGGACCGCCTCCTGAACTGGGACCGGCACATGGACGCGGACAGCACCGAGGCGGCGGCCTACGCGGCGCTGCGCGGCGCGGTCGTCCGCCGCCTCGCCGCCCACCCGGCGTTCGCCCCGCTCACCGAACCTCCCGCCCACCCGGAGGTCCTGCTCCCCTGGCTCGCGCTCGTCCCCCGAGTCGGCCTCGCCCTCGAACGGCTGCTGCGGGCCGAGAAGTCGTACGGCGTCGACCGCCCCGCCCTGGTCCGCGCGGCCGTGGAGGAGACGGCCGCCGCGCACACCGGCACCTGGGGCGACACCCACCGCCTCGCTCCCTGGCGGGCCCTGACAGACGTGTCGTACGACGAACCGGGCCTGGCCGGCGACCACGACTGCGTGCTGTGCACCTCGGCCGTCCCCGGTCTCACCGATCTGAGCGCGCGCGGCCCGGCGGCCCGTTACGTCTGGGACCTGGCCCGGCGCGAGGACAGCCGCTGGGTGGTGCCGTTCGGCGCGTCCGGGGTCCCGGGCTCACCGCACCACCGCGACCAACTGCCCCGGTGGCTGGCGGGAGAGCTCGTTCCCGTCGTCACCGACTGGGACCACTTGGAGAAGGAGACCGATGACTGAGTCGTACGCCCACGCCCGCGAGGCCGTCCACGAGCAGGTGATCGACGGTTTCGGCACCGTCCGCGTCCTGCCCCTGGACGCGGCCGCCGACGCCCCTGTGATCCACGCCTGGGCAAGCGAGGAACGGGCCGCCTTCTGGGGCATGAACGGCCTCGACGAGGAGCAGGTCCGGGAGATCTACGCCCATATGGCCACCCTCGACACCCACCACGCCTTCCTCGTGGTCAAGGACGGCGAACCCGCTGCCCTGTTCCAGACCTACGAGCCCGAGGCCGACCGGGTCGGCGAGTGCTACGCCGTCGAGCCCGGCGACATCGGCGTCCACCTGCTGCTCGCGCCCGCCGGTCCGGGCGGCGCGCGGCCGGGCTGGACGTCGGCGGTGCTGGCGGCCTTCCTGACGTACGCCCTGCGCGGCCTGGACCGGCACCGGGTCGTGGTCGACCCGGACGTGCGCAACGAGAAGGCGGTCGACCGGTTCCGGCGGCAGGGCTTCGAGAAGGGGCCGGAGGTCGTCCTGCCGGAAATCGACATTCCGGACGTGTACTTGCCCGAGAAGCACGCCCAACTGTTGTTCCTCACCCGGGCGGTAGCCTTCCCGCGTGACTCCTGACGAGCTGGTCGCCGCCTATGGCCTGGAGCCGATCCCGCGGGAGGGCGGGCTGTTCCGCCGCACCTGGGCGGGACCGGAGCGGGCCGACGGCCGCCCGGAAGGCTCGGCGATCGTCGCCCTCCTCACCGCCGACGACTACTCCGCCCTGCACCGCCTCCCCTCGGACGAGGTCTGGCACTTCTACCTCGGCGACCCGCTCCACCTCCTGCTCCTCGCCCCGGACGGGACGTCGAGGACCACCGTCCTCGGCCCGGACGTACGGGCCGGCCAGCACCTCCAGTTCACCGTGCCGGCGGGCACCTGGATGGGCGGGCGGATCGCGGCGGGCGGCGCGTGGACGTTCTTCGGCTGCACGATGGCGCCCGGTTTCACCTACGAGGGCTACGAACACGGGGACGCGGCGCGGCTCACGGCGCGTTACCCGGCCGAGGCCGCCCGGATCACGCGACTGTGCCGACCGTGACGAGACTGCTCGAAGGACAGACCGCCCTGGTGACCGGCGCGGGCAAGGGCATCGGCCGGGGGATCGCGCTGCGGTTCGCCGAGGAGGGCGCGGCGGTCGCCGTGCACTGCCGTACGAGTGTCGCGGCGGCGCGCGAAGTGGCCGAGCGCATCCGGGACTCGGGCGGCCGGTCCGTCGTGGTGCGCGCCGATCTCACCGACGAGGACGCGTGCCGGCGGATGGTCAGTGAGGCCACCGAGTGGGGCGGCGGGCGGCTGACCGCCCTGGTCAACAACGCGGGCGTGCAGCCCGTGCACCCGCTGCCCGGCATGTCGGCGGCCGACTGGCGCACGGTCCTCGACACCAACCTGACCGGCGTCTTCCTCTGCACCCGGGCCGCCGCCGAGGTCATGCGCGGGCACGGCGGCGGCAGCATCACCCACATCGCATCCGTCGAGGCCGCCCACCCGGCACCCGGACACGCCCACTACTGCGCGTCCAAGGCGGCCGTCGTCATGCACGCCCGCTCGGCCGCGCTGGAGTACGGCCCCGACGGCATCCGCGTGAACACGGTCTCGCCCGGCCTGATCGACCGCGAGGGCCTGGCCGAGGCCTGGCCGGAGGGCGTACGGCGCTGGCGGGCGGCGGTGCCCACCGGCCGGCTGGGCCGCCCCGAGGACGTGGGCGACGCCTGCGTCTTCCTCGCCTCCCCGCTCGCCTCCTGGATCACCGGCCACGACCTTGTGGTGGACGGCGGAGTGTCCGCGCGGCCCCCATGGTGAGCGCGGCGGGCGGATCGTCCGTACCAGTGCGAGAGCACATGAGTCCCGAGACGGAGCGGTGACGTGGGCGAAGGGTGGCGTGGTGGCTTGAGCGGCGTCTTCTGCGGTGGCCCCGGTGGGGTCCGGCGCGTCCAAGGGCTGGTGCTGCTGGGCGCCGTGCTGGTCCTGCTCCTCCTCGGCGGCGCCGGCCGCGCCTCGGCGCACGCCGCCCTGCGCGGCAGCGACCCCGCCGACGGAACCGTCCTCAAGTCGGCCCCCGGGTCCGTCACCCTGACCTTCACCGAGTCCGTCGGCCTGCTCGACGACTCCTTCCGCGTCTACGACCCCGACAACCGACAGGTCCGCATCGGCGAACCCGGGCACGGCGAGGCCGGTTCCGACACCGCCCGCGTGACGCTGCCCGCCCGGCTCGGCACCGGGACCTACACCGTGGCCTGGCGGGTCGTCTCGGCGGACAGCCACCCGATCTCCGGCGCCTTCACCTTCTCCGTCGGCAAGCCGTCCGCGACCACCGTGCCCGCGAGCACCGGCGCCGTCGAGGACCCCGCCACCAGCAGCCTGTACGACATCGCGCGCTACACCGCCTACCTCGCCCTCGCCCTGCTCATCGGCACGGTGACGTTCCTCGCCGTCTGCCGCCCGCCCGAGGCCGGACCCCTGCGCGGGCCGGTCCTGACGGGGTGGTGGACGCTGCTCGCGGCCACCGTGGTCCTGCTGGTGCTGCGCGCCCCCTACGAGGAGGGCACGGGCCCGGCGACCGCCTTCGACCTCGCGGCACTGGAGCGGACGCTGACGAGCCGTCCGGGGCTGGCCCTGCTGGCCCGCCTGGCGCTGCTGCTCGTGGTGGGTGCCGTGCTGCTGCGCCTGAAGCGTCTGCCGGGCCTGGAGCGACAGGAGCGCCTGGAGCGCCGATCCGGACCGGTCCTCGCCCTGACGGCCGTGCTCGCCGTCGGCCTGGCCCTGACCTGGGCGGCCGCCGAGCACGCCTCGGCCGGGATCCAGGTGCCGGTGGCCATGACCTCCGCCGTGCTGCACCTGCTCGCGATGGCGGTGTGGCTGGGCGGCCTGACGGCCCTGCTGGCGACGCTGTACCGGGCCGCCGGTCCCGTACCGCCTGCCGTGGTCGCCCGCTTCTCCCGGCTCGCCTTCGCCGCCGTGACCGTCCTGGTCGTCACCGGCGTCTACCAGTCCTGGCGCGGTCTCGGCTCCTGGGACGCGCTGACCGACACCTCGTACGGCAGGCTCCTGATCGTCAAGCTGGCCGCGGTGGCGCTGCTGCTCACGGCGGCGGGCCTGTCACGGCGCCTGACGGCCCGGCTGGCGACGACGAAGGCCACGACGCGGGAGCGGGTTCCGGAGCTGGTCGGGGGACCGTCGGCGGGATCCTCCGCCCATGCCGCCGAGGCCCCGTCCGCCGACGTCCCGCCCTCGGGCGACGACCCGTACCGGCGTGGTCTGCGCCGCTCCGTGCTGGCCGAAGTGACGGTCGGCATGGCGGTGTTGGTGATCACGACGATCCTCACCGGCACGCTGCCGGGCCGGGCGGAGGCCGAGGCGGCTCGGTCCGGCGGGCCGACGGCCGGCATACCGGTCGCCTCCGTCACGAACGTCCCCTTCCGGGTCGCGAACGCCGGCGGAAAGGTGCAGATCACCCTGGACCCCGGCCGGGTGGGCCGCAACTCCGTGCAGGCCGTGATCTACGGCCCCGACGGCGGCCTGGCCGCCGTGCCCGAACTCCGCGTCTCCTTCACCCTCCCCGCCCGCAAGATCGGCCCGATCGACGCCCGGGTCACCGACAAGGGCGGCTACTGGGGGACCGGTTCCCTCAACCTGCCCATGGCCGGGACCTGGACGATGAACGTGACGGTGCGGGTGTCGGACCTGGACCAGGTGACCGTGTCGAAGCCGGTGCGGATCGCGCGGTAGCCGGTCGGTCAGCGTCCGGGGAGCCGGGTGGTGACCTCCTGCACGAGCCAGGCGTTGCCGTCCGGGTCGTCGAAGGAGAGGAACGAGCAGTAGCTCTGGCGGTCCGGAGCCGGCCCGTCCACCCGGGTCTCCGTTCCGGCGCGGTGGAACACCCCGCTGGCGTCGTGGAACACTCCGCTCACCGCCACGCCGCGGTCGGCCAGGTCGGCCCGCGCCGCCTCGACGTCGTCGACGACCAGCATCAGGCCCTGGGCCGATCCCGGAGCGGCCGCAGTGACGTTCGTACCGAAGATGACGGACGCCGGCGAGCCCGGGGGCGTCAGCTGCACCACGCGGAAGTCCGGACCGGTGGTGAAGTCGGCGTCCTCGCGCCAACCCAGCCCCTTGTAGAACTCCTTGGCCCGGTCCACGTCGGCGACCGGGATCTCCATTACCTCAAGCTTGAAGTCCATGACCGTTGCTCCTCTCGCGGGGGATGGACATGCCTTCGGGTCTTCGGCCGCGCGCGGTGTCCGTGACGGGCGCACCGCGCGCGGCCGTGAGTCGCTTCGAGGGCCGGTTGCCTTGCTCGGCCTTCTCGGCCGGGCGTCAGCCCGAGCAGCCGGGGACGCTGCCCGCCGGGCTGCAGTTGTTCGGGACGTTGCGCCGCACCGCGGTGTTGTTCAGCGTGACGGTGCCGGACGCCTTGAAGATGCCACCGCCGTCGCCGGCCCTGTTCCCGGTGACGGAGCTGTCGGTCAGGGTGCTCGTGCCGATGGCGTTGAAGAGCCCGCCGCCCCGGGAGATGCCCTGGGGGGCGTAGGCGGTGTTGTTGGTGATCCAGGACCGTACGACCGTCACGCTGCCGCCGAGCGGGTTGTCGATGCCGGCGCCCTCGGCGCGGCCGTCGCTGCCCGTGGCGCGGGCCGTGTTGTTGCTGACAGTGGTGTCGCTGAGGCGGAGCACGCCCATCAGCGGGATTCTGAGCCCCGCGCCGCGCGCGATGCCGTGCGGGGCGACGGTCTGGTTGCCGGTGATGCGACTGCGCGTCACGGTCACATGGGCGTTGCCCGCGATCGCGCCGCCCTGGGCCTCGCCGTACGCCGCCTCGGCCGTGTTGTCCCGCACGACGGTGTCGTCGACGGTCAGGGTGGCCGGGTCGGCGACGGTCACCGCGGCGCGCGCGAAGCCGCCCGTGGCGATGGCGCGGTTGCCGGCGTACGTACTGCGCTCGATCCGCGCGTCGGCGAAGGAGGCCTGACCCGAACCGAACGCGAAGCTGCCTGTGTTCGGCGTGACGCTGACGGAGTTGCCGGCGACCAGGCTGTGCCGCACCGTCAGCAGCCCGTCGTTGGCGAGGCCGCCGCCGTCGGCGGAGCCCACCTCGGTGCCGGTGTAGCGGGCGGTGTTGTAGCTGATGTCGACGTCGGTGAGGGTGGCCCTGCCGTCGCTGTCGATGCCGCCGCCCTCGGCCGGGAGGTTGGACGTGGCGGTGTTGTAGCGCACGGTGATGTTGGCCGCGTTCAGCGTGCCCAAGTTGGAGATGCCGCCGCCGCAGACCGCCTGGCCGGGGAAGAGCGGGCAGTCCGTCGCCGAGCCGTTGGTGATGGTGACCCTGCTGATCGTCAGCGTGCCGCCCTCGGCGACGGCGAGGATGCGGAACCTCGGAGCGCCCTTGGCACGGGTGATCGTCGCGCCCTGGCCGTCGATCCTGATGTCGCTGCGGATGGTCGGCAGGCCGTTGGCGGGGTCGTTGGGGGCGGGCGTGGTCAGCCGGTAGACGCACTTGCGGGCGAGCCTGATGGTGCTGGGGCCCGGCGAGGCGTTGGCCGCGTTGATCGCCCTGACGAGCGCCGCGGCGGAGCAGTTCGCCGACGCGACCGTGGACGCGGAGGCGGCGTGGCCCCGGGGCTGGGCCTGAACGGGGGACGCCGGAAGCGTCGTCACGGCGGCAGCCACGAGGCCGGCCAGAACCAATTTATGGGCGGACATGCAGCGGCTCCTCCTTCTGGATCATGACCTTCAGAGGAACACGCCCACCCTCTCCGCAACCGCAAACACGGCCGTCGGGGGCCCCGGCAACAGCCCAGCGGCTCAATCGGGGCGCACGGGTCGGGGTGCGCCGGGCATCACACCGTCGCAACCTGGAGGGCGTGACGTGGCACCGTGCGACGAAAGGTGAACCATGAAGCTCGCAGTCCTCGGCGGTACCGGCCTGATCGGATCGCAGGTCGTGCAGAAGCTGAACGCGGCCGGGCACGAGGCCGTGCCGCACTCCATGTCCACGGGCGTCGACGTGATCACCGGCGAGGGCCTGGAGGAGGCGGTGGCCGGCGCCGACGTCGTCGTCAACATGACGAACTCCCCGACCTTCGACGACGCCTCCACGGCGTTCTTCCAGACCTCGATGGACAACATCCTGGCGGCCGCCCACAAGGCCGGGGTCGGCCACGCCGTCATCCTCTCGATCGTCGGCACGGATCAGGTGCCCGACCTCGTCTACTACCGGGCCAAGACTCTCCAGGAGAACCTCCTCAAGGACGGGCCGATCCCCTACTCGATCGTCCGCGCCACCCAGTTCATGGAGTTCATGGACGGGGTCCTGTCCTGGACCACCGAGGGCGACACCGTTCACCTGCCCTCCACCCCGATCCAGCCGATCGCCGCCCAGGACGTCTCCGACGCCGTCGCCGAGGTCGCCGTCGGCACCCCGCTGAACGGCACCCTCCAGGTCGCCGGACCCGATGTCTTCCCCCTCGACGACCTCGGCCGGATCACCTTGGACGCGCACCCCGACGGCCGCACGGTCGTCACCGACGAGACCGCCGGCTTCTTCGCCTCCGTCCCCGGCGACGTGCTCGTCCCCAAGGGCGAGGCCCGTATCGCCCCCACGCACTACAGCGACTGGCTCTCCTGAACCGTTCGGCCCGTCCCTGGAGGCCTCACCATGTCGAGGAACGAGTCGGCGGCAGGCAGCGCCGAGAGCGGACCGCGCTCGGAAGCGTGGAAGAACGCGCTCACCGTGCTCCAGTCGGCGAAACCGCCGTTCGTGCCGGAGGGGGTGGAGGCGATGACGGCTCTCGTCGAGTTCCCGCCCGGCGACCCCGGCACCCCGCCGCACCGGCACTCGGGCCCCGCCTTCGGCTACGTCCTGGAGGGCGAGATGCTCTTCGAGCTGGAAGGCGAGCCCGAGCGGGTGATCAAGGCCGGGGAGGCGTTCTGGGAGCCCGGCGGTGATGTCATCCACTACCAGGACGGAAACAACCGTACGGACTCCTGGAGCCGCTTCGTCGTCACCATGCTGTGCGAGCCGGGCCGGCCCATGCTCACGCTCGTCGACGACGAGGAACTGGCCCGGCGCCGGCACCTGAGAGCGCCCCGCCCGGGCACCTGACCGGCCCTATCGGGGGTCCACCCACAGCGCCGAGGCGAAGGCGCACAGGTCGCCGCCCGCCGTGGCCAGGGCGACCCCCACCCGGTGCTTGCGCCCCTCCTGCGAGAGGACCCACGCGAACGAGACCAGCGGCGAGGAAACCGGCACCGGCCGCAGCAGCCGTGCCGTCATCGAGGCCGTCACCGCCCCTTCGCGCAGCCCTCCCACCAGCCGACCGGCCGCGTTCCCGGGGCAGTCGAGCGCTCCCCACACCAGCTCCGGCCGCAGCATTCCCTCCGCGTCGGCGAGCGCGGGCCCGGGCGTCCACGCGGCGGCCACCAGATCCCGCCCCGGCACGATCCCGCAGTGCTGGCGCAGCCCGGTGTCGGGCGTGCGGTCGAGCCCGCACCCGAAGCAGTCCACGGTTCCCTCCGGCGGAGCCGCGCGGTACGCCTCGGCCGCGGCCGCCCCCTCGTCCCAGGAGGGCGGTTCGGGGACGTCGAGGTCCAGTTCGTCGGGCGTGGCCAGCGCGAGCACCCCGTCCGCACCCGTCAGCACGGCCCCGCCGTCGGCGGTCTGCGCGAGCCCCACGGGTACCTCCACCGGGGTCGGCCGCCGGAAGTCCACCCGTACGGTCTTGGCCGCCGCCCGCCCGGCGAGCACACCGGCTATGTAGCCGCCGAAGGCCACCCCGGGATACCCCCGCAGAAGGTCGGGCACCGTGATCTTCTCGATGTCGGTCATGCCGCCCACTCCACCACACCGAGAAGTGAACCGAGACATACACCGGTGGGCCGGCGGAGGTCGGCGGCGTGCCTGCCTACGACCGGCTGAGCCGGCCGGGCAGCCGCGCCCACTTTTCAAGGCAGAAGCCGCATATCAGGATGCAGATGCCCGTCAATCCCGCGATGTTGCGGACCATGTCGTCGTGCCGATGGGCGGCGAGAAGCTCGATCGACAACCCGAGCCCCATCAGGATGACGCCGAGCCCCCAGATCCGGGGAGACTCGACTCGGCCCCTGAACCGAGGGAGCAGCCGGCCACGGAGGACTGCCGCTCCGCCCGGTATCAGCGTGATCGTCAAGGCAGCTCCGAGAGCGGCCCACCCGTAAGCGCCCATGACGAACGCCCTCCTCGGAAGATCGTCGACGCGGCTCCGTGCCGCGCGAGCGGATCATGCCACGATCCTCGGTGCGGCCGCGGCTCCTCGTTGGATCGGGCACGACTGGGGCGGCATATGACTCACGAGGTCTAGGCTGACGCTCCCCATCAGAGGGGCGGGGAGGGGCAACGGTGTCACGGTTGACGCGCGCCTGGCGGCGGTCGGCGCAGAGGCGGGCGCAGGGTGCCGACTGGGTCCTGGGTGGAACGGGCCCTCCGAGCCCATCGCTCCTGTGGATGGTGCGGTATCCGGCAATCTCCATACCGGTATGCACCCTGTTCGGGTTTCTGGTCGCGTGGCACTTTTTCGGTGAGATCGGCCTGCCGGTCCTGTACTCCACCCTGGCCGCGCTGGCGATCAACGTCGTGGGTCACCTGATCCAGCGTGAGCGGATGCAGTACTACGGCTATCTACCGCAGGCATCCGCAGACACCGAGTCCGCACCGGACGACTTGGACGGGCGTTCCTGACTGGCCTGCCGCACGAGCCGGCTCAGTGGGAGGCGATGACTGCCGAGATCATCATCGGTCCGATGATCAGCAGGCAGGTTCGCTCCATGGAGAGCAGGGAGCGAAGGGCGGAGAGGCCGCGGGGTACGTGGCGGCGCCTCCTCGACGGGCCTCTTTCCAGGTCCGCACGCTCCGCAGGTCGTGCAGGTCGATGGTGCGCTGGCCGGTCCAGGTTCGCGCGGTCAGGAACCGCGAAGCCGGGCTGCGCTGGGAATCCGCCTGAGACGGAAACCGAGACGGGCAAACGCCAGAGGGCCGGACCACATTCTGCCCGGCTTCTGCTCGTGGTTCCTGGTCAGCGGGGAGTCGCCTCCTTACTCCCCGTTCTGCGACCAGGCCGCGGTGAGCGCGGTGACCGGGTCACTGTCGGCTGGTGCCGCGGGCCACCATTCGCCGTCGTCGTCCTGGAGGTAGGGGTACCAGCGGGCGTCGGGCCCCAGACGCAGCTGGATGCCGTGGTGGGTGAGGGTGAGGCGGTTGCGCCAGGTTCTGAGGTGTGTGGGGGAGTCGGTCATCTCGGCGAGGGCCGCGTCCAGGGCGATGCGGGTGGCCTTCATCACCGTCGGGTCGGGGGCGTAGGGCTGTTCGGCGACGGTGATGCCCGTGGGGCCGCCGTGGCGCCAGGCGCGGGTGAGGCGTGCGAAGGCAGTGGGTTTGGTGCCGGTGTTCTGGATCAGGTGGTGGATCCACTGGGGTCCTGGGTTGCTTGCGGCGATGCGGACGGCGTCCTGGTGCTGGGTCAGGTGCAGGTCGGCGGTGTCGCCCGTGAGGAGCCGGGCGGCGCGCGCCGTGGCGTCGGCCATGAGGCGTTCCAGGTCCTCGGCGGCCAGGCCGGTGCCGGATGGCGGGGCGACGGGCAGTGCTGTGGTGTGGGCAGCGGGTCCCGGGAGTTCGGGCAGTTCGGGGGGCTCTTCGGCCCAGTGGGCGTACGCAGCGGCGGCCGGGACGCCGGCCGGTGCCGGTGGGCCGGCCGTCTCCTGTGCTGCCGTTCGGCGTGCGCGCAGCTGGGCGAAGACCTCCTCGCGACCGCGGCCGCGCAGCGCGAAGAGCACGAACGGGTCGGTGTCGATGGTGGCGGCGATGGCGTAGCAGAGCGCGGCGGCGTGCTTGCAGGGGTATCCCCAGTCGGGGCAGGAGCACTCCGGATCGAGCTCGGTGGGCAGTGGCAGCAGTGGGACGCCCGCGTGCCGGGCGTCGTCCACGAGTTCGGCGGGCATCTCGTCGTCGAGAAGAGCTGCGAGATGTCCGGCGCGGGCCGCGATCGTGTCGAGCAGGGTGTCCCACTGGGGGTCGGTGAGGACGGGCAGGTGGACTGAGGAGCGGTACGGGCGCGGGCGGCTGCCCTGGACAGCGGCATTGACCTTGCCCGGAGCGACAGTTACCGGGCCGACCATGCCTTTGCGGGCGTAGGTGCGTCCGCGCGAGAGCCGTCCGGCGTCCAGGGTGGAGTCCTCCAGGGCGGCCACCCATGCCTGGCCCCACCAGGTCGCGGCGAAGGCTCGCTTGCCGCGGGCGGGCGCACGGCGCGGGCCGGGGACGGCGGGGGTCACGACTGCCTTCCCAGGGCGACGAGTTCGGCGAGGTCGGCGTCGGACAGTTCGGTCAGGGCTGCCTCGCCGGAGCCGACGACGGCGTCGGCGAGGGCGCGCTTGGCTTCGAGCAGCTTCGCCACCTTGTCCTCCACGGTTCCCTCCGCGAGGAGCCTGTGTACCTGGACGGGTTTGTCCTGGCCGATGCGGTAGGCGCGGTCGGTGGCCTGGTCCTCGACGGCCGGGTTCCACCAGCGGTCGTAGTGCACGACGTGAGTGGCGCGGGTGAGATTGAGTCCGGTGCCCGCCGCCTTCAACGACAGCAGGAACACCGGCACTTCACCGCGCTCGAAGCGGTCCACCATCTCCTCGCGCCGCGCGACGGGGGTGGCACCGTGCAGGAAGAGAGTGGGGACGCCGCGCTCGGCGAGATGCTTCTCCAACAGAGCCGCCATCTGCTTGTACTGCGTGAAGACCAGCACGGATTCGCCTTCGGCGATGATGGTGTCGAGAAGTTCGTCGAGCAGGTCGAGCTTGCCGGAGCGGCCCCGCAGGGGAGTGGACTGGCGCAGGCTGTGCTCTTTCAAATACTGGGCGGGGTGGTTGCAGATCTGCTTCAGCGCGGTGAGCAGCTTGAGTACCAGACCGCGTCGGGCGATGCCCTCCGACTCCGCGATCTTCGCCATGGTCTCGCGGACCTGTGCCTCGTACAGGCTGGTCTGCTCGGCCGTCAGCGGGACGACGTGGTCGGTCTCGGTCTTGGGCGGCAGTTCGGGCGCGATGCCGGGGTCGGACTTCTTGCGGCGCAACAGGAAGGGACGTACGAGACGGGACAGGCGCTCGGCTGCCTCGGGATCCTCGCCCGCCTCGATGGCGCGGGCATGCCGGTCGCGGAAGGCGGTGAGTGAGCCGAGGACCCCGGGGGTGGTCCAGTCGAGCAGTGCCCACAGCTCGGAGAGGTTGTTCTCCACGGGGGTGCCGGTGAGAGCGACGCGGGCGCGGGCGGGCAGGGCACGCAGTTCGCGGGCGGTGACGGCGTAGGGGTTCTTGATGTGTTGGGCCTCGTCGGCGGCTACCAGCGACCAGGCTGTCTCGGCAAGCACTTCGCGGTCGCGGCGCAGCACCCCGTAGGTGACCAGGACGATCTCGTCGCCGGCCAGGTCCTTGAGGTGGCGGTCGCCGCCGTGGTAGCGGCGTACGGGGGTGAGCGGTGCGAATCTGGCCGCCTCGCGCTGCCAGTTGCCGAGCAGGGAGGCCGGGCAGACGACAAGGGTGGGGCCCGCGGTGGTGGGGTCGCTCTGGCGGTGCAGGTGCAGAGCGAGCAAGGTGATGGTCTTGCCCAGGCCCATGTCGTCGGCGAGACAGCCGCCGAGGCCGAGTGCGCACATCTCGGCCAGCCAGGCCAGGCCCCGCTTCTGGTACTCGCGCAACGTGGCCTTGAGGGCGGCGGGCTGGGGCACGGGGGTGCGGGCTTCGGGATCGCGGATGCGGGCGACCAGGTCGCCGAGCGCACCGACCGCCGTACAGGGGACCCGGCCACCGTCCCGCTCGGCCTCGCCGGTCAGCGCGGCGCTCAATGCCTCCATGGGGGTGAGCGGTTCCATCCGGCGGCGCTTGGCGCGGGCCACCAGCTTCGGGTCGGCGACCACCCACTGGTCGCGAAGCCGGACGAGGGGACGGCGTGACTCTGCGAGAGCATCCATCTCGGCCTCGGTGAGTGGCTCGCCGCCAAGGGAGACCTGCCAGCGGAAGTCGAGGAGGGCCTCGGCGTTCAGCAGGCCGCCCGCGGTGGAACCGGGGGCGGTGCGCTGCCCGATCTCCGCGGTCGCGGTGAGCGCCTTGACCAGGTGGCGCGGCCAGTGCACGTCGAGACCGGCCGCGCGCAGCGCGTTCGTGGCGTCCCCAAGGAGATCGAAGGCTTCGTCGTCGGTCAATCGGAGCTGATCGGGAGCGGCATCGTCGAGCAGCCTCCGCAGCGGGGGCCAGGCGCGGGCGCCGCGGCGCAGGCCGAGAAGGGTCTCGGTCTCGGCGCGTGGGCCGAGCAGCCGCTCCACTTCCGTCGGCTCGCTCCAGAGTCGTGCGGCCTCGACGACGAGCGCCGGATCCGCCGCGGTGTGCAGTTGCAGGACGGCCCGGAACTGCCGTCGGCGTCCTTCGGGTACGTCGACGCGCAGGGAGACACCGACCTCGGCGGTGAGTGCCGCCTGGTTTTCCTCGGCCCATTCACGCAAGGTGGGCACGGCGCGGGCCTCGCGCCAGGCATACGGCAGCGCTCCCATGGCGAGCGGCGCGGCGGGCGTACGGACCAGATCATCGGCGACCGCGTCGCAGAACTGGCGTACCAGCGCAGCCGGTTCGGCGATCCGTACCGGAGCAGGGCCAGGCTCGGGCAGGCAGTGGGCGTGTGGCGGGAAGGCGGCGGCCAGGGCGTCCAGCGTCTGGCGCTGGGCGGCGGTGATCGGACCCACCTGCCAGGTGTCGTAGCCGGCGGGGGTGAGGGCCGGGTGGAGGCGGCCGTCGGCGAGCAGCCGCAGCGCGAAGCGAGTGGCGGCCTGCCAGGCGGCGCCGGAGGGATGCGTCGGCTCCGCACTGGCCAGGGCGGAGACAGCGACGGCGACAGGCAGCGCGTAACCCTCGACCCTGCGCCGCCTGACCGAGCGGCCGTGCGGCAGGACGAGCTCCACCACCTCGGTCTCAAGGCCGGCGGGCGCCATACTGTCTCCGGCAACTGCCCCGGTCGGCTTCCACAGCAGCAGCCGCCCAAGGCGGGCGGGCTCACCGGGCAGGAACACCGCCGCCCAGCCGGCGCCGAGCAGCTCCCTCACTAAGGCGGATGTTTCCTGCCGGGCCAGCGGCGGTGCGCTCCTCGCGCCCGTACTCGGCTCTCGTACGACGACTCGTGCCACTTTCTTCCGCCCTGTCGCTTGCCGGACCCTCCCCTGGGCCGCTCACTACCGAACCCCACCAGGCAACGTCACACGCTGGCAACCACGGGCCTTGCCTTGACTGCCGGCGACGGCGCCACGACGGATACGCCGCTGCTGAACACACCGGTCCCCAACCGTACGGTGCGGCGCTAGGGTGCGGCCATGAGCACCTGGGACCCAGCCGCGCTGGAGGCGTTGGTCGAAGAGGCCACCGTCGACGCCTCCGGCGAGGATGAGCAGCTCACCGGCTTTTTCACGATGATCGAGGAGAGCCTTGCCGTGCCGTTCACCACGACTGTTCTCGGCGTCGAGGTGAGCGTGGTCGGTGTCGATCTGTCCGAGGACGGGCGCGTGGTCGCACGCTGCGCACGGGGATCGGTCCGACAGGACGTCGGAATTCTGGACCTGCCGCTGCCGGAACCGGCCCCCGAGGGCTGGCAATGGATCGAGGCATACCGCTACTGGGCCCGCTGAACTGGCGCGTCGTACAACTGCCCAGCTGGGCCCCCGCTCGAACGGGCAGTCGCCCCGACTGCCGCCGGCTCGGACCAACTGCGGGGAACAGACAGCGCGACTCCCCACCGAGCAGGTGGCGGAGCTGAAGAAGATCACGGACAACATCTCCGGCTACGTGGCCGAAGCGGTCGCCAGACAGATCCGGCACCAGCTCCTGGGGGCCGACCTGCGCAGCCACACAGACGAGCACGGGGCCTTCAGTGAGGAAGAGCTGGCCGAGGCGCGGGCGCGGATCTTCGGTACGACGTCGGCCGCCGGCGGCGCGAGCGGCGCGTGAGCGGGCACATCGAGACCGTCGTCCTGGACAGCGGGGGGCTGTCGGCCTGGGTGGCGCAGGACCGGAAGGTTCTGGCGATGTTCCAGGTGTTCCACGACATGGGAGCGGACCTTGGCGTCAACGCCAACACCATCGTGGAGGTGAGCCACGCCGAGGTGGACCTGCCTCGACTGCAATGGGCGCTCTCCCGGCTCAAGGTGGAGCCGATCACGGAGGCGGCGGCCAAGGCGGCGGCACAACTGCTCAAGGGCGCCGGTCTGCACGGACACAAGTACGCGATCGACGCCACCGTCGCGGAAGCGGCCTTGCGTCAGCCTGGCCCGGTCGCCATCCTCACGTCGGATGTCGATGACATGACCCGGCTGTGCGGCGGCAAGGTCCGGATGATCGGGCTATGACCGCGACATCGTCCGGGGACCATGGACAGATCCGCGTGGATCCGCCGAGACCAGAGCCGCCGCAGGCCAAACCGTGATGGGTGAATAAGGCATCGAGGGGTGCGGGGGCATGACTGCGTTCGGTGTCAAAGCTCCTCAGGGTCTGCGCCGGTCGCCCTGTAGGACGTGAGCGTGCGCCCTTCCGGCTTGAGGATGTGTCCTAAATGTCGCCTGTAAATGCAACCGGAACTGCAACCAGGGCATGCCGAAGAGCCGGACTGCAATGAGCGGTCCGGCACTTCGTTTCGCCTGTTCAGGCGGCTGCGGAGGATACGGGATTCGAACTCGTGAGGGGTTGCCCCCAACACGCTTTCCAAGTCGATGAATGAGTCGGCGGGGTACAAACGGGCCGGCGAACGGAGCGGGCTGGATTCACAGGCGCATGATGACCAGGGCGGTGTCGTCGGTGGCGTCGCCTGATGGAAGCAGGTCGTTGAGCACGGCGTCGGCGAGGGCTTCGGGGTCGTCTGCCTGGTGGTGGGCCAGGGAGTCGGCGAGCCGGGCGAGGCCGGTGTCGATGTCTTGGCCGCGGCGTTCGATCAGGCCGTCGGTGTAGAGCGCGAGAACGGCGCCCTCGCGGAAGGTCGTGACAGCCTGGATCCGGGGGGCGTGCTGAGGGCGGGCGGCCAGGGGCGGGTCGGTGGCCTGGTTCAGGAACTCGACGATCTTGTCCCTCTGCAGGAGCGCGGGTGGTGGGTGGCCGGCGCTGCTGTAGGTGATGGTGCGGCTCTTCCAGTCAATGAAAGCCGTGGCCACGGTGGTGTTCTCGGCGCCGTCGACGGTGCGGGCGTACAGCCCGAGGACTTCCAGGGCGCGGGCGGGTCCTTCGGCGACGAGGGAGGCGGCCGTGAGGGCGCTGCGCAGTTGTCCCATGACGCCGGCCGCGGGCAGGCCGTGGCCGACGACGTCGCCGACTGCGACGGCGATGCGGTCGCCGGGCAGGTCGACCAGGTCGTACCAGTCGCCGGCTACATTCAGTGCTTCGGCGGCGGGCCGGTAGCGTACGGCCGCCTGATGCCGGCCGACCGGGCGCAAGGCGGGCAGCATAGATTCCTGCAAGGCCAGGGCCACTTCACGGGCGCGGATGAGTTCGGTGACGTCCTCCGCCCGGTGCAGCAGCAGCGCCACCCGCCCATCCGGTCCGAACACAGGAATGTTGGTCATGTTGAAGTACTGCTCGTGCCACACTCCGGGCTGATCGGGGTCCTCCCTCTCGTAGCGTTGCAACGCTACGACGCTGCGCTCACCGGTGTCGGCCGCCTGGCGCAGTGACGCCAGAACTCTCAGCAGGAGCGGCTCGGCGGGGGCTTTTTCGGGGTGGTCCTCAGGCACGAAGTGACCGATCACTTGTTCGCGTGGAAGGCCCCGCAGGCGCAAGAACTCCGCGTTGGCGTCCGCGTAGATCAGTTGCGGGGTTATTAGCGCCACCGCCCCGGGAAGAGCCTGGAACACCGCCGCGTAGTCGATCGCCGGTACCTTCATGACTTCCCTGCCTTGCCCGCAGCTCTGTCTCTTTTCACGATACGAGCGGGGAGTCGCAGCTCGCCTCGTGATGTTGTAGGCCCGAGGGCGGCTACACACGAACGGTGATCGATTGGCGTGCCCGGAGACCTCGCCGGGGCGTGCGCCGCGGTCTGAGCGCCGAACCACATTCACGTCTGGAAGCGGCTTCTCCGGGACACGGGCGTACGGCACGGATGCGCGCCCGGTACATGCATGTGACGGGAACCATGCTCCGCAAGGTCGCCCAGCAAGTCGGGGATGCGCTCTGGGCGCCGCTCGGCGCGGAAGAAAAGACCAACTGAGACGGACAACGTCGAAGGGCCCCACTGTGAACAGCGGGGCCCTTCGACAACGTGCCCGGTGAGGCACTGGCGGAGGATACGAGATTCGAACTCGTGAGGGGTTGCCCCCAACACGCTTTCCAAGCGTGCGCCCTAGGCCTCTAGGCGAATCCTCCGCCGGAAACATTACATGACCGAGAGGAGTGCTCGCGAACTCGTTCCGGCCCGCTGACATCAGGTACTCTTTGCGGAGCCCCTCACGCGGCGCTATCTGACTGAACTCCCCCAGGGCCGGAAGGCAGCAAGGGTAGGTTGGCTCTGGCGGGTGCGTGGGGGGCGCTTGCGTTGGCGGGGGCGTTGACCGTCCTGGGGCGAGGACGTTGTCAGTGGGCGCCTATAACCTCGTAGGCGTGTCGTCTCTCGCGCTGTACCGCCGCTATCGCCCGGAGTCCTTCGCCGAGGTCATCGGGCAGGAGCATGTCACGGACCCGCTGCAGCAGGCGCTGCGGAACAACCGGGTCAATCACGCGTACCTGTTCAGCGGTCCGCGCGGATGCGGCAAGACGACCAGCGCGCGAATCCTGGCCCGCTGCCTGAACTGTGAGCAAGGTCCCACGCCCACCCCCTGCGGTGAGTGCCAGTCCTGCCAGGACCTCGCCCGCAACGGGCCGGGTTCCATCGACGTCATCGAGATCGACGCCGCTTCGCACGGTGGCGTGGACGACGCCCGTGAGCTGCGGGAAAAGGCCTTCTTCGGACCCGCGAGCAGCCGGTACAAGATCTACATCATCGACGAGGCCCACATGGTCACGTCGGCCGGCTTCAACGCGCTGCTCAAGGTCGTCGAGGAGCCGCCGGAGCACCTCAAGTTCATCTTCGCCACCACCGAGCCCGAGAAGGTCATCGGCACCATCCGGTCGCGGACGCACCACTACCCCTTCCGGCTCGTGCCGCCCGGGACCCTGCGGGACTACCTGGGCGAGGTGTGCCAGAAGGAGAAGATCCCCGTCGAGGACGGGGTGCTGCCGCTGGTGGTGCGGGCGGGCGCGGGATCCGTGCGTGACTCCATGTCCGTCATGGACCAGCTGCTCGCCGGCGCCGCTGCCGACGGTGTGACGTATGCCATGGCCACCTCCCTGCTCGGGTACACCGACGGCTCGCTGCTGGACTCCGTCGTCGAGGCGTTCGCCACCGGAGACGGCGCCGCGGCCTTCGAGGTCGTGGACCGCGTCATCGAGGGCGGCAACGATCCGCGCCGCTTCGTCGCCGACCTGCTGGAGCGGCTGCGGGACCTCGTCATCCTCGCCGCCGTGCCCGACGCCGTCGAGAAGGGGCTCTTCGACGCCCCGGCCGACGTGCTGGAGCGGATGCGCGCCCAGGCCGGGACGTTCGGCGCGGCCGAGCTCAGCCGTGCCGCCGACCTCGTCAACGAGGGCCTGACCGAGATGCGCGGCGCCACCTCGCCCCGCCTCCAGCTCGAACTCATCTGCGCGCGCGTGCTGCTGCCCGCGGCCTACGGCGACGAGCGCTCCGTCATGGCCCGCCTCGACCGCCTTGAGCGCGGCGTCAACTTCTCCGGCGGCGGCGCGGCACCGGCGATGGGGTACGTCCCCGGGCCCGAGGCCCACCCGGGCGGCATGCCGTCCGGCGGTGCGCCCGTTCCGCCGAGCAGCGGCCCCGCGGCGGCCAGGGCGGCCGCGCGGGCGGGCGCTCCGTCCGGCGGGCCGATGGGGGCCGCTCCGGGCAGTGGTGCGAGTGGCGGTGCGGGCAGTGCCGGCCCGGCGGGCGGCCCGTCGGTTACGGCTCCGGCGGCGTCCGGCGTGCCCACCGGCGCGGCTCCGGGCACGGGGCCGGGTGTCGGCGCGGGAGCCGGAGCGGCGGCCGGTCCCGGTGGCGGCGAACCGGCCGTCGCCGCCCAGTCCACCGCTCCGGCTCCCGGGCCCGAGGCTCCGGCCGCCGCGCAGGCTCCCGCCGCGGGGGCGCCCGGCGCCTGGCCCACCGCCGCGCCCGCGGGTGGTGGCCGACGGCCCGGTGGCTGGCCCACCGCGGCTCCGGCGGGCGGCGGACAGCCTCCTCAGCCGCAGGCCGCTCCGGCGACTCCGGCGACTCCGGCGACCGCGACGCCTCCGGCCGCCGCCGCGGCCCCGGCGCCCACCGCGCCCCAGCCGACCCCGGCCCCGGTCCCGGCCGCGCCTGTCCCGGGCGGCCTCGACCCCCGCATGCTCTGGCCGAACATCCTGGAAGCGGTCAAGAACCGGCGCCGCTTCACCTGGATCCTGCTCAGCCAGAACGCCCAGGTCGTCGGCTTCGACGGCACCACCCTCCAGCTCGGCTTCGTCAACGCCGGCGCCCGCGACAACTTCGCGAGCAGCGGCAGCGAGGACGTGCTCCGGCAGTCGCTGTCCGAGCAGTTCAACGTGCAGTGGCGGATCGAGGCCGTCGTCGACCCGTCGGGCGGCTCGGCACCCCCGCCGACCGGCGGCTCCTCCGGCTACGGAGGCGGCGGTGGCGGTGGCTACGGCGGCGGTTACGGCGCCCCCGCCCCGTCCGGCGCCGCGTCGGCCCCGCGTCCTGCCGCCGCCTCGCACCCGGGCCCCGCGGCTCCCCAGGCCCAGCCTCCGGCTCCGGCGTCCGCCCCGGCCCCGGCACCCCAGCCGTCGGCCGCGCCCGAGCCGCCCCCGGTCGCTCCCGAGGACGACATCCCCGAGGACGACGACCCCGACCTCGACGAGTCGGCGCTCTCCGGCCACGACCTCATCGTGCGGGAGCTCGGCGCGACGGTGATGGAGGAGTTCTCGAACGAGTAGGCGAGCCGGGTGGGCGAGCGTCCCCTTGTGGGAACGTACAGGATCCCCGCCCGCCGACTCTCGGCAGGAACGCCGGATAGGCTGACCCCCGTGAAGGTCCTCGTCATCGGCAGCGGCGCCCGCGAACACGCCCTGTGCCACTCCCTGTCCCACGACCCCGACGTCACCGCGCTGCACTGCGCCCCCGGCAATGCCGGCATCGCCGGGGTCGCCGAGCTGCACCAGGTCGACGCCCTGGACGGCGCGGCCGTAGCGGCGCTGGCCACAGAGCTCGGGGCCGACCTCGTGGTCGTCGGCCCGGAGGCTCCCCTGGTCGCCGGAGTCGCCGACGCCGTGCGCGCGGCGGGCATCCCGGCGTTCGGCCCCTCCAAGGAGGCCGCGCGGATCGAGGGGTCCAAGGCCTTCGCCAAAGACGTGATGGCGGGGGCCGGCGTACCGACCGCCCGCTCGTATGTCTGCACGAACGCCGAAGAGGTCGCCGACGCCCTGGACGCGTTCGGCGCTCCCTACGTCGTCAAGGACGACGGTCTCGCCGCGGGCAAGGGCGTCGTCGTCACCTCCGACCTGGCGGCCGCCAAGGAGCACGCGGCGGGCTGCGAGCGGGTCGTCATCGAGGAGTTCCTCGACGGCCCCGAGGTGTCCCTCTTCGCCGTCACCGACGGCGACACCGTCGTCCCGCTCCAGCCGGCGCAGGACTTCAAGCGCGCCCTGGACGGCGACGAGGGCCCGAACACCGGCGGCATGGGCGCGTACTCCCCGCTGCCCTGGGCCGACCCGAAGCTGGTGGACGAGGTCATGGAGACCGTCCTGCAGCCCACCGTCGACGAGATGCGACGCCGCGGCACGCCGTTTTCCGGCCTTCTCTACGCCGGGCTCGCGATCACCAGTCGGGGCGTGCGGGTCATCGAGTTCAACGCCCGTTTCGGCGACCCCGAGACCCAGGTGGTCCTGGCCCGTCTGAAGACCCCGCTGGCGGGCCTGCTGCTCGCCGCCGCGACCGGCCTGCTCGCCGACCTGGAGCCGCTGCGCTGGAGCGAGGACGCCGCGGTCACCGTGGTCGTCGCCTCGCAGAACTATCCCGACACCCCGCGCACCGGCGACCCGATCTCCGGCCTCGACGAGGTGGCCGCCGAGGACGCCCCGCACGCGTACGTCCTGCACGCCGGTACCAGGCAGGAGGGTGACGACGTCGTCAGCGCGGGCGGTCGCGTCCTGTCCGTCACGGCCACCGGCAAGGACCTCTCCGAGGCCCGCGAACGGGCGTACACCGCCGTCGGCCGGATCCGCCTCGACGGCTCCCAGCACCGTACGGACATCGCCGCGAAGGCGGCCGCCGGCGTCTAGTGCCGCCCGGTTTCTGCCCAGGTCAGGCCCCGGAGGAATCCGGGGCCTGATGCTTGCTGTAAGTCATCCACCTCTGACCAAAGCCATTCCATCGAGTGAGCGATGCCCCATCCGGCTGACTGGGGCCGAGGCCCCAACTAGGGTGCGGCGCAAGCGTTCCGGCACTTGGCCCACCGGCATTGCGATGTCACTGGCGGGTGCCACAGTGGGGGAGTGAGCAACGCCAGGACAGCCAGGGCATCAGGGAGGGGGTGACCGGCCGTGACCGTTGTGGGTGTGGAGGTGGGCGCGCAGGCCGCGCGCTCCCGGGCCCTCGCCGTGCTGCGCATCCGCGGCCGGGCGCTGGCCGTCGCCCTGCTGCCCGCGGCCGCGGCCGTGATCCTGCTGGCCGGCGGCTCCACCGGGCATCTCCTCGGCGGAGGCTGGGACACCGCCCGCTGGATCGTGAGCGGGGTCGCGCTGCTGGTGCTGGCCGCCGCCGCGGGCATCGCCCTGGTCGTGGCCCGCGCCCGTCCCGCCGTGAGCCCGACGGTCCCCATCGCGGAGGAGTCCGCACCGGACCTGTACCGCATGGTGCGCGACCTCGCCGACCGCCTGGACGTCCCCGCGCCGTCGGCCATAGCGCTCACCCCGGACTGCGACAGCTGGCTGGAGGACCGTACGCACCCGGCGCACGGCCCGCCCCCGCCCGAGCACCACGACGAACTCTCCGGCCTGGGGCGACGCCCCCGCCGGCGTACGGCCACCGCGCCCGTGCTCGTCATAGGCTCCCCGTTCCTGTGGTGGATGCGGGTCGGCGAGCTGCGCGCGGTCCTGGCCCCGGTCGTAGCCGGTACGGGACCCTCCGCGCACCCGGACATAGCCGCCGCCCGCCGTTTCGTACGGGGGCTGGACGCGGCGGTGGCCGTGACCTCGGCGCCCGGACGCGGCCCGGTCTCGCGCACGGTGCTCGCGGGGGTCGGCTGGGTGGCCCGGCTGTTGCTGCGCGGCTGCCGGGAGCACGCGACCGAGATGGAGCGGGGCGTGGCCGCCGCGGCGGCCGAGCGTGCACAGGCTGTGGATTACGGGCTGCGGATCGTCGCCCAGGAGCAGGTCGGCCTGGCGTACGCCGGCTGGGACCGGCTGCTGACCCGGGTCGCACTCCCCGCCTGGCGGATGGGCCGCTGGCCCTCCCGGCTGGACGCGGGCGTGGTGGCGGCGCTCACCGAACTGTCCCGGCGCGACCGGCTGGCCGAGGGCTTCGCCTCCCGCCTGGGTGAGCGACCCGCGTGCGATCTGCTGGAGGAGCCCGGCGCGGTGGACGAGGCCGCGTCCCTGCTCGCCGCCCGCCTGTTCCACGGCGGCCCCGCCGAGCAGGGCCCGGACTGGTCCCCGGTCGACTGGCAGGAGTACCCGGAGGAGGTCGTCGACCGGAAGTGGCGCACCGACGCGGCCCGCCTCCACCGCGTGCTGGACTCCCTGGCCGCCCGCCCCACCCACACCCCCACCTCCCCCGACCCGACGGCCCCCACCCTCTCCCGAGTCCTCGACCACCTCGCCACCCCCCACGACACCCTCACCACAGACACCACGAGCCTGCCGGGGACGGCAGCGGGGGCGGGCACCAGTGCGTATGCCGAGGAGGAGGCCGACAGGGGGATGAGCACGCGTGGCGAGGAGGCCCGCAGGGGGATGAGCACGCGCGGCGAGGGAGAGTCCGGCGTGCAGACGAGCGCCTTCGGTGCGAAGGAGGCCGACGCCGCGGGCCTGAGCGCGCTCGGCGACGAAGAAGCCAACGCGGAGATGGGCACGCGCGGTGAGCGAGAAGCAGACGGCGACCTCGGCGACCCCTCTCGGGAGGCCGGGCTGCGCGCGGCAGAGGGGGACGACTACACGGCGGAAGGGGCAGGCACCGACCCCGACCGCCCCTCCCGCGCGACCGACACGAGCACGGCCGCCAACCGCAGCTCCTCTTCCGGCCCCGACGCTACCGACGCCGGCCCGGGCGTCCGGGGAGTCGCCGGCGCCACCAACCCCCACCCCGTTCCAGGCCCCGCGGCAGCCGCACCCCACGAGAACGTCGACACCGGGCCGACCCCCGCGAAGCCGGACGGCTACGCCCAGGCCTCCGTAGAGCCCGACGGCTACGACCGGACCCCCGCGAAGCGGGACGGCCACGACCACACCCCCATGGAGCCGGGCGACTACGACGACGAGGCCCTCGCGGAGTCGTACGGCCACGACGACGAGGCGCTCGGGGACATGAAGAACCAGCGCGGTGCCGCGCTCGCCGCTCGGCTCAGTGCGGAGCTGGCCCGGGAGGAGGCCCCGGGGACGGTCGGCGCGGCGCAGGGCGGGGCGGGCGCGTCCAGTCAGGGGCCTGGTACCGCCCTCTGGGACGACTGCACCCTGCCCCTCTTCCCGCTCCAGCCCCCACGCACGGCCCGCGAACTGCTGGCCGACCACGTCACGGCAATGGTCTGTTGCGCCGCAATGGACACGGCCGGCGCGACCCCCGGACTCGACTGGCTCGACGGCCCGTCTCTGCTGATCAACGGCGAGAGAGCCGCCGATCTGAACTCCCGAGTCCTCAGCCTCACCGAGGACGGCGACCCGGCCCCGCTGCGAGCCTGGCTGATCGAGTCAGGGATACGCCCGGAGAAGCCGGTTCGACTCGTCTGACCTCGGTAAACGCCGACGGTAACGGAGGGAGAACTTCCACTTCAGGTCAATTCGCAACGAATAGTGACCGCGCGCGTGCGTTATGTGATGTGCTGGGATCGATCGCGCGCATGGCAAGGGCTTGCGACATACGACAGGAGCACGACAACCGCCCCGGCCGTGCCCATCGACACCGCACGCACGAGACACACGGGACCACACGAACACACGGCACCGCACGAACGTCACTGCACACATCACGGGGGCCCGAGGGAGGGGAGCGACCATGGGATCGGAGCAGATCCGACGCTGGGAGTCGGGAGCACTCGCGCACGCCGTCACGGACCCCTTCGGCCAGGGCCCGGTCCCCTGGCTGCGCGGAAGCGAGACCTACTTCGACGACACGGGCCATGTCGTCCCCTGGTACGTGGATCCGAGCCGGCAGCAGCCCACCGGCGAGAACCCCCGCGTGCCCGCGCCACGCGCCTCCGGCGGCCCCCGCGCCGCCGACGACGTGCACCGCCAGATCAAGGGCTTCACCTCCACCGGCGCGGTCGCGCCCGGCGAGGCCGTCGACTTCCACATCACCGTCGACCCGCCCCAGCAGTTCAGCGTGGACATCTACCGGATCGGCCACTACGGCGGCGACGGCGCCAGCAAGATCACCACCAGCCCCCGCCTCTCCGGCATCGTCCAGCCCGCGCCGCTGGCCGCCGACCGCACCGTCTCCTGCCACCACTGGTGGCTGTCCTGGCGGCTGCAGGTCCCCTCGTACTGGAGCATCGGCGCCTATGTGGCCGTCCTGACCACCGTCGACGGATACCGCTCCCACGTGCCGTTCACGATCCGCGACAACCACCCCGCGGACCTGCTCCTGCTGCTCCCCGACATCACCTGGCAGGCCTACAACCTCTACCCCGAGGACGGCCACACCGGCGCCAGCCTCTACCACGCCTGGGACGACCGGGGCCGCCTGCTCGGCGAGGCCGACGCCGCGACCACGGTCTCCTTCGACCGCCCGTACGCGGGCGCGGGCCTGCCCCTGCACGTCGGCCACGCCTACGACTTCATCCGCTGGGCCGAGCGCTACGGCTACGACCTCGCCTACGCCGACGCCCGCGATCTGCACGCCGGCCGCGTCGACCCGACCCGCTACCGGGGCCTGGTCTTCCCCGGCCACGACGAGTACTGGTCGTCGCAGATGCGCCGCACCGTCGAGCTCGCCCGGGAGAACGGCACCTCGCTGGTCTTCCTCTCCGCCAACACCATGTACTGGCAGGTGGAGCTCGCTCCCGCCCCGTCCGGCGTCCCCGACCGCTTGCTCACCTGCCGCAAACGCAAGGGCCCGGGCAAGCCGGTGCTCTGGCGCGAGATCGACCGCCCCGAACAGCAGTTGGTCGGCATCCAGTACGCGGGCCGCGTCCCCGAGCCGCACCCGCTGGTGGTCCGCAAGGCGGGCCACTGGCTGTGGGAGGCGACCGGCGCGCACGAGGGCGACGAGATCGAGGGCCTGGTGGCCGGCGAGGCCGACCGCTACTTCCCGCGCACCCCGCTGCCCGAGCACGAGGACCGCGTCCTGCTGGCCCACTCCCCCTACACCGACAGCGACGGCGCCCTGCGCCACCAGGAGACCTCGCTCTACCGCGCCCCCTCGGGCGCCCTGGTGTTCGCCTCCGGGACCTTCGCCTGGTCCCCGGCGCTGGACCGCCCGGGGCATGTGGACACCCGGATCCAGCGCGCCACCGCGAACCTGTTGGACCGCATCTGCAAGCGTGACTGACCCCCTGTCGGTGGTCCATGTCCGATACGGGACAATCGAGCCATTGGACAGAACTCCGGGGAGGAACCGTGTCCGGATTCGTAGAAAAGCCCGAGCCGACTCAGGTTCCGGGCCTGGTGCACCTGCACACCGGCAAGGTGCGCGAGCTGTACGAGAACGAGGCGGGCGACCTCGTGATGGTCGCCAGCGACCGCATCTCCGCCTACGACTGGGTCCTGCCCACCGAGATCCCCGACAAGGGCCGTGTCCTCACGCAGCTCTCGCTGTGGTGGTTCGACCGGCTGCGCGACCTGGCGCCCAGCCATGTGATCAGCACCGAGCTGCCCGAGGGCGCCCCCGCCGACTGGGCCGGCCGCACGCTGGTCTGCAAGTCCCTGAAGATGATCCCGGTGGAGTGCGTGGCCCGCGGCTACCTCACCGGCTCGGGCCTCGTCGAGTACAACGAGTCCCGGACCGTGTGCGGCCTCGCCCTGCCCGAGGGCCTGGTGGACGGCTCCGAGCTGCCCGGCCCGATCTTCACCCCGGCCACCAAGGCCGAGGTCGGCGAGCACGACGAGAACGTGTCGTACGAGGAAGTGGCCCGTCAGGTCGGCGCGGAGACCGCCGCCCAGCTGCGCCAGGCCACGCTCGCCGTGTACTCCCGTGCCCGGGACATCGCCCGCGACCGGGGGATCATCCTGGCCGACACCAAGTTCGAGTTCGGCTTCGACGGCGACACCCTGGTCCTGGCCGACGAGGTCCTCACTCCGGACTCCTCCCGCTTCTGGCCGGCCGACCAGTGGCAGCCGGGCCGCGCGCAGCCGTCGTACGACAAGCAGTTCGTGCGCGACTGGCTGACCTCCGCCGAGTCCGGCTGGGACCGGGGGAGCGAGCAGCCCCCGCCCGCGCTGCCCGAGCGCGTGGTCGAGGCGACCCGGGCGAAGTACGTGGAGGCGTACGAGCGTCTGACGGGGTCGAGCTGGGCGTAGCCCGGCCGTGACGCGCGAGCCTCCGGAGAGATCCGGGGGCAACGTGCGAGTCCCGAAGCGCGGGGCAACGCAAAAGCCCCCGGCCGCGGCCGGGGGCTTTTCACTGGAGCGGACGACGAGGCTCGAACTCGCGACCTCAACCTTGGCAAGGTTGCGCTCTACCAACTGAGCTACGTCCGCATTGCGCCGTTGCGCGAGAGCAACTATACCCAACCTCGCTCCCGGGCGAGACGCACTGCCGCGTGCCGGTTGTCCGCCCCGAGTTTCGTGACGGCGGACGAGAGGTAGTTCCGCACGGTTCCCGGTGACAGCGCGGCCCGCTCGGCGATCTCCGCCACCGGCGCCCCGTCGGCTGCCAGCTCCAGGACCTCCGCCTCGCGGGCGGTGAGCGGCGAGTCGCCGGCCGAGATCGCGTCGGCGGCCAACTCCGGGTCGACGTAGCGGTTTCCGGAGTGCACGGTACGGATGATCTCCGCGAGCCGCCGCGCGCTGACCGTCTTGGGGACGAACCCCCGCACACCCGCCGCAAGGGCCCGTTTGAGGTGTCCGGGCCGTCCGTGGCCGGTGACGATCAGCACCTGGCAGCCGGGCAGTTCGGCCCGCAGGGATGTGGCGACCTTCACACCGTCGGCGCCGGGCATCTGGAGATCCAGGACCGCCACGTCGGGCCGGTGCGCCCGCGCCATCGCGAGCGCCTCGGGGCCGGTGGCCGCCTCGGCGACCACGACGAGGTCGTCCTCCAGGGAGAGCAGCGCGGCCAGCGCCCCGCGGATCAGATGCTCGTCGTCGGCGAGCAACAGCCGTACCGGGGAACTCATGAGGCAACTCCGCTCACACTCGTCACGGGCACCTCGGCCACCAGCCGGAACCCGTCCTGTCCGACGGCACCCGCCGTCAGGGTCCCGTCCAGCACGGCCAGTCGCTCCCGCAGCCCCGCGAGTCCGGAACCCCCACCCCCGTCGGGGGCCGCGGACACTCCGTCGTTCTCCACCGTCAGCACCACGCGCCCCTCCAGCACCCGCAGACTCACGGCGCATCGCCCGGCGTCCCCGTGCCGCAGCACGTTGGTGGTGGCCTCCCGGACCACCCAGCCGAGCGCGGACTGCACGTCGGCGGGCAGCCCGTCGGCGGCACCGGTGATCTCGCAGTCGATCCCGGCCGCCGTCAACACGCCTTGCGCGCCGACGAGTTCGACATCGAGGTCGGCCTCCCGATAGCCCCGTACGACATCGCGCACCTCCCGCTGCGACTCCTGTGCGATGCGCTGCACCTCGATCATCTGCTCCACCGCCTCCGGCCGCCCCCGCCGGGCCAGTTGCACGGCCAGCTCGCTCTTGAGGGCGATCACGGACAGGTTCCGCCCCAGGACGTCGTGCAGATCCCGCCCGAACCGCAGCCGCTCCTCGGCGACGGCGAGCCGGGCCTCCATCTCGCGGGCGCGTTCCGCCTCCCAGAGCACGGACAGGGTCCAGGCGCCACAGCGCGCGGCCGTCAGCGCGAAGCCGGTGGCGAAGCAGCACACCACCGTCGTGGCGAGCACACCGAGACCGTCCAGGCGCACGATCGAGAGGGCGCCCACGACCAGCGCCGTGAGGACCGCGGACCGGCGCAGGAACACCGGGACGGACACGGTGAGCGCGTACGGCAGCCCGAACGGCACGAGCACCGCCGCGATCGCCAGCCGGGCCGTGAACGGATCGGTCCCGTCGACCGCGGCGAGCGCCGTGATCAGGGCGAGCGCCAGGCCGAGCAGGACGGCGGCGGCGCGCTGGGAGCGGGGCGGCAGCTCGGCGCGCCCCAGGTAGTGGTCGAGCGCGGGCCGCATCAGCCGGCCCGCGACCGCGCACTGCAGCAGGTCCACGGCGACCAGCAGACCGCCGAGCACCATCGGCACGGGCCGCCGGTCGAGCCCGCTCATGAGCGGCAGCATCAGCCAGCTGAGCGGAAGCACCCAGATGGTGGCGTACCAGCTGACCACGCTCTGCAGCTCGACGCGCTCCGCCTTGCTGCGCTCCCGCCAGTGACGCTGATGCAACCGCCGTATCCGCCCCACGATGTGCTCCCCGATACTCAGCGCCGCGGTTCCCACCGGAACCACCGCCGTACAGCAAACACCGCCACGACGGTCCAGGCCAGCGCGGTCGCGACCGTCATCAGCACCTCCTGCGCGCTCAGCCGGCCGGACCAGCCGGCGCTGACGAGCCGGATCGCCGGGGACAGCGGAAGCAGTTCGCAGACGGAGGCGATCCGGTCGGGCAGGACCTCGGCGGGGATCGCGATGCCGGAGCCCATCATGGACAGGAACACCACCGGGACCGCGGTGACCTGCGAACTCTCGGTGGTCCGGGTGAAGGACGCGGTGAGCGCGGCCAGCGCGGCACTCAGCACGAGTCCCGAGACCAGCCCGAGCAGCATCAGATACGGCGCCTTGGGCACCCCGGCGTGCAGCAGCACCGCGCAGCCCGCGCACAGCAGCAGGGCCTGGGTGAGGCCGAGAACGACGGCGGGCAGGGCCGTGCCGGTGAGGATCTCGGCGTCGGAGAGCTCGCCGGTGCGCAGCCGCTTGAGGACGAGTTCCTCGCGGCGGGCGACGTAGGCGTTGACCAGGGAGGTGTAGACGGCGAAGAGGAAGGAGAAGCCGACCGCGGCCGTCATCATCACCGCGCCGGCGGTCAGCCCCTCCTTCTTCAGGTCCAACTGGTCGATGGCCGGCCGCACGCTGAACGGCAGCGAGAGCGGTACGACGAGTGCGACGAACACGACACCGCGGTTGCGGCCGAGGAGGGTGAGCTCGGCGCGGGTCAGCGCGCGCAGTCGGCGGCCCGCCGGTGCCCAGGTGACGGTGCCCCCGCTCATGCCCCGACCTCCTGCTCCTGTGCGATCCCGAGGAACGCCTCCTCCAGCGAGGCCGAGCGCACCTCCAGCCGGCGCAGCTCGACCCCGGCCCGCTCGGCCCAGGCCAGCACCCGGGTGGCGGTCCGCTGGAGTTCCCGGGTGCGCAGCCGTACGACCCTGCCGTCGAGCTCGTGCCCGCACACCCCCAGTTCGGCGAGCGGCGGCAGGTCGCCGAGGAAGTACCCCGCGGGCAGTTCGAAGGAGATCCGGGACGGTCGGCCCGCGGTCACCTCGGCGGGGGTCCCGGACGTGGCGATGCGCCCCTCGTGCAGGATCGCGAGACGGTCGGCGAGGCCCTCCGCCTCCTCCAGGTAGTGCGTGGTCAGCAGCACGGTGGTGCCCGCGTCGCGCAGCGCCCGTACCAACTCCCAGGTGTCCCGGCGCCCTTCGACGTCGAGCCCGGTCGTCGGCTCGTCCAGGAAGAGCACCTCGGGCTCGCCGAGCAGCGCGAGCGCCAGGTCCAGGCGCCGCCGCTCCCCGCCGGACAGCTGCTTGACCCGCACCTGGCTCTTCCCGCCCAGCCCGACCAGGCCGAGGGCTTCGGCCTCGGGACGGGCGCCGGTGGTGCATCCCGCCCACATCCGGGCGGTCTCCGAAACGGTCAGGTCCGAGGGGAATCCGCCCTCCTGAAGCATCACGCCGGTGCGTGGGCGTACGGCGGCCCGCTCCAGGAACGGGTCGTGGCCGAGGACCCGCACCCGGCCGCCGGACGGAGGCGCGAGCCCCTCCAGCAGTTCGACCGTCGACGTCTTTCCGGCGCCGTTGGTGCCCAGCAGCGCGAAGACCTCCCCGCGGGTCACGGAGAAACCGATGCCGCGCACCGCCTCGAACCCGCCCCCGTAGACACGCCGGAGGTCGGTGACCTCGATCACGTGCTCGTGCTCGTCGATGTTCATGGCTCAAGCGTCCCGGCGCCCCGGGCCGGGCAGCAGTGCGCGCTGTCATCACTCGGCATGACAAATGTCAGACGCGTACGGGAACGAAAAAACCCCGGTCGCGTTGACCGGGGCTTCCCTGGAGCGGACGACGAGGCTCGAACTCGCGACCTCAACCTTGGCAAGGTTGCGCTCTACCAACTGAGCTACGTCCGCACTGCTCCCGATCGGCTCCCACCGATCGGTGCGAGCACCAGCCTACCTGATCCACAAGCGTGCTTGTGGCGGTAGTGGTGCCAGAGCGGGTGACAGGAATTGCACACTGCGCCTTCCCCCTGGAAGGGGGATGTTCTGCTACTGAACTACACCCGCATGTACTCCGTGGGTCTCGGCCCTTCGGCCTCGCCCCTCGGCGTGCTCCAGACATTAGCTGATCAGCAGGGGGGTAGCGCAAGTCGGTTGCCCGCGGCGCCGCCGCCGGCCGCTCGCGGCGGCCAAGTCGGCTGTCCTCAGGGCCCGGTGACGGACCCTGAGGACCACCCCTCGCGGGCGTCACTGTGCCGCGCTGAAAGCCTCGTAGACCTTCTTGGGGATGCGGCCGCGTGCGGGCACGTCCATCTTGTTCGCCTGCGCCCAGGCGCGGACGGCGGCGGGGTCGGGTGCGACCTCCGTCTGGCGGTACGCCTTGCCCGACTTCGCCCGCTTGCGGCCGGCCGCCACGTAGGGCTCCAGGGCCTTGCGCAGTTTCTTGGCATTGGCTTGATTCAGGTCGATCTCGTACGACTTGCCGTCGAGTCCGAAGGCGATCGTTTCCGCCGCTTCCGAGCCGTCGATGTCGTCAAAGAGCGTGACCACGACCTTCTGCGCCACGAATATCGGTCCCTTCGTGCGACACCCCGTCTTGCGATGACGTGCCAAGACGCCACGGCGTTACGGCGGAGATGTCGACTGTCCGCCTGTTATTGGGCAAAGTATCGGCTATTGCCAATTCATTTGTACAGTGCCCGGCATTGCAATGTGAAGCCCGACTAAATCCTTCCGCGTGTCCGGGCGCAATAGGTGCCACGGACGGATCACCGAACTTTCCCAGATTTTTTCGCCAGGTCCCCTGCTCGACACCTGATCGTGATGCCCATCACGTAGTTTCCTACAACTCTACCCGCGTAGAAATTTTGTGCAGGTAGTCTGAAGGGACCTGCTCAGCACCACACACCGGGAGTGCCAGTGGCACGCGTCGTAGTCGACGTCATGCTCAAGCCGGAGATCCTCGACCCCCAGGGCCAGGCGGTGCAGCGCGCACTGCCGCGGCTGGGATTCGAAGGCATCTCGGACGTCCGTCAGGGAAAGCGATTCGAACTGGAAGTTGACGGGCCGGTCGACGAGGCCGCGCTCGCCCGCATCCACGATCTTGCGGAATCCTTCCTCGCCAACACCGTGATCGAGGACTTCACCGTCAAGGTGGAGGAAGTCGCGGAGGCCGCGAAGTGACCGCTCGTATTGGCGTCGTCACTTTCCCGGGAAGTCTCGACGACCGGGACACCCAGCGCGCGATCCGCCTCGCGGGCGCAGAACCGGTCGCCCTCTGGCACAAGGACAAGGACCTCAAGCAGGTCGACGCCGTGGTGCTGCCCGGCGGTTTCTCCTACGGCGACTATCTGCGGGCCGGGGCCATCTCCCGGTTCTCGCCGGTGATGGAGACCGTCATCGAGCAGGCGAAGGCCGGACTTCCGGTCCTCGGTATCTGCAACGGCTTCCAGATCCTCACCGAGGCCCACCTCCTTCCCGGCGGGATGCTCGGCAACGACCACCTCCACTTCATCTGCCGCGACCAGAAGCTGCGGGTGGAGAACGCGGAGACCTCCTGGACCAGCGACTACACCGCCGGTCAGGAGATCCACATCCCGCTGAAGAACATGGACGGCCGGTACGTCGCCGACGCGTACACGCTCGACAAGCTGGAGGCCGAGGGCCGGGTCGCCTTCCGGTACCTGGACTTCAACCCGAACGGCTCGCTGCGGGACATCGCCGGCATCACCAACGAGGCCGGGAACGTCGTCGGCCTCATGCCGCACCCCGAGCACGCCGTCGAGCCGCTGATCGGTACGGGCCGTACCGACGGCCTCCCGTTCTTCACCTCGATCCTCAAGAAGCTGGTCAACGCATGAGCCGGACGCCTCTGGACACGGTCGAGCACGCGGCCGGGACCCCCGACGTCGCGCTGCCCTGGGCCGAACTCGGCCTGAAGAAGGACGAGTACGAGCGGATCGTCGAGATCCTGGGCCGTCGCCCGACCGGTGCCGAGCTCGCCATGTACTCCGTCATGTGGTCCGAGCACTGCTCGTACAAGTCGTCGAAGGTGCATCTGCGCCAGTTCGGCGAGAAGGCCCCGCAGAGCGACGCGCTGCTCGTCGGCATCGGCGAGAACGCCGGTGTCGTGGACGTCGGCCAGGGCTACGCGGTCACCTTCAAGGTCGAGTCGCACAACCACCCGTCGTACGTCGAGCCCTACCAGGGCGCGGCCACCGGCGTCGGCGGCATCGTCCGCGACATCATCGCGATGGGCGCCCGCCCGGTCGCGGTCGTCGACCCGCTGCGCTTCGGCGCCGCCGACCACCCCGACACCAAGCGCGTCCTGCCGGGCGTCGTCGCCGGCATCGGCGGCTACGGCAACTGCCTGGGCCTGCCCAACATCGGCGGCGAGGTCGTCTTCGACTCCTGCTACCAGGGCAACCCGCTGGTCAACGCCGGTGCCATCGGCGTCATGCGGCACGAGGACATCCACCTCGCGAAGGCGTCCGGCGCGGGCAACAAGGTCGTCCTGTACGGCGCCCGTACCGGCGGCGACGGCATCGGCGGCGCCTCGATCCTCGCCTCCGAGACCTTCGACGACGCCAAGCCCTCCAAGCGTCCCGCCGTCCAGGTCGGTGACCCCTTCCAGGAGAAGCTCCTCATCGAGTGCACCCTGGAGGCCTTCAAGGAGAAGCTGGTCGTCGGCATCCAGGACCTCGGCGCGGCCGGCCTGTCCTGCGCCACCTCCGAGCTCGCCTCCAACGGCTCCGGCGGCATGCGCGTCACGCTGGACGATGTGCCGCTGCGCGACTCCACGCTCTCGCCCGAGGAGATCCTCATGAGCGAGTCGCAGGAGCGCATGTGCGCGGTCGTCGAGCCGGAGAAGGTCGACCGCTTCCTGGAGATCTGCGCCAAGTGGGACGTCATCGCCACCGTCATCGGTGAGGTGACCGACGGCGACCGCCTGGAGATCTACTGGCACGGCGGCAAGATCGTCGACGTCGACCCGCGGACCGTGGCCCACGAGGGCCCGGTGTACGAGCGCCCGTACGCCCGCCCGTCCTGGCAGGACGAGCTCCAGGCGGACGACGCGAACAAGCTGCCGCGCCCGGCGACCGCCGCGGAGCTGAAGGACCAGGTCCTGAAGCTGGTGGGCTCGCCCAACCAGGCCTCCAAGAAGTGGATCACCTCGCAGTACGACCACTTCGTGCAGGGCAACACCGTCCTCGCCCAGCCCGAGGACTCCGGCATGATCCGCGTCGACGAGGAGACCGGCCTCGGCGTCGCGATCGCCACGGACGGCAACGGCCGGTACGCCAAGCTCGACCCGTACGCGGGCGCCCAGCTGGCCCTCGCCGAGGCCTACCGCAATGTGGCCACCACCGGTGCCAAGCCGCTGGCCGTCTCCGACTGCCTGAACTTCGGCTCGCCCGAGGACCCGGCCGTCATGTGGCAGTTCGCCGAGGCCGTGCGCGGTCTGGCCGACGCCTGCCAGCAGCTGGGCACCCCGGTGACCGGCGGCAACGTCTCGCTCTACAACCAGACGGGCGAGGTGGCCATCCACCCGACTCCGGTCGTTGCGGTCCTCGGCGTCATCGACGACGTGGCGCGCCGCACGCCGGTCGCCTTCCAGGAGGAGGGGCAGCTGCTCTACCTCCTCGGCGACACCCGTGAGGAGTTCGGCGGCTCGGCCTGGTCCCAGGTCGTCCACGACCACCTCGGCGGCCTGCCCCCGAAGGTCGACCTGGAGCGCGAGCGGCTGCTCGGCGAGATCCTGATCTCCGCCTCCCGCGACGGCATGATCGACTCCGCGCACGACCTGTCCGACGGCGGTCTGATCCAGGCGGTCGTCGAGTCGGCCCTGCTCGGCGGCAAGGGTGCGCGGCTGGTCGTACCGGACGGGCTCGACGCGTTCACCTTCCTGCTGTCCGAGTCGGCGGGCCGCGCGGTCGTCGCCGTGCCGCGCTCGGAAGAGGTCCGCTTCAACGACATGTGCGGTGCGCGCGGCCTCCCGGCCACCCGCATCGGTGTCGTCGACGGCGACGCGGTGGAGGTCCAGGGCGAGTTCGCGCTCTCCCTGACGGAACTGCGCGAGGCCCACGAGGCGACCATCCCGGCGCTGCTGGCCTAGTTCCCGCACACCGCGAAGGCCCCGCCCGTTTCGACGGGCGGGGCCTTCGGCCTGCTCGGGCTCAGGCCGGCACCGTCTCCCGTACCGGCTCCGCCAGGGCGGGCCGGGGCCTCGGCAGGCGCAGGGCGAGCAGCAGGCACAGCGCCATCACACCGGCACCGCACAGGTACACCGTGTCCATCGCCGAGACGTACGCCTCGACGCCGGCCGTGTGCGCCGCGCCCCGCAGCGAGGCGAGGGCGCCGACGTCGCCGGGGCCGTCGTACAGGCGGGTGAGCAGGCTGCCGAAGAGGGCGACGCCGAGGGCGGTGCCGAGGGTCTGGAAGAAGCGGACGCCGGTGGTGGCGACGCCCAGCTGTTCGCGCGGGGCGGCGTTCTGGACCAGCTGGACCAGCTGGCCGAGCAGCTGGCCGAAGCCGATGCCGACGAGCAGCAGTTCGGCGCGCAGCTGCGACAGGGAGGTGTTGCCGGTGGTGGTGGCGAGGAGCAGGAAGGCGGCCAGGGAGACGGCCGACCCGCTGATCACGAAGGTCCGCTCGGACCAGCCGCGTTCGGCGAGGTGGCCGGTGCCGACGCCGACGACGGCGATGCCGAGGGCCATCGGGAGGAGGAAGAGCCCCGCCGAGGAGCTGGTGATGCCGCGGGCCACCTGGAGGTAGACCAGCACGTAGTACATGGCGCCGACCATGGCCGCGCCCATCAGACCCTGGATCGCGAAGCCCAGGCGCAGTTCCGGGACCCGGAACAGGGTGGGCGGCAGGATCGGTTCGGCGGTGGTGAACTGGCGCCGCAGGAACAGGGCGAGCGTGCCGGCGCAGGCCAGGGCGAGCCCCATGATCTGCGGGGACGACCAGGCGTACTGCTTGCCGCCCCACTCGGTGACGAGCAGGAGGGTGGTGGAGAAGGCGGCCGCGAGGGCCGCGCCGGTGAAGTCGATCGAGCGGCTTCGGGCCTGCTGGGGCAGCTTGAGGACCACGACGGCCGCGGCGAGGGCGGCGAGACCGAGTGGCAGGTTCATGTAGAAGGCCCAGCGCCAGCTCGCGTGGTCGGCGAGCACCCCGCCGAGCCACGGGCCGACCGCCATGCCGCCGCCGGCCACCATCCCGCCCGTCCCGGCGCCCTTGCCCTTCTTCTCCTCCGGCCCCTTGAGCTGGGCGATCACCACCATCGTGACGCTCATCAGACCGCCCGCCCCGATGCCCTGCACAGCCCGGGACGCGATGAGCTGGCCGATCGACTGGGCCGCGCCGCAGAGCGCCGAGCCCGCCAGGAAGGTGCCGAGGGCGCCGAGGAACACCCGCTTGGCACCGAGGACGTCGCACAGCCTTCCGTACAGCGGGAGCATCGCGGCCGACGCCAGCGAAAAGGCGCTGACCAGCCAGGGGATCTTGTCGATGCCGTGGCCGGGGTCCAGGTCGCGGACGATCGGCACGGTGGCGGCGGACACGATCTGCATGTCCAGGACGGCCAGGACGATCGTCACGAGGCAGACGAGGAAGCTGATTTTGCGCTGGGTCTCGGTCATGGGCACCACCATGCAGCCTTTTTGTGTACTGAGTCAATGTATTGGCTGGGATTAGATTTCATCCCGGCTCAAATCTGAGCTCGGCTTAAACTTCATCTTGGTAAGGTGGTTGCATGGCTGAGGCGATGGGGCTGCGCGAGCGCAAGAAGCTGCAGACGGCGATGCGGATCTACCAGGTCGCGGTCGGGCTCTTCGCCGAGCGGGGTTTCGACGCCGTCTCCGTGCAGGAGATCGCCGACGCCTCCGAGGTCTCGAAGATGACCGTCTTCAACTACTTCGGTACCAAGGAGGACCTGGTCTTCCGGCCGATGGAGGAGCACTTCGGCGACGCGGCCCGCGCGGTGCGCGAGCGGCAGCCGGGCGAGTCCGCCGTCGACGCCGTACGCCGCCAGTTCCTGGAACTGGTCGAGACGAGGGACCCCTCCATCGGCCTCAACCCCGAACCCTTCACCCGGCAGGTGCGCCGGCTCGTCCTGGAGACGCCGGTCCTGATGGAGCGCGTCTTCCTCGCCGTACAGAAGGGCACCCGGGAGCTGGCCGACGTGCTGGCGGCCGAGACCGGTGACCTGATGGTGGCCACGGTCGCCGCCGCCACGCTCAGCGCCGCCCGCAACGCCCTCGTCGAGGAGCACCACCGCCGCATCGACGAGGGCGAGAGCCCCGACCAGGTCGCCGCCGACGCGCCCGAACGCGTCCGCAAGGCCTTCGACCTGGTCGAAAAGGGCCTGAAGGACTACGCCGTGAAGGCATAGGGTCGCCGTCATGCCCACGGCCAGGAAGCGCGCCCGTACCTACGACCCCGCCAAGATCCGCGGGGCGGTGTTCGCCCAGCTCGACAACGTGCGCGAAGCCGTCCGTGGCCTCGGCCCCGAGCAGCTCGCCCTCCCCACACGGCTGGGCGAGTGGACCGTACGGGACCTGATCGCGCACATCGGGATGGCGGTCACCGCCGTCCACCGGTCCCTCGAACTGCCGGCCCCGGCCCGGCAGGACGTCACCGTGGTCCAGTGGCCCTTCGCCACCGCCGCCAACTCCGCCGCCATCGCGGACTTCACCCGGCACCTCGCCGAGGAGCACCCCGATCTCGACGCCTACCTCGCCGACATCGACCGGAGCCTCGGCCTGCTCCTCGACGAGCACCCCGGCTCCCGGCTCCTCGACACCAGCGCGGGCTCCCTGCCGCTCGACGACTACCTCGTCACCCGCACCGTCGAACTCGTCGTCCACACCGACGACCTCAACGCCGCCGTGCCGGGCCTGGACGTGCCCCACGACCGGCAGGCCCTCGCCGCGGCCACCCGGCTCCTCGCCGACGCGCTCGCCGAGAAGGCGCCCGGCGGTTCCACCGAGGTGCGGATCCCGCCGTACGCCGTCGTGCAGTGCGTCGAGGGGCCCCGGCACACCCGCGGCACCCCGCCCAACGTCGTCGAGACCGACCCGCTCACCTGGATCCGGCTCGCCACCGGACGCCTCGCCTGGCCGGACGCCCTGAAGGCGGCACAGGTCAGCGCGAGCGGGGAGCGGTCGGACCTCGGCGGGCTGCTGCCGGTGATGTCGTAGCGGGAGCGGGCCGACGTGTCCTGACCGTGGCCCACGGGCCGCGCCGCCCCCAGGGGAACCGCCCGCCGCGCAAGCCCGTCGAATCGGCATGTACAGGCACACGCAGCGCATGGTCCTGACGGCCGCCGCGGCCCTCGTCCCGCTCGTGGCCGCCTGCGGCGCCAAGACCGGCGGCAGCGCGAACGTCGGCGGTGGCTCCGCGGGCAGCGGGAGCGCCGGCGGTGGATCCGCAGCGGTCCGGCAGCAGGTCACCGGCGTGGGCTGGGCCGTGGACAGCCTCACCGTGGACGGCGTCACCCAGCGCGCCCCGGCCGGTGCCCGGCTGGAGATCGACGACCGGGGCAGGGCCCAGGGCAACTACGGCTGCAACCTCTTCGGCGCGCGAGCCTCCTTCGACGGCGACCGCGTCCGGCTCAGCGACACCTCGGCCACCGAGATGGCCTGCGCGTCGCGGCCCATGGCCTTCGAACGCACCCTCGCCCAGGCCCTCGCCGGGGGCCCGCTCACCACCGCGGTCAAGGGCGACAAGCTCACCCTGACCACCGCCACCGGCGACCGCGTCCGGCTCAGCAAGGAGGAGGACGCCCCTCTGTACGGCACCGAGTGGATCGTCACGACACCACGTGCCAAGGGCCGGGCCCACCTCACCTTCGACAAGAGGACGGGCAAAGTGACCGGCAGCCTGGGCTGCAATCACGTCACCGCCGATGCCACGGTGCGCGACGCACGTATCACGCTGGGCAGGGCCGCCACCACCCGAATGGTGTGCGACGCCTCACTCATGCACGCGGAAAAGAGCCTGCTCCGGCTCTTCGACGGAGTGGTCAGCTACCGGCTGGATTCCCGCACCCTCACGCTGACCAGCAAAAACGGCGAACGAGTAGCCGCCGTCGCGGCCGGCTGAGCGCCGAGGGCCGCGCGGGCCGGGGCACTCACCAATTCGGACCAGTGGTCGATCTCGCCTACACTCGGTGCCGTGGCACGTGGTGACGGTCGACTCAATCACGATCTGCTCCCCGGCGAGAAAGGCCCCCAGGACGCGTGTGGCGTCTTCGGTGTCTGGGCTCCGGGTGAAGAGGTCGCAAAGCTCACGTACTTCGGGCTCTACGCCCTCCAGCATCGGGGTCAGGAATCCGCGGGAATCGCGGTCAGCAACGGCTCCCAGATCCTCGTCTTCAAGGACATGGGCCTCGTGTCCCAGGTCTTCGACGAAACCTCTCTCGGTTCGCTCCAGGGTCATATCGCGGTCGGACACGCCCGCTACTCGACCACCGGAGCCTCCGTGTGGGAGAACGCCCAGCCGACGTTCCGTGCCACCGCGCACGGTTCCATCGCGCTCGGCCACAACGGCAACCTGGTGAACACGGCGCAGCTCGCCGAGATGGTCGCCGCGCTGCCCAAGGACACCAACGGCCGCTCCACCCGGGTCGCGGCCACCAACGACACCGACCTGCTCACCGCGCTCCTCGCGGCCCAGGTCGACGAGGACGGCAAGCCGCTGACCATCGAGGAGGGCGCGCACGCGATCCTCCCGCAGGTCAAGGGCGCCTTCTCGCTCGTCTTCATGGACGAGCACACCCTCTACGCGGCCCGTGACCCGCAGGGCATCCGCCCGCTGGTCCTCGGCCGCCTGGAGCGCGGCTGGGTCGTCGCCTCCGAGTCCGCCGCCCTCGACATCTGCGGCGCCAGCTTCGTCCGCGAGATCGAGCCGGGCGAGTTCATCGCCATCGACGAGAACGGCCTGCGTACCTCTCGATTCGCGGAAGCGAAGCCCAAGGGCTGCGTCTTCGAATACGTGTACCTGGCCCGCCCGGACACCGACATCGCGGGCCGGAACGTCTACCTCTCCCGCGTCGAGATGGGCCGCCGCCTGGCCAAGGAGGCCCCCGTCGAGGCCGACCTGGTGATAGCGACACCGGAGTCCGGCACCCCGGCCGCCATCGGCTACGCCGAGGCCTCGGGCATCCCGTTCGGCGCCGGCCTGGTCAAGAACGCGTACGTCGGCCGGACCTTCATCCAGCCCTCGCAGACCATCCGGCAGCTCGGCATCCGCCTGAAGCTGAACCCGCTCAAGGAAGTCATCAAGGGCAAGCGCCTGGTCGTCGTCGACGACTCCATCGTGCGCGGCAACACCCAGCGGGCCCTCGTGCGCATGCTCCGCGAGGCGGGCGCCGCCGAGGTCCACATCCGGATCTCCTCGCCGCCCGTGAAGTGGCCCTGCTTCTTCGGCATCGACTTCGCCACCCGCGCCGAGCTCATCGCCAACGGCATGACGATCGACGAGATCGGCACCTCGCTCGGCGCCGACTCCCTGGCCTACATCTCCATCGACGGCATGATCGAGGCGACCACCATCGCCAAGCCGAACCTGTGCCGCGCCTGCTTCGACGGCGAGTACCCGATGGAGCTCCCGGACCCCGAGCTGCTCGGCAAGCAGCTCCTGGAGACCGAGCTGGCCGCAGGGCCCGCAGCCACGGCCGCGGCCGACGCGATCCGTCGCCCGTAAGCCCCGTAGAAACCAACCCGAAAGATCCCAGGCAATGTCTGAGACCCGTTCCACCGGTGCTTCCTACGCGGCTGCCGGAGTCGACATCGAGGCGGGCGACCGCGCAGTCGAGCTGATGAAGGAGTGGGTGAAGAAGACGCAGCGCCCCGAGGTCCTCGGCGGCCTCGGCGGCTTCGCCGGCCTCTTCGACGCCTCCGCCCTCAAGCGCTACGAGCGTCCGCTGCTCGCCTCCGCCACGGACGGCGTGGGCACCAAGGTCGACATCGCGCGCCAGATGGGCGTGTACGACTCGATCGGCCACGACCTGGTCGCCATGGTCATGGACGACATCGTGGTGTGCGGCGCCGAGCCGCTGTTCATGACCGACTACATCTGCGTCGGCAAGGTCCACCCCGAGCGCGTGGCCGCCATCGTGAAGGGCATCGCGGAGGGCTGTGTGCTGGCCGGCTGCGCCCTGGTCGGCGGCGAGACGGCCGAGCACCCGGGTCTGCTGGGCGAGGACGACTTCGACGTCGCCGGCGCCGGTACGGGCGTCGTGGAGGCCGACCGGCTGCTCGGCGCGGATCGTATCCGTACGGGTGACGCGGTGATCGCCATGGCGTCCTCCGGGCTTCACTCGAACGGGTACTCCCTGGTCCGGCATGTCCTGCTGAACCGGGCCGGGCTGTCGCTGGACGCGCACTTCGAGGAGCTCGGCCGCTCGCTCGGCGAGGAGCTCCTGGAGCCCACCAAGATCTACTCGCTGGACTGCCTGGCGCTGACCCGCACCACCGATGTGCACGCCTTCAGCCACATCACCGGCGGCGGGCTCGCCGCCAACCTCGCCCGGGTCGTCCCGGACGGCCTGCACGCGATCGTGGACCGCTCCACCTGGACCCCGGGCGCGATCTTCGACCTCGTCGGCAGGACCGGCGACGTCGAGCGCCTGGAGCTGGAGAAGACCCTCAACATGGGCGTCGGCATGATGGCGATCGTGCCGCAGGATTCGGCGGACGCGGCGCTCGCGACGCTGGCCGACCGCGGGGTCGAGGCCTGGGTCGCGGGCGAGATCACGGACCGGGGCGAGCACGAGACCGGCGCCGCCCTGATCGGCGACTACGCCTGACACCCGAGGGGCCCTGCCGCCTGAGCGTCAGGGCCCAAGGCCTTGTGGCCCCGGTGGGCAGCACGAAACCCGGTCCGGCGCTGAGGCCCCGGACCGGATGAAGTGCAGTCGCTACGAAACCGCGAAACCGCGAAACGCGCTACGTCAAGCGCCGCGACGATGCGACGTGGGACCGGACTGGTCGTCCTCGTCGTCCTCATCGTCGTCGTTGTAGAGATCCGCGTACTGGGCGTACGGGTCGTCTTCCTCGTCGTCGTCCTCGAACGGCTCGCCGTTCGGCGGCTGGCTCGAAGTCGAAGCGCCCAGCTCGCTGGCCAGACGCGACAGGTCAGTCCCGCCGCTGTTGTACTTCAGCTGGCGGGCGACCTTCGTCTGCTTGGCCTTGGCCCGGCCGCGCCCCATGGCTCGACCCCCTCGGTGACGGGGCTCGACGGCCCCAGAGTCTTGACACGCGTTCATGATCTGGAACGGACTCTCTGGAGAGAGACCGGTCCGTAGGGCTTCCACGGTACCTGAGCCCGCGCCCATACGGTACGTCGCCCGCATGACGTGCCTCGGCCCAGAACCCGCGGGGCGCCCCGTCCCCGCTGGTCAACCGCGATTTTAACCACTTATTGGCGGCCGACCCGCCGACGAACGTGAGAGTTCTCTCCAACTGTCCGCCGACGGGTACCGGCAAACCCCACGGAACCTCAGCGTCCGCGTGCCGCGGCCGCCTCGTGCATCCGCTGCTCGGCGATCCGGTCGGCCGCGGCGGCCGGCGGGATCCCGTCTTCCTTCGCACGTGCGAAGATCGCGAGCGTGGTGTCGAAGATCTTCGCCGCCTTCGCCCGGCACCGCTCGAAGTCGAACCCGTGCAGCTCGTCGGCGACCTGGATGACACCGCCGGCGTTGACCACGTAGTCCGGTGCGTAGAGGATCCCGCGGTCGGCGAGGTCCTTCTCCACGCCCGGGTGGGCGAGCTGGTTGTTGGCGGCGCCGCACACGACCTTGGCCGTGAGCACCGGCACCGAGTCGTCGTTCAGGGCCCCGCCGAGCGCGCAGGGGGCGTAGATGTCGAGCCCCTCCACCCGGATCAGCGCGTCGGTGTCGGCGACCGCCGTCACACCCTCGGGGTGCTGGTCGAGGATCCGTCGTACGGCGTCCTCGCGCACGTCCGTGATCACGACCTCGGCGCCCTCGTCCCGCAGGTGCCGGACCAGGTGGTGCCCGACCTTGCCGACGCCGGCGATGCCGACCCGGCGGCCGCGCAGCGAGGGGTCGCCCCACAGGTGCTGGGCGGAGGCGCGCATGCCCTGGTAGACGCCGAACGCGGTGAGGACGGAGGAGTCGCCCGCGCCGCCGTTCTCGGGCGAGCGGCCGGTGGTCCAGCGGCACTCGCGGGCCACGACGTCCATGTCCACGACGTAGGTACCGACGTCGCAGGCGGTGACGTAGCGGCCGCCGAGCGAGGCCACCATTCGCCCGTAGGCGAGCAGCAGCTCCTCGGTCTTGTCGCGCTCCGGATCCCCGATGATCACGGCCTTGCCGCCGCCGTGGTCCAGGCCGGCCATGGCGTTCTTGTACGACATGCCGCGCGCCAGGTTGAGGGCGTCGGCAACGGCCTCGGCCTCGGTCGCGTAAGGGTAGAAGCGCGTACCGCCGAGCGCGGGGCCCAGAGCGGTGGAATGGATGGCGATCACGGCCTTGAGGCCGCTGGCGCGGTCCTGGCAGAGCACAACCTGCTCATGGCCCCCCTGGTCCGAGTGGAACAGGGTGTGCAGGACATCAGCAGGTGCGCCGGTTACGTCGGTCACTGTGGTGACTCCTGAGTAAGTAGCGGCGGGTGGTGACCAGCTCCCGTGCGGGTGGCGGGTGCCGTGGCATGAGCGTAGAGCCTGTGCCCGCCCACCATCCGCGCAGTGTTCAGGATCACCCCCGCGGGGCTTCGGCGCACGTATTCGCGTGGCACGATTTGCAGTGGTTTCCCGCTCGGCCGGGCACGTCACCCACGAGGCCCGTACGGGTTTCGAGCCGGGTCCGATGGGGAGGGAGCAGGCGTGCCCAAGGTGTCCTCGGTGATCGTGCCCTACGCGACGTACCTGCGCGTGTACGAGCCGCTGGCCGCCTTCCCGGAGTCGGAGCGCGGTCACTGGGCGCGCTACGCCCGCCGCCCCGAACACCCCTCCTACCAAGACGAACTCCGCCGCTCCCTGGCCGACTTGCTGCCCACCCCGCCGGTCGTGGTGCCGGTCCAGGAGAGCGCGGACGCGTTCGTGCTGGACGTCGACGGGGTGGTCTGTGTCTGTCCCTGGCGCACCCGGCTGCGCGGCTGGCAGGCCCTGGGCGGACTCGCCGACGAGCTCCCGCCGCCGGTCCTGGACGCCGTACTGCCCCCGGTCGTGCGCCGCCAGGCCGGCCAGGACTACGAGCGCTGGCTCGCCCGCAACCCGGACGCCCGCCCCTGGATCCGCACCGCCACCTGGCAGGTGCCGCTGAACTGGTTCGTGCTGGTGTCCGACGAGGAGCGGGAGTACGCCAAGGGGAGTGCCGAGGAGGCCCCCCTGCTGCGCTACCGGACGCCCATGGTGCAGGCCAGACGGCGGGTGGCGCGGGCGCTGCGCACGCTCAGGGACTCCATCGAGGAAGGGCCGCTGATCGACGGCCTGGTGGATGTGGGGCGCTGGCTGGAGGAGTTCCATCCGCGATCCCTCGTGGAGTTGGACTACGGAGGCCTGGTGCACGTGGTGCCGGCCGACGAGCTGGAGGGCGATCACTCGGCGGCCGACGTCGCGGAGGGCATCGACGCGCTGCGCCGGGGCGACGGGCTCGCCGCGGGCGCGGCGTACGGGCGGCTCGTGGACCGCTGGCGGACGGTGCGGGACCGGCGTTCGGCGAACTGACGGTGTCACGCGGGTGGACCACAGGCAGCCAGCGTGACGCGTGTGACCTGAATCACAGCTGAGGAGTCGTCTAACAGCGTACCGTCATGGCGTTTAGGTCACTTGACGGGATGTTGGTCCTGATCCGGGCTTTTGCGTCAAGGGTGATGGAGCGCACTTACGCGGACCTTGCGCCGCTTGCCCTCCCTCATGCCAAAATAGGACAAGGAGTCCGGGGAGACTCCATCCGTCCAACTGTGCTCCATTCTGGCCGGAATCTCTGCATTGCACGCTTTGGGGGGTCTCGTGACTCCTGATCGCCGCTGTGACTGATCGTCACAGTGGCGTGACTGTCCGCTATGGCATGGTCCATCGGCTTCCGCGGCTGATGACTACCTGGGATGGCAATTCCATCGGTTTGGCCGACGCGGCTGGACAGATGGTGTAGTTGTAGTGCCGAGGACAAGCCGTTCGTCCTATAACCGACTCGACCCGCGTCCACCATTTCGGGCAACGCGGGTCAAGGTGCAGAATTTAGAGGAAAGAACCGAGAAGGTTCGGTTCTCCCGAGGAGGCCGCTCATGACCGCTCGCACCCCTGATGCCGAGCCGCTGCTGACCCCGGCTGAGGTCGCCACGATGTTCCGCGTCGACCCCAAGACGGTCACGCGGTGGGCGAAGGCCGGCAAGCTCACTTCGATCCGTACGCTCGGCGGGCACCGCCGCTACCGCGAGGCTGAGGTCCGCGCTCTGCTCGCGGGCATCCCGCAGCAGCGCAGCGAGGCCTGAACAGAGGCCCGAACAACTGCATAACCGGGTAATGCGGCGGTCCCCCAACCGGCCGAAACGCCCGAACCCCTAGCTTCAAGCGACGCGGGACCTGCCCCAACAGGGCCCTCGCCCAGGCCGATCAGAAGTTTCTAGGCAAGCGATACAGGGTGCGTCGTAGATCGCGCTGGACTCCGCCGGGTCCAGCGCGATCTTTTTTGTGTGCTGGTCACCTGGGCGTGGGGGCCCTGTGAGCGGGCTTGTCGGAGTCTGGGGAGGGGTGTCGGATCCTCTGCGGACACCCTCCGAAGGCCGTGCAATTGCACATATTAAATTGACCCGTTGTAGGTGGGTTGTAAGTACCGCCGTTTCAAAAACTCATGCGGTGACACCCGTCACATGTCGGGGTGCTTGTTGGCTTCGGCCCCGGTGCGCTAGAGGAGGCGTGCGTTCCAGCGTCCCACGGTGGAGCGGGTGTTGGAGCCGGCGGGGGTCGGCCGCCGGAGTGGATCACGCCGTGGAGGGGCTCTCGTCCCCGACGGCTTCCTCGGTCGTCTCGGGCGTACTGGAGCCGGTGGCCATCGCCAGCCGCAGCAGGTGACGACAGATGGGGCAGTGGCGCGTCAGATGTCGGTAGGGCGAGGCGGCCGACAGATGCGCCCGGAGCAGCGCCCGCGTCTCGTGCCTGACCGATGCCGCCATACGCCACCTCCAGGGGCCGTACGAGGGGGAACGGGCCCTGCTTTCTGGGTACCGACGGAATGTGACGCCGTCAAGAAGCACAGCGCCACCCGCCTCGGGCGGGTGGCGAACAAGCAGAAGGCCCGCATCCGTTTCCGGATGCGGGCCTCGATCGCGGTCCTGACGGGATTTGAACCCGCGGCCTCCACCTTGACAGGGTGGCGAGCACTCCAAACTGCTCCACAGGACCAGATTTCGCTGCGCCCGCCCGGCGGAGCCGGATATCGGCACTGCGTGCGTTGCGCTGCGAGAACAGACTGTACAGGAGGGTGAGGGTCCTGGTCGAACTCACCCAGCGTGCACGCCCGGCTACGGAACCTCGGCGTCGATCGCCTTGACGATCCGCTTGTCGGAAACGGGGTACGCCGTGCCCAACGCGTGGGCGAAGTAGCTGACCCGGAGCTCCTCGATCATCCAGCGGATGTCCAGGACGGAGGACGGCACGGGACGGCCCTGCGGCAACTGCTCCAGCAGCCAGGCGTACTCGTCCCGCATCTCGTGGACCTTCTCCATGCGCGTGGTGTCCCGTTGGACACCCGTCGGCATCTGCTGGAGACGCCGGTCCGCCGCGACCAGATAGCGCATCAGGTCGGGCAGCCGCCGTATCCCCGCCCACGTCACGAAGCCGGGCTTCACGAGGTCGTCCAGCTGGGCGCGTACGTCCGCGAGGTTCGCCAGCAGGGCGGGGCTGCGTACGGCCTTCAGGCGGCGCTCACAGGCCTGCCAGGCGGCGAGGACCTGCTGCACCTGCGCGACCGTACGGACCGTCGTGTCGACGATCTCCGCGCGCACCTTGTCGTACAGCTTCCGGTACGACTCCTCGTCCCACACCGGCCCGCCGAAGTCGCCGACCAGCTTGTCCGCCGCCGCCATCGCACAGTCGTCGAACAGCGCCTGGATGGAGCCGTGCGGGTTCGCCGACAGCGCGAGCTTCTGCGCGTTCGTCAGCTTCTCGGACGCGAACTTCGCCGGATTGACCGGGATGTTGCGCAGGATCAGCCGGCGTGTGCCCTTCCACATCGCCTCCGCCTGCTCCGCCTCCGTGTCGAAGAGCCGCACGGAGACCGTGTCGCCGTCGTCGACCAGCGCCGGGTACGCCTTCACCGGCTGGCCGGCCCGACGCGTCTCGAAGACGCGGGTCAGGGAGCCGATCGTCCAGTCGGTCAGGCCCGCGCGCTCCAGGGACTCGCCACCCTGACGCTCGGCGGTGGCCGCCGCGGCCTGCGACAGCGCCTGGCGGGCCTTCGGCTTCAGTTGCAGTCTCAGCGCCTCCAGGTCCTTGTCCTCGGCCAGCTTGCGGCGCCGTTCGTCGACGATCCGGAAGGTGATGCGCAGATGGTCGGGCACCTTCGCCCGGTCGAAGTCGTCGGCGGTGAACGGGACGCCGACCATGCGCTTCAGCTCGCGCGCCATCGTCACCGTCAGCGGCTCCTGCAGGGGCACCGCCTTGTCCAGGAACGCCTTCGCATAGTTCGGCGCGGGCACGTAGTGGCGGCGGATCGGCTTCGGCAGGGACCGGATCAGCTCCGTCACCAGCTCCTCCCGCAGACCCGGGATCTGCCAGTCGAAGCCCTCGTCCGTGACCTGGTTGAGGACCTGCAGCGGGACGTGGACCGTCACACCGTCCGCGTCCGCGCCCGGCTCGAACTGGTACGTCACCCGGAACTTCAGCTGCCCCTGCCGCCACGTGTCGGGATAGTCGGCCTTGGTGACCGCCTCCGCCGACTCCCGGATGAGCATCGCCCGTTCGAAGTCGAGGAAGTCGGGCTGCTCCTGCCGCTTGTGCTTCCACCAGGAGTCGAAGTGCGCGCCCGAGACCACGTGCTCGGGCACCCGCTGGTCGTAGAAGTCGAACAGCGTCTCGTCGTCGACGACGATGTCCCGGCGCCGGGCACGGTGCTCCAGCTCCTCGACCTCGCTCAGCAGCTTGCGGTTGTCGGCGAAGAACTTGTGGTGGGTGCGCCAGTCGCCCTCGACGAGCGCGTTGCGGATGAAAAGCTCCCGGCTGAGCTCGGGGTCGACCCGGCCGTAGTTCACCTTCCGCTGCGCGACGATCGGTACGCCGTACAACGTGACCTTCTCGTACGCCAGCACCGCCGCCTGGTCCTTCTCCCAGTGCGGTTCGCTGTAGGTCCGCTTGAGGAGGTGCTCGGCGAGCGGCTCGACCCACTCGGGTTCGATCCTGGCGTTGACGCGGGCCCACAGGCGGCTCGTCTCCACCAGCTCCGCCGACATCACGAACCGCGGGGGCTTCTTGAAGAGGGCCGAGCCCGGGAAGATCGCGAACTTGGCGTTGCGGGCGCCCAGGTACTCGTTGCGGCCGCCCTCCTTGCGGGGGCCGGAGTCCTTGGACTCCTTCACGTCCTTCATGCCGATGTGCGAGAGCAGACCGGCGAGCAGGGAGACGTGCACGCGGTCCGCGCCGGCGTCCTCCTCGTTGAGGTGGATGCCCATCTGCTTGGCGACCGTGCGCAACTGGGTGTAGATGTCCTGCCATTCGCGAATGCGCAGGAAGTTGAGGTACTCCTGCTTGCACATGCGCCGGAAGGACGAGGAACCCCGCTCCTTCTGCTGCTCGCGCACGTACCGCCACAGGTTGAGATAGGCGAGGAAGTCGCTCGTCTCGTCCCGGAAGCGGGCGTGCTGCTGATCGGCCTGCGTCTGCTTGTCGGCGGGGCGCTCGCGCGGGTCCTGGATGGACAGCGCGGCGGCGATGACCATGACCTCGCGGACACAGCCGTTCTTGTCGGCCTCCAGCACCATGCGGGCCAGCCGGGGGTCGACCGGGAGCTGGGCGAGCTTGCGGCCGTTGTCGGTGAGCCGCTTGCGCGGGTCCTTCTGCGCCGGGTCCAACGCGCCCAGCTCCTGCAGCAGCTGCACGCCGTCACGGATGTTGCGGTGGTCCGGCGGGTCGATGAAGGGGAACTTCTCGATGTCGCCGAGGCCGGCCGCGGTCATCTGCAGGATGACCGAGGCGAGGTTCGTCCGCAGGATCTCGGCGTCGGTGAACTCCGGCCGGGCGGCGAAGTCGTCCTCGCCGTACAGCCGGATGCAGATGCCGTCGGACGTACGACCGCAGCGGCCCTTGCGCTGGTTGGCGCTCGCCTGCGAGACCGGCTCGATGGGCAGCCGCTGGACCTTGGTGCGGTGGCTGTAGCGGCTGATCCGGGCGAAGCCGGGGTCGATGACGTACTTGATGCCGGGGACGGTCAGCGAGGTCTCGGCGACGTTGGTGGCCAGAACGATCCGTCGACCGGTGTGCGGCTGGAAGACCCGGTGCTGCTCCGCGTGCGAGAGCCGGGCGTACAGCGGGAGGATCTCGGTGAAGCGGTACTGCTTCTTGGTGAGCGCGTCCGCGGTGTCCCGGATCTCCCGCTCACCGGACAGGAAGACGAGGATGTCGCCCTTCCCCTCGCCCATCAGCTCCTCGACCGCGTCGGTGATCGCGGTGATCTGGTCCCGGTCGGCGTCCGCAGCGTCCTCGGCATACTCCTCCAGAAGCGGCCGGTAGCGCACCTCCACCGGATACGTCCGGCCGCTCACCTCGATGATCGGGGCGTCGCCGAAATGCCGGGAGAAACGCTCGGGGTCGATCGTGGCCGAGGTGATGACGACCTTCAGGTCCGGCCGCTTCGGCAGCAACTGGGCGAGATAGCCGAGCAGGAAGTCGATGTTGAGGGACCGCTCGTGGGCCTCGTCGATGATGATCGTGTCGTAGGCGCGCAGCTCGCGGTCCGTCTGGATCTCGGCGAGCAGGATGCCGTCCGTCATCAGCTTGACGAACGTGGCCTCGGGGTCCACCTGGTCGGTGAACCGCACCTTCCAGCCGACGGCCTCGCCGAGGGGCGTCCGCAGCTCCTCGGCGACCCGCTCGGCGACCGTACGGGCGGCGATCCGGCGGGGCTGGGTGTGCCCGATCATGCCGCGGACGCCGCGCCCGAGCTCCATACAGATCTTCGGGATCTGCGTGGTCTTCCCGGATCCGGTCTCACCGGCGACGATGACGACCTGGTGATCGCGTATGGCGTCGGCGATCAGGTCCTTCTTCTGGCTGACCGGCAGCTGCTCGGGGTAGGTGACCTCGGGTACCCGGGCACGCCGCTCGCCCATCCGTACCTCGGCCTTCGCGACCTCGGCCTCGATCTCGGCGATGACGGCGGCTCGTGCCTCCGGCTTACGGATCTTTCGCGCACCTTCCAGCCTCCGGCCGAGTCGGTGCGCGTCGCGCAGCGTGAGCTCGGTCAGACGGGGGGCGAGGGCGCCGAGGGCGGGGGCGGGATGCGTAGACATACGCCGTCCAGGATCTCACCTCGCCGAAATACGTGGCGAACGCTTTTGCCTCCGGCGGTGCGGCCGGGGCGTCACCCTGTCGTCACGGGGTGCGCTGCGGCGGCGGCACCGGTGACGGCTCCCGCAGCCGCGAGCCGTCACCCAGGGCGATCGACCTGGCGGTGTTGGAGACGGCCTTGATGCCGAGGTAGGCCGTGGTCATGGTGCTGACCGCCGTGAACGCGGCCGTGAGCACACCCACGATCACCGCCTTGTCCCCGTCGAGCCGCCACACCCCGAAGATGGCCACCCCGGCGATCGCCAGATTGCTGACCACCACCGCGAGCAGCCCGTACCGTGCCCGGTCCTTCTCCAGCTCGGTGTCCCGAATGGCTCTGGCCTCATCCCGACTCATCGTTCCCGCCCCCCAGAAATCACGGTCGACCAGCCAAAACGTAGCGCTGCGCGGTAGCCGTGCCAAGCCGGGCGCAGAACAAACCAAAACCTGAACAATCCCCCGTGGCGATGACCGTGTTCGGCGTTACTGTCCGGAGTTCCTGGCCGCGCGGAGCATGTCGGCCACGGGGCTGCCTTCGGCGTTCGGCCCCTTCTCGATCACCGCGACGTTGCGGTAGAGGTGCATGCCCTTGATCCGGGGGTCGGTGGCCAGCGGTTCCCGCGCGTCGGAACGGAGGAACTCCTCGTGATGAAGGCCGTCGACCAGCGTCTTGAGGAAGCCGACGGTGTAGTTCGGATCACTGAGATCCGTGTCGTTTCCGTGGAACACCCCTGGCCAGTACGCCGTGTGCAGGTCCTCGATGACGTACAGGCCGGTGGGACGCACATGGGGGAACAGGTGCCGGAAGGTGGTGATGACGTCCTGACTGATGTGGCTGCCGTCGTCGATGACGATGTCGAAGGGCCCGTGGCGCTCGGCGAACGCGGTGAGCTGCTCCGGGTTCGACTGGTCCGCGGTGACGGTCGTCAGCCGGGGGGCGTCGAGCGGGCGCTTGTCGACGATGTCGATCCCGTAGATCAGCGCCCGTGGGAAGAAGTGCTTCCACATACGCAGGGACGCGCCGCCCGCCTCGGGATCGTCGTAGCCGCCGATCCCGATTTCGAGAATCGTCAGCCGGTGGTCGCGCAGCGGGGCGAAGTGCCTCTCGTAGTGCTGCGGGTACTGGTGCAGCGCTCCCCACTTGTCGGTACCGCACCGGACGGCGAGCTCCGTCAGATCGGCCGGCTCCCGGCGGTCCAGGACCCGCACCACGCGCTGCGCCACGGCGTAGTAGGACGGGGGCGTGGCCACGCGTCCGAGAGAGCGGGCGATGATCTCGCTACCGGGCCACTGGATGGTGCGCGTGGCCGCCGAGACGAGTTCGCGGGGTCCGAAGAGGGCCTGTGCCACCTCGCTCATCTCCTGAGAGACGACCGGCGGCGGCAGTTCGCCGTCCAGGGCGGTGCCCTCGGTCGATCCGTCGTGGACGCCGAGTCCCTTGGATCCCACCGCGATGGTGGCCGTCTGGCCGCGTTCTCGGTGGCGGAGCATGAGAACCAGGGAGGTCCTGCCGTCCGGAAGGGGGACGACCTCCTGGAGGCGGGACCGGAAGATGACCTCGTCGAACAGTACGTGCGCCGTCTCTTCCGCACCGAGCTCGTCGATCACGGCGGCGACATCGTTGTCGCGGGTGGAGGTGGCGGCGAGCAGCCTCCTGATGATCTCGGTCGATGCCTCGGCACCGTTCGGCCTGCCGACCCTTTCCGTCACCGTGGTCATGAATTACTCCTCGTGTCGGGCTTCAACCGAAAATCGCCTTCTCCCAGAGCGGCACCAGGCAACTGATCGTCTGCTGCGCCGCCCGGACGCGGGCGGCTTCACCCATTCCCACGCGCATGTCGTGGTCATGGGCGAGGGCACTCAAAAAATGCCCCCATTCGTCGTCGTGGCGTACCAGGTACCCGGTAATTCCGTCTTGGACGTAGTCCTGATAGGGCCGCACGGCGGACGCGACGACGGGGATGCCAAGAGCCCCGCACTCGATGGCCTTGAGCGCGGATTTGCTCTGATTGAAAATATGCTCTCTCAATGGAGCGATGCCGACGTGGTAGTCGATGGTCCGGAGATACTCCTCCACGTTGGCCACCCATGGTGTGAACCGGGCGCGTTCTTGCGGAACGCCCACCATGCCGACGTAATTGACGCCGAGGCAATGAATCTCTGCTTGAGGGTGGGAGTCGAGGAAGCGGTGGATTTGCCCACCGTGCCGTTCCCAGTCCATTCGGTGGGTCGCCCCGCCGCCCCAGCCGAGGGTGATGGTGCCGTCGTCGCGCTGTCGTGGCTGGTGGGCGAGGAGCCAGTCCGGAACCGCGTTGGGAATGAGGTGCACGTTCGGATTCCACTGCCGCAGGCGATCGGCCAGTGGTTCGGTGGTCACCGTTACTGCCGCCGCGACCTCGATGTTGCGCCGAAGATTGGCTCGGATCTCCTCGTCCCCGAAAAACTTGTGGTCTCTCGGGGAGGAGGGATCGATGTTCCACAAATCATCATCGATCTCGAAGACGAGCTTGTGTCCTTCGGCGGCCAAGTCCTGCCACAGCCGGGTGGCGTGAGGATGGCAGATACGTTGCCCGATGACGATCGTGTTTACGTCATCGCGCACAAAGTCCGGCATGCAGACACTGCTCGCAGTGGTGTGTCCGCGTGCCGCAAGCTCCTGGAGAGGAAGCTGAATGCGATAATATCCGCCGGCCTGGTCGGCCTGCCAACCGAAGACTTCGATATCGGTCATTCAGGTGCTCCAGAGGTCCATCAAGGAAGAAACGGCAAGGAGACGACTCTCCCAACTGGAGGTGAGGCGTTCGAGTAGGCGCGCCGAATCTTGACTTCTCCACGGCGGTCACACCGGTCACCGCAAATGGCATTGCGAGGCTGCATACGAAAACACCCCCGACCGGAGACCCGGCGGGGGTGTTCGCCCTGGTAGGGCGGTGGTGGCTGGGGCCGGGGTCGAACCGGCGACCTATCGCTTTTCAGGCGATCGCTCGTACCAACTGAGCTACCCAGCCACGAGGCTTCCGAGGAAGCCTCAGCGGTCCTGACGGGATTTGAACCCGCGGCCTCCACCTTGACAGGGTGGCGAGCACTCCAAACTGCTCCACAGGACCAAGCGTTCGCGTGCAACAGTGTCGCACACGGTCTTGCGTGCCCCCAACGGGATTCGAACCCGTGCTACCGCCTTGAAAGGGCGGCGTCCTAGGCCGCTAGACGATGAGGGCTATCGGCCCGCCTGGGCGCTTCTCAGCGCGTCGGGGACGTGAGAAGCATATGGGATGGCGGGGAGTATCGCCAAAACGGTTTACGGGCCCGGGGCCGTCGACCTCCCGGAGGGTGGCACGGACGGGGTCGTGGGGCCGGGTGTGGCCCCTGGTTGGTTCTCCTCCGGGAGGTGGCGGCTGACCTCGGCCGTCGTCAGCCCCAGCCCGCCCAGCTTGATCGCGTCCCAGGCCTGCAGCCGCCGCGTGTCCCGGTCGAAGTAGAGGATCGACGCCTCGATCGGCGCCGGGTACTTGTGCTCCACGGCCCGCAGCCCACTGCCGCCCGTGGACCCTTCCAGCCGCAGCCGAGTGCCGTACCGCATGACCTCCGTCTCCTCGTGGTGCAGATGGCCGGCCAGGACCAGCGGCACCTCCCCGTCCGTCTCGCGCGCCGCCGCGGGCTCGTGGGCGATCGCCACGTCCACCGGCCTCCCGGCCGCCCGCTGGTCGCGCAGCGCGGAGGCGAGGCGGTCCCCGGCCAGCCGCTCCGCCGCGTCGCCGCCGGGCCGCACGGCGCGGTCGGGGGTGAACTGCGGGTCGCCGATGCCGGCGAACCGCAGGCCGGCGACCGTCTCGGCCCGTCCGTCGTCCAGGACACGCACGTTCTTCATCCGTTCCAGGTACCGCTGGGTGACGGGTGAGTCGTGGTTGCCGCGGACCCAGACGTACGGCACCCCCAGCTCCGCGATCGGGTCCAGGAAGGCGTTCTCGGCCGCCGTGCCGTGATCCATCGTGTCGCCGGAGTCGACGATCACGTTCACGTCGTACTGCTTCACCAGCGACGCGACGATCTTCCAGCTGGCGGGGTTGAGGTGGATGTCCGAGACGTGCAGCACCCGGATGGTGCTGGGGTCCGGCTGGTAGGCCGGGAGGGTGGAGGTGACGTCGTACAGCTTCGTCACGTTCGTCACCAGGCGCGCCAACTCCTTCTGGTAGACGTCGAATTCGGTGACGATGCTGCGCGCGTTGCCGACCAGGGACGGCGCCGAGGACAGCAGGCCGGAGAAGCGGGGTTCCAGCACGGACTTCGGGTTCCAGGTGGCGTACGCCGTCGCTCCGGAGGCCGCGAGGAGGGCGAGCGCCAGGCCGCCGGCGGCCAGGGCGCGGCGCGGGCGGCGGTAGACCGCGAGGCCGAGTGCCGTCGCGCCCGAGACGACGGCGACGCCGGAGCGTACGGCCAGGTCGAGCGTGCCGTGTTCGACGTCCCGCGCGACCTCCTCCTGGAGGCCGGAGAGGCGTTCGGGATGGTCGATCAGGGCCTGTGAGCGGACCGGGTCGAGCTGGTCGACGTTGACGTCGAGGCGGACGGGGGCCACGTGGCTGTCGAGCGTGAGCGCGCCCAGCGGGGAGACGTTGATCTTCGTGCCGCCGTCCAGGGACGGGCGCAGGGTCATCGTGGTGTTCATGGGGCCGACCTGGGCCCGGACGTTCCCGACGATCAGCAGGCCGAGCCAGGCGCCGACGAGGACGACGGCCGTGAGGCCGAGGGCGCGGCCCCAGGGGCGTGCCTGGGCGGCGAGTTCGAGGGTGGGCAGGGCGCGGGACGCCCGGCGCGAGCGGCTCGGGCGAAACGGGTTCAGGGCTGCGACGGGGACGGGGACGCGGACCATTGGTCCCGTATGCCCAAGTAGGGGCACGGGTATGCGGGGGCGGGAGCGACGGTGCCCGTGCCCGCCCGGCCGACGCCCGTGCGGATCCGCCGCCGACCTCGCACGACTCCGCTGCCGTCGCCCGCACCGCTCGGCGCCTCTCGTACGGTCGTTCCGTACCGGACAATGACCCTGTGCTGGAGATGACGCGCGAGGAGTTCGAGGAACTGGTCGCCGAGGCGCTCGACCGGATCCCGCCGGAGTTGACGCGGCTGATGGACAACGTCGCGGTGTTCGTCGAGGACGAACCGCCCGCCGACGACCCCGAGCTGCTCGGGCTGTACGAGGGGACCCCGCTGACCGACCGCGGCGAGTGGTACGCGGGCGTGCTGCCGGACCGGATCACCGTCTACCGGGGGCCGACGCTGCGCATGTGCGAGACGCGGGCGGACGTCGTCGCGGAGACCGAGGTCACCGTGGTCCACGAGATCGCCCACCACTTCGGCATCGACGACGAGCGGCTGCACGCCCTCGGATACGGCTGACGGCGGCGGCCGGGGCCGACGCGGAGACGTACACGAGTGCGACCGGCGCCCACGCGAGACGTCCGCGAGTGGCGTCCGCTTCGAACGGGCCGCGTGTCCTCTTGCGGGCGGCGGGAGTTGGGCACGGCGACTCCTTCATCCTCCCCCGGAGGTGGCCGCCGTGCGCCCCTTGTACGTACCCGTCCGTCTGGCCGCCACGGTGCTGATCGCGGCCGCCGCCGCCGGCTGTGTGAACGTGGGCGACGACGACGGCCGCCGGGCCACGCCCTCGCACGCGGCGGGACAGCGCGGCGGCGAGGCGCCGGACGGCGGTTCCGCGTGGTCGGGCGGGGGCGTGGGGTACGACGGCCGGGCGGGTGACGGCAAGCACGAGCACGGCGGGAAGACGAAGCCGGGGAAGTCCGCGTCGGCGTCGGCCAGCCCGTCGGCGGCGGGCAGCGGATCCGCGTCCGCGGCCGGGCCGGGACCGTCGCACAAGCCGGTCCCGACGGACCCGGGACCGACCAAGGCGCAGCCGACACCCACTCCGACGCCCCCGGTGACCGAGCCCCCGGCATCCTCCGAGCCGCCGCCGGTCACGGACCCGCCGACCGCCGAGCCGTCGTCGTCCGCGCACGAGGAGACGGGGCCGCAGCTGGTGCAGCGGGAGCCCGCGCCGGTGGCCGGGTCGCCGGTGTTGAGCCGTAGCGCCGGTGCGGCGACGTGACGAGCGTCTCCAGGGTTCGGTTTGCCTTGGGGGGCGGTGGGTGCGTATGGTGGTAGATCGTTTGATCCCATTTGCCCGGCGCCAAGGCAGAGCGCGCCGTGTGGCGCGTACTCTCCCTTGCCGTGGCGGACCGCATCGAGGCGGTCGTAATGCGAATCACGGAGTTGACGGGCGCGTGCCGACGAGACTCCGGAAGGTTTCGCATTCGCATGTCCATTTCCAGTACTGATCACGCCGTCGTGCCCGAGGCCGTCGAGGCCCCCGAGGCCCTCGTCGCCGAGGAGACCGTCGACAGCGGCGTCGAGGAGACCCCCGAGGTCACCTTCGCCGACCTCGGTCTCCCCGAGGGCGTCGTGCGCAAGCTCGCGCAGAACGGCGTGACGGTCCCCTTCCCGATCCAGGCCGCGACCATCCCGGACGCCCTGGTCGGCAAGGACATCCTCGGCCGTGGCCGCACCGGCTCCGGCAAGACCCTCTCCTTCGGTCTGCCGACCCTGGCCACGCTGGCCGGCGGCCGCACCGAGAAGAAGCGCCCCCGCGCCGTCATCCTCACGCCGACGCGTGAGCTGGCCATGCAGGTGGCGGACGCCCTGCAGCCGTACGGCGACGTCGTCGGCCTGAAGATGAAGGTCGTCTGCGGCGGCACGTCGATGGGCAACCAGATCTACGCCCTGGAGCGCGGCGTCGACATCCTCGTCGCCACCCCGGGCCGGCTGCGCGACATCATCAACCGCGGCGCCTGCTCCCTGGAGGACGTGCAGATCACCGTTCTCGACGAGGCCGACCAGATGTCCGACCTGGGCTTCCTGCCCGAGGTCACCGAGCTGCTCGACCAGGTCCCGGCGGGCGGCCAGCGGATGCTGTTCTCCGCGACGATGGAGAACGAAATCCAGACCCTCGTCGACCGTTACCTCAACGCCCCCGTCTCGCACGAGGTGGACGCGGCGCAGGGCGCGGTGACGACCATGTCGCACCACATCCTCATCGTGAAGCCCAAGGACAAGGCGCCGGTCACCGCGGCCATCGCCTCCCGCAAGGGCCGCACCATCATCTTCGTCCGCACCCAGCTGGGCGCCGACCGTGTCGCCGAGCAGCTGCGCGACGCGGGCGTGAAGGCGGACGCGCTGCACGGCGGCATGACCCAGGGCGCGCGCACCCGCACGCTGGCGGACTTCAAGGACGGTTACGTCAACGTCCTCGTCGCCACCGACGTCGCCGCCCGCGGTATCCACGTCGACGGCATCGACCTGGTCCTGAACGTGGACCCGGCCGGCGACCACAAGGACTACCTGCACCGCGCGGGCCGCACCGCGCGGGCCGGCCGCACCGGCACGGTCGTCTCGCTGTCCCTGCCGCACCAGCGCCGTCAGATCTTCCGTCTGATGGAGGACGCGGGCGTCGACGCCGCGCGCCACATCATCCAGGGCGGTGCCGCCTTCGAGCCGGAGGTCGCCGAGATCACCGGCGCCCGGTCCATGACCGAGGTCCAGGCCGAGTCCGCGGGCAACGCCGCGCAGCAGGCCGAGCGCGAGGTCGCGCAGCTCACCAAGCAGCTGGAGCGTGCGCAGCGGCGCGCGTCCGAGCTGCGCGAGGAGGCCGACCGGCTGGTCGCCCGGGTCGCCCGCGAGCGGGGCGAGGACCCGGAGGCGGCGGTGGCCCAGGCGCAGGAGCAGGCCGAGGCCGAGGTCCAGGCGGCGGTCGAGGTCTCCGTCCCGGAGCAGCCGGCCGCGCGGGACTTCGACCGTGGCGCCCGCGAGGAGCGTCCGGCGTCCACGTCGTCGTACGAGCGCCGCGAGCGTCGTGACGACCGTGGTGGCCGTTCCTTCGAGCGTCGTGACGACCGCGGTGGCTTCAACCGTGACCGCGACAACCGCGACAACCGTGAGCGTGGCGGGTTCGGCCGCGACCGTGGGTTCGAGCGTCGTGACGACCGTGGTGGCCGTTCCTTCGAGCGCCGTGACGACCGCGGGGGCTTCCGCCGGGACGAGCGTGGCGGCCACCGTGGCAGCGACCGCCCGTTCAACCGGGACCGTCGCGACGACCGCCCGGGCTTCCGCTCCGCCGGCCACGACCGCCCCTTCGGCCGTCGTGACGACCACCGGGGCGGCACCGGCTCCTTCGGCCGCCGCGACGACAAGCCGCGCTGGAAGCGCAACGGCTGACGCCGGGAGCACCGGCTGACGCCGAGACCACCGGCGCGCGCCGAGTGACCTGACCGACAAGGGCCCGTACGACTTCGTTCGTGCGGGCCCTTGCGTTGTTTCCGTCGCGCACTTTTTGCCTACCGATGCCGCTGACGTGGTTGCTACGATCCACTTGCTTGGCATGGACAGAGCGGGCGAGGGGGAATCGCCGCCGTCATGCCGTTCTTGCTTCCCTGGGGAGGGACCCTTTGACTCGGCGTGTACGCGCACGCTCTTTTGTGGTCCGGCGTGGCCGGATCGCCCTGACTCTCGCGAGCCTGGCCGCACTGGGCGCCGGCTCGCTGACCACCGCGGGCCCGGCGGCCGCGGACACCACCCCCACGCCGATCACGACCGACGGCGTGTGGGGCATCGACTACGCGGGCGGCTTTCTGACCAGCGTGGAGAACACCCCGAGCGGCTACCAGTGGGTGATCGGTCGGCAGATCTCCGCCGACGGCTCCACGGTGCTGGCCAAGACGACGCGTGGTTACGCCGACGTGTTCGCGGTCGGCAGCCACGTCCAGCGGGTGCCGTGCGACGCCGGCTCGCAGGGCTGCGTGCCGCTGCGCTCCTTCGGCAACACGTACACCGGCTACTTCATGGACGACGGCAGCGGCAAGCAGGTGGCACAGGTCCACCTGACCCAGGACTCGCTGAGCGGCACGGACGAGCCGACGGTCACCGGCGGCCGCTTCGTCGACGCCACCGGCCGCTACTACGTCTACCAGGCGTCCTCGACCGGCAAGCAGTACGTCGACGCGGTCCACCCCTACCGCACCGAGGACGTGCGGCTGACCCGGCGCATCACGGCCGCCTCCGTGTGGGGTGCGGCGCTGTGGACGCCGGGCTCGGGCAACGGGGTCGTGACCGCGTACGACCTGGAGTCGAAGAAGACGGTCGCGACCGTCTCCACCGGCGCTCCCTGCACGGTCAAGGAGCTGCAGGTCATCGGCCGCTGGATCTACTGGAACTGCGGCCCGACGGGCGCCGCGGGCGTGTACGACCGTTCGGCGAAGAAGAAGATCACGCTGCCCTCCGGCCCCGCCCTCGTCGGTGACGGCTACCTCGTCCGGCACGACCGGACAGCCGGCAAGCTGATGCTGAGCGACTACCACTCCGGTACGGCCGCCGCCCCGCGCGCGATCGCCGACCTGCCGGCCGGGAGGACCGCCGACCAGCGGCGGCTGACCTGGACGGTGGACAAGCTCGGCGGCGACATCGCGTACGTCGGCGAGGACAAGTCGATCCGGATCGTGCAGAGCGGGGTGCCCACGCAGTCCCTGGCGAAGATCGAGTCGGACGTGGCCGGGGACTCGGTGGACGTGAAGGGTAACAACGGGGTCAACTACTGGGACAGCATCTGGCAGTTGAACAAGCCGGCGCACTGGACCTTCACCGTGAAGGACGCGCTGGGGCACACCGAGCGCACCCTCACCGGCAGCGGCGCGCACGTCGAGGTGAACTGGGACCTGAAGACGGACTCCGGCGCCTTCCCCTACAACGGCCCCAAGACCTGGAGCCTGCAAGCCACGGCCGACGACGGTGGGGGCACGTACACCACGGGCGGCAAACTGGCCTACAACGGCGGCCGTCAGGGGTTCCACGACCAGGGGTACTCCAGCAACGGCGAGTTGGTCACGCTCAACTCCTCGGGCGCTCTGAGCCTGCACTACACCAAGGGCGACGGCACCTTCGGCTCCACGTACTCCGGCTCCGGCTGGCCCGCCGGTACGGTGGCCGTCCCCTTCGGCGACATGGACAAGGACCGGTGCGCCGAAATGCTGGTCCGCATGCCGAACGGCGAGTTGCGGCGCTACGCGGGCCGGTGCGGCTGGGAATACACCCCCTCGAACAGCCACACCTCCCTCGGCACCGGCTGGAACGCGTACAACGTGCTCACCGCCCCCGGCGACCTGACCGGTGACGGCCGTACCGACCTGCTGGCGCGCAAGGCTTCGACCGGTGACGTCTATCTGTTCGCCAACGACGGCGCCGGGAAGCTGAAGGCGGGCGTCAAGATCCGGGCGTGGTCGGCGTACAAGCGGATCGTCGGCGCCGGCGACCTGAACGGCGACGGCTTCGGCGACGTCCTGGCGCTGGACAGGTCGGGCACGCTGTGGCGCTACGACGGCACCGGGGCGGGCCGGCTGAAGGGGCGCGTGAAGGTCTTCTCCGGCTGGGGCGCGTCGTACAACGCGGTCGTCGGCGTCGGGGACATCACCGGTGACGGCAAGAACGACCTGGTCGCGCGGGACACCGCGGGCAACCTGTACCGCCAGACCGGCACCGGTAGGGGCTCGTTCGCGGCACGGGTGAAGATCGGGACGGGCTGGCAGAGCTACAAGGGCCTCTTCTAGTCAGCCCCGAACCGGCCGATCCCTGACGGTTCCTGCGCCGTTCCGGCCACTTCGCCACCCCCGACGCGGCCGCGTCCCCGATACCCGATCGGAGACGCGGCCGCGTCCGGCTATGCTCGGGGAGGCAACATCGCCTGGGCCCTTAGCTCAATTGGCAGAGCAGTGGACTTTTAATCCATTGGTTGTGGGTTCGAGTCCCACAGGGCCTACGGCTGCGGGGGAGGGTTCACCCCCTCTGACCTGCCACGCGGCGCTCGGGTCGGCTTCGGTCGGCTCGGGCGCCGTCTCATCGAGACACCGGGAAGCCGCCGGTTTCGAGACGTCAGGACCGCCGGCGCGCACCGCGACGTCGATTCCGGGCAACGCCTTCGGCGTCAGCCCGCGCTGAGCTCCGCCAGCGGCAGCGTGTGCTGGGTCTGCAGCACCTTCGCGCGCAGGTAGCGGACGTTGTGGGCGGTGGTGAACACGCCCGTCGGGACGCGGTCGCGGACCTCGATGCCCAGGTCGCGCAGTTGCTCGGCCTTGTCGGGGTTGTTGGAGAGCAGGTCGAGCTCGCCGATGCCCAGGGCGCGCAGCATCTGGGCGGCGGCCGTGTAGTCGCGGGCGTCCTCCGGCAGGCCGAGGGCGGCGTTGGCCTCGTACGTGTCGAGACCCTGGTCCTGGAGGGCGTACGCGTCGAGCTTGTTGTAGAGGCCGATGCCGCGTCCCTCCTGTCGCAGGTACAGCAGAACGCCGCCGCGGTCGGCGATGCGCTCGACGGCCTCGCGCAGCTGCGGGCCGCAGTCGCAGCGGGCGGAGCCGAAGACGTCTCCGGTCAGGCACTCGGAGTGCAGGCGGACCAGCGGGACCGGGCCGGGGTCGCCGAGGACGACGGCCAGGTGCTCCTGGCCGTCCGTCAGGCCGTGGAAGGTGACGAGTTCGGCGTCGACGGCGTAGCCGTCCTGGAAGCGCAGCGGTACCCGGACACGGGCGCGCGGCGTGGCGGCGGGGAAGTCGGACATGCGGGTTCTCCGGGTTCCGTGACCTTGTGCTGCTTCAGGGACACCTGCTTCGGGGCCTGTTTCAGATTTGAAGCAGATCCTCGGTTGTGGACCCTACCCCATGCTTTAAAGTTGAAGCAACAGCTTTGTGGTGGGACTCATGAACAGGGCGACGACGGTGCCGAGCGCCGCAGCCACGGCACATCGCCGGCCGGTCCGCCCGGATCCTCGCCCTGGAGCCCTTGCGCGACCCCCGTGAAGATCTCCTCCAGCTGCTCCACCTGTCGCGGGGTGAGCCGGTCGAACAGGAGGGCGCGGACCGTGTCGACATGCCCGGGCGCCGTGCGCTCCAGTACGGCCATCCCCTCGTCGGTCAGGGCGGCGACGCTGCCCCGCTTGTCCGAGGGGCAGCCCTCCCGCCGCACCAGCCCGTCCTTCTCCAGGCGTGCCACCGCGTACGTCAGCCGGCTGCGGGTGATCTTCGACCGCTCCGCGAGCTCGGTCATCCGCAGCCGGCGCTCCGGGCTCTCGGAGAGGTTGGCCAGGATGGAGTAATACAGGTGGGGCATGCCGGCGTCCTGCTGGAGCTGCCGGTCGATCGCGTCCTCCAGGAGGTGCGTCGCGGCGATGTACGCGCGCCAGGCGCGCTGCTCCTCGGGGGTGAGCCAGCGGGTCGTCATACCGCCAGTGTAAGTTTGTTTCAAACTTGAACCAAGCCCATGTTTCTCACCGACCTTCACCAGGGAGAGCGCGCCGATGCCGTACCCGTACGTCCTGCTGTCCGCCGCCGTCTCCCTCGACGGCCATCTGGACGACACCGGCCCCGAGCGGCTCCTCCTGTCCGGACCGGCCGACTTCGACCGCGTCGACGAGGTGCGGGCCTCGGTCGACGCCATCCTGATCGGCGCCGGCACGATCCGCGCGGACAACCCGCGCCTGCTGGTGTACTCGCCCGAGCGGCGGGCCGCCCGCGTCGCGGCCGGACGGCCGGAGTACCCCCTCAAGGTCACGGTCAGCGGCTCCGGCGACCTGGACCCGGACGCGAAGTTCTGGCACACCGGCGGCGACAAGGTCCTCTACACGACCGAGAAGGGCGCGGAGCGGGCCCGGGGGCTCGGTCTCGCGGCCGACGTCGTCCCGCTGGGCCCCGACCTGGACTGGCCGGCCCTGCTCACGCACCTGTACGAGGAGCGCGGCGTCCGGCGCCTGATGGTCGAGGGCGGCGGCACCGTCCACACCCAGTTGCTCCAGCAGGGCCTCGCCGACGAACTCCAGCTGGTCCTCGCGCCGTTGTTCGTCGGGGATCCGCGGGCACCCCGGCTGTTCGGACCCGGGAGCTACCAGGGCGGCCGGCTGCGGCTCGTGGAGACGCGCCGGATCGAGGACGTCGTCCTGATGCGCTACGAGCCGACCGCCCCCGGAACCGGGCTGTCGGTCACCGCGGCCGACCGGCACTGGATGCGGATCGCGTGCGAGCTGGCGGCGCTGTGCCCGCCCTCGGGGACGGCGTTCAGCGTGGGCGCGGTCGTGGTGGCCGCCGACGGGACGGAGCTGGCGCGCGGGTACTCGCGCGAGGGCGACGATCCCGTCGTGCACGCCGAGGAGGCGGCGCTGGCGAAGATCGATCCCGCCGACCCGAGGCTGCCCGCCGCCACCGTCTACAGCAGCCTGGAGCCCTGTGCGCGGCGCGCCTCGCGGCCCGCGCCCTGCGCCCGGCTGATCCTGCGCGCCGGGGTGCGGCGGGTGGTCACGGCCTGGCGGGAGCCGGACACCTTCGTGGCGGGCGCCGACGGGAGCGGGCTGCTCGCGGCCGAGGGCGTCGACGTCGTCGTACTGCCGGAATTCGAGGCCCGTGCCAAGGAGCCGAACCGTCATCTACTGACCGGTGAATAAACCCTGGTGCTGGGCGTCCCGCGCATGGCGTATGCTGGTGTCACCGACGCGGGGTGGAGCAGCTCGGTAGCTCGCTGGGCTCATAACCCAGAGGTCGCAGGTTCAAATCCTGTCCCCGCTACTGAAGGCTCAGGGCCGGAATCCAGTTCATGGATTCCGGCCCTGAGTGCTTCCGGCCCGGGTGTCCCCTCCCGGGCGCCTACCGGCCCGTTGTCACGAACAGTGATCGGACGGAAGCCCTCCGCATAACGACTGACGCACCGTCAGATGAGGCCGGCCTTCCGGGTGCGTACGGGGGTGCGGTCAAGTCGCCCGATTTTCACCGCTCATGGAGGGTTAAGTCCCGCCTGAAATTCGTTAACGATCAAGAAGAAGAGCTTGGAATCTGGCCACTGGGTCTATTAACGTTCGATAACGCAGCGCGGTCGTCCCAGCCGTCACAAGAGTCGGCTCCGTGCGCACGCGCCGAATCCCGCGAGGGAACCGGGGAACCACCACCTTGGGGTGAATCGCGCCAATGCCGCCGTGTAACCACGGCCGGTATACGCGCGTAGGAGACCTTCCTGCTCCGAACCCGTCAGCTAACCCGGTAGGCGGAGGAAGGAAAGGAGTACGCCCGAGTGGCGTCCAACCGGCCTGCCCCCACAGCCCCCTTCGTGCCGAGCCAGCGCACCGAGACCTTCGGCTACGACAGCTACCGCACCGACGAGGGCCCCTGGGAGGAGTGGAACCCCACCGAGGAGTCCCTCCCCCCGGTACGCGGCCGGCACCGGGTCTCCAAGCAGCGCGGCGGCGGACTCGCCCGCAGCTCCACGGTTCTGGGCGTCGGCGTCATAGCCGCCGTCGGCGCGGGCGGCATGGCCAGCGCCAACACCGGCAAGCCGCCGGTGTCCATCTCCATGCCCGACCTCCCCTCCGTCGGCTCCCTGCTCGGCGAGGACGGCTCCTCCACCCCGGCGCCCCAGGGCTCCGCGACCGCGCTCAGCAGCGTCGGCGTGACCTCCGCCGACACCGCCCAGGGCACGCACGACGCCGGTGAGGCGCTGCGCAACCGGATCATGGCCCAGGCCGAGAGGCAGCAGGGCCAGGTCGACACCAAGGCCGCTGCCGCCGCCGTGGCCGCCGCCGACAAGCAGGCCGCCGCCGCGGCCGCCAAGGCCGAGCAGGCCGCCGCCGCCAAGGCCGCTGCCGCCAAGGAGAAGGCGGAGGCCGAGGCCAAGCGGAAGGCCGAGGCCGAGCGGCTGGCCGCGCTGGCCAAGCAGTACACGCTGCCGACCTCCTCGTACACGATCACCTCGACCTTCGGTCAGGCCGGCGCCATGTGGTCCTCCGGCTACCACACCGGCCTCGACTTCGCCGCCCCCACGGGCACGCTGATCAAGGCCATCCACAGCGGCACGATCACCGAGGCGGGCTGGGCCGGCTCCTACGGCTACCGGACGATCCTCACCCTCGACGACGGCACCGAGCTGTGGTTCTGCCACCAGTCCTCGATCAACGTCTCCGCCGGCCAGAAGGTCAGCACCGGCGACGTCATCGGCCGCGTCGGCGCCACCGGCAACGTCACCGGACCGCACCTCCACCTGGAGGTCCACCCCGGCGGCCAGGCCACCGGCATCGACCCGATGACGTGGCTGCGCGGCAAGGGCCTCACCCCCTGACCCTTCCCCCGGGTCGCTGACGGGTCCCCGGCTCCTTCCCCCTCCGGTCTTTCCCCCTCCGGTCCCCGGCGGTCCTGACGACAACCCCCCGACGTCAGGACTGCCGGTCGGTGTTTGCGGGATCTTTGCGGTCGGATCCCTCGTCTCGCGGAATCGGCCGGCCCGGATCGCTCGTTGATCCACGACATGACGTCCCTGCACAAGCTCGGCTCCTGGGGACCGCCTGACGGAGGCCTCGGCCTGACGGTGCTTTTGCCCGACTGCGGCTCCGGCCTGACGGCGGCCGGCGGTCAGGTCCGATACGGGTTGTACGCGGGATAGGGCGCAGCCGGTCGGCCGTACGTGTGGCCGTACCCGTACGGCACCGGCACCCCGTACACCGGCCGCGGCGGCGCGGCCGTCCGCGCCGCGTACTCCATGGCCGGTCGCGCGATCTGCCGCCGGTTCCACAGCTCGGTCAGCAACTCCCGCTCCCGTACGACGTAGTCGGCCCCCGCCCGCCCGCGGCGCCCCCGGTGCCGCAGGAAGGCCAGCGACGTCGCGTAGGCCTCGTACTGCGCCACGGCCCGCGCCCCCGGCTTGCCGAGGTGGTGCCCGGCGTACTCCCGGGCCATCCGCCGCGTCCGCATCGAACCGAGCACGAACGGCTCGGAGAGCCCCAGCCAGCCGGCGAGCACATACGCCGGCAACTCCTCCCGCACGGTCCGCAGCTCCCGCTGCCGCGTCCAGATCGCCAGCCAGGTCAGCACCCCGAACGCGGGCACCATGAACGCCCCGTACACGGCGAAGAAGCCGTACGGGCCGAAGGTCGAGGAGCCGTTCCAGAGCGCGTGCATGCTCATCGCGAGCAGCAGCCCGCCCAGCGGCACCAGGACGCGCCGCGCACGCTGCCGGTCGGCGGAGAGCGCGGCGATGCCGAAGCCGAGGCCGGTCATGACGGTGAAGAGGGGGTGCGCGAACGGCGACATGATCACGCGCACGAAGAAGGTGGCGGCGGTGACGGAGGCGATGCCGCGGCCGCCGTTGAGCTGGTCGGCCCCGAAGGCCGTGCCGAGATAGAGGATGTTCTCGGTGAAGGCGAACCCGGTGGCGGTCACCCCGGCTATCACCACGCCGTCGACGATCCCGGTGAAGTCCCGCCTGCGGAACAGGAACACCAGGAGCACGGCAGCCGCCTTGGCCGACTCCTCGACGATGGGCGCTATGACGGTGGCGCCCAGGGTGTCGGCGCTGCTCGGATCCGCGGTGGCCGTGGCTATCCACTTGGTGGCGAAGCTGTTGGCCACGATGGCTATCAGCGCCGCCGCGCAGGCGCCCCAGGCGAACGCGAACAGCAGGTTCCGCCAGGGTCCCGGCTCCACCTGGTCCAGCCAGCGGAAGGCGGCCACGAGCAGCGGCACGGGCAGCACGGCGAGCCCGATCCCGACCAGGAACCCCTCGGTGCCGGTCTGTTCGCGCACGAGCGCGAGGATGACGAGCCCGGAGACCGCGAGCAGCGTGATGATCGCCGTGTACCGCACCCCTTTGCGCTGCCACCAGCGCGGGTGTCGGAGCGGACTCTCGAAGGAGCCTGCGGTCGGCGTCGGGTACGGCGGGAAGGTGGCCACGGCATCGACCCTAACGAGGACTCCGGTTACTGCTGCTCCCGGTGCTGTACGCGACGAAAGAGCAGATCATTCACCACATGTCCTTTGTCCAGTCCCTGACCCTCGAAACGGGTCAGCGGCCGGAAGCCGGGACGGGGCGCGAAACCGCCTTCGGGACAGGTGTTCTCGAAGTCCGGGTGCGCCGTCAGCACTTCCAGCATCTGCTCGGCGTACGGCTCCCAGTCGGTCGCGCAGTGCACGATCGCACCCGGCTTGAGTCGGGTGGCGGCCAGGCTGAGGAACTCCGGCTGGATGAGCCGCCGCTTGTGGTGCCGCTTCTTGGGCCACGGGTCGGGGAAGTAGACGCGCAGCCCGTCGAGCGAGTCGGGGCGCAGCATCTCCCGCAGCAGGATGATCGCGTCCCCGTTGCCCACGCGGACATTGGACAGCCCGTGGTGATCGGCGAGGTTGAGCAGGTTCCCCTGCCCCGGGGTGTGCACGTCGACGGCGAGGATGTTGGTGCCGAGGTCCCCGGCGGCCATCGCGGCGGTCGCCTCGCCCATCCCGAAGCCGATCTCCAGCACGACGGGACCGTCGTTGCCGAACAGGTCGCCGAGATCGATCACCTGCTGACCGTCGATGTCCAGCCCCCACTTGGGCCACAACCGCTGCAGGGCGTCCGCCTGCCCGGCCGTCACCCGGCTGCGCCGCGGCTGGAAGCTCCGGATCCGTCGCTCGAAGTGCGAGCCGGCCGGATCGGCCTTGGGGCCGTCGGGAAAGCGCGGCTCGCCCTTGGCCCGGGTGCGCCGGACGGAGATGCCGGGGACGTGCCGGGGGGTGTCGGGGGTGTTCAGCGAGTCAGCCACAATGAGTCGATTTTACGGGGTGGGGCGCGCCGGACACCGACGCGGAGCGGTCCTCTTCCGTCGCACGCCTCACACCGACGACAGGACCGCCAGCGCTCTGCGGGCCACCTCCCTGCCGATCGGCAGCGAAGCCGTGGCCGCCGGCGACGGCGCGTTCAGCACGTGCACGGCCCGTGCCCCCTCCCGGATCAGGAAGTCGTCGACGAGCGTCCCGTCCCGCAGCACCGCCTGCGCCCGCACACCGGAGGCGGCCGGCACCAGGTCCTCCTCGCGCACCGCGGGCAACAGCCGGCGCACCGCCTCCGTGAAGGCTCCCCGTGACACGGAACGCCGCAGCTCACCGGCGCCGTACCGCCAGTGCCGCCCCGCCATCCGCCAGGCCCCCGGCCATACCACGGTCCCGGCCAGCTCCCGGGGCCGTACGACGCCCCAGCCGTACCCCTCCCGTGCCAGCGCGGGCACGGCATTGGGTCCGATGTGCACGCCCCCGTCGATCCCGCGGGTCAGATGCACCCCGAGGAACGGGAACGCCGGATCCGGCACCGGATACACCAGCCCCCGCACCAGATCGGGCCGGGCCAGCTCGTAGTACTCCCCGCGGAACGGCACGATCCGCATTCCGGGCTCGTCCCCGGTGAGCCGGGCCACCTCGTCGCAGTACAGCCCGGCGCAGTTCACCAGCACCCGCCCGCGCACGACGTCCCCGGCCGCCGTCAGCACGGCCACGCCGCGTTCCGGCCGCCGGTCCACCCGGACGACCTGCGACCCGTAGCGGATCTCCGCGCCCGACGCCTGGGCCAGCTGCCGGGCGACCGCCACGAAGTCGCACACGCCCGTCGTCCCGACGTGTATGGCGGCGAGGCCGCGCACCTCCGGCTCGTACTCGCCGATCTGGGCGACCCCGAGCTCCCGCACCGGGATCCCGTTCTCCCGGCCGCGCTGCACGAGCGCGTGCAGGCGCGGCAGCTCGTCCCGCTCGGTGGCGACGATCAGCTTGCCGGTGACGGCGTGCGCGATGCCGTACTCGGCGCAGAACTTCACCATCTCGGCGGCGCCCCGCACCCCGTATCGCGCCTTCAGCGAGCCCGGCCGGTAATAGATCCCGCTGTGGATGACGCCGCTGTTGCGACCCGTCTGGTGCCGGGCGGGGCCCGGCTCCTTCTCCAGCACGGTCACCCGCGTGCCCGGCGCGGCACGCGTGATCGCATACGCCGTCGACAGACCGACGATCCCGCCACCGATCACCAGCACGTCACAGTCGTACGCACCCTCTCGCACCTGCACCACCTCCCGGCATCGATAGTGCACTGCGCCACTGACAACGTCTTCAAACCCGGCGGGAGGGGCCGGCGCAGCCGTGGCCCCGAGGGGCGCGGGGAACTGCGCGACAAGCCGCAGATCACCCGCGGCCCCAGGACCACAGTGACCCGGCAGACGCCAAGGACCCGGCACCCCGAGCGGAGCGCTTACGCGGGAGCCAGCAGCGGACGTGCCCGCTCCCGCAACTCCACCACACGAGGTTCGTCGCCGTACGGCTCCAGCCGGTGCAGCAGGTCCTTCACGTACTCGGTGGTGCGCGCCGACGATATGCGCCCGGCGACCTCCACGGCCCGTACGCCCTGCTCGCAGGCCGCGTCCAGGTTGCCCGACTCCAGTTCGGCGACCGCCGAGACGACCAGACGCAGCCCGTGCGAGCGCACGAACTCCTCCGTCGGCTTCGACAGCGCCTGCTCGGTGAAGCGGCGGACCTGGCGCGGTGCCTTCAGGTCGCGGTAGCACTCCGCGGCGTCGGCGGCGAACCGGTCGTAGGAGTAGAAGCCGAGCCAGGACGGGTCGTTGTCCCCCTCCCGGGCCCGCTCCAGCCAGCCCTCGGCGGCCTTCAGGGCCGCGCCGGCCGCCTGTGCGTCACTGGCGCGTGCGTGCGCGCGTGCCTCGACCAGGCGGAAGAAGCTCATCGTGCGGGCGGTCGCCAGCCCCCGGTTGCGCTCCACCGCGGCCTGCGCGAGGTCGACGCCCTCGTCGCCGAAGCCCCGGTAGGTCGCCTGCAGGGACATGGACGCCAGGACGTAGCCCCCGAGGGGGACGTCGGCGGCCGCACGCGCGAGGCGCAGCGCCTGGATGTAGTACCGCTGCGCCGCCTCCTGCTGGCCGGTGTCGAAGGCCATCCAGCCTGCGAGCCGGGTCAGTTCGGCGGACGCCCCGAACAGGGCGCGGCCGACCTCGTCGGAGTACGAGCCGAGCAGCAGCGGTGCCGCCTCCACCCGCAGGCACTCCGGCACCATCGACGAACGCCAGTCGCCGCCTCCGTATTTGGAGTCCCAGCGCCTGGCGTCCTCCGCGGCCTCCCGCAGCTTCTGCACATCGCTGTGGCCGACTTTGATCGGTGCCCCGGAGCCCTCGGAAGGGTTCGCGTCCCGTGCCACCGAGGTGTCGGCGGGGGTTATCAGCCACCGTGAGGCGGGCGTTGCGTATGCGCTCACCGCGAACGATCCGGCGAGCGACTGCCAGATGCCGCCGGAGCCGGCCCGGCGTCCGGCGAGGTCGAGACGGTACAACTCCGTCGCCGACCGCACCGCCTGTCCGACGTCCCTGGGGAAGGCGAGACCCACTTCCGGCGCGGGATCCGCGTCCGCCAGGCCGATCTCGTGGAGCGGCACCGGGCGGCCGAGCTTCTGTCCTATCGCGGCGGCGATGAGGTGCGGCGCGGCGCCCTGCGGCACCATGCCCTTCGACACCCAGCGCGCCACCGACGTCTTGTCGTAGCGAAGTGTCAACCCGCGTTGAGCGCCAAGATCGTTGACGCGGCGCGCGAGTCCTGCGTTGCTGATTCCCGCGAGGGCGAGAACGGCGCCGAGCTTTTCGTTCGGCCCGCGTTGCTCCCTGGACATGCGCCACCCCTCGACACAGACGGCTGCCGCGCTGGCATAACCACGCGGCATTCGTAAACCCAGCGTAGTTCGCCGGATCCCAAGCGTTAAGGGGCATTGTTCCGGTTGGCGGGATTGTGGTCCGTGCCGGACGTCCCGCCCTGTACGCACCGTGCACGGCACCCCGTGGCGTGCCCCCGTTGTGTGGCCGTGCGCCCGTCCGTGCGCTCTTCTCCGGCCACCGGGGGAGCGGTTCCATGGCTCTTGCGTGGGTCGGCCCGCTGTACTGGATCCAGCGGGCTGGGGGACACCGCCACCTTCATCCCCGCGGGTGGCGGACCGGTCCGGGAGGCGATGCCCGCCTCCCGGACTGTGCGCTGTCCGCGCGGTGCGCGGACCCTGTACGGAGCGTGTGCAAACCTGTTCCCGCGTCGCCGATTTGGCTGAAAACCGACCCCCCTTCTCGCGGGCGATTACCGCTCCTACCACGGGAGTTGAGGGCGCTAAGGGCGTTTTTGGGGAGCGTTTCGGGGGCGCATTCGAGTCGCAGTTCCCTTGCGTCGTACGAGGGTTCGCTTCCGTGCGTGCGGGCGTGCGTCGGCGCGTTCCCTGCATCGAAGGCGGCGCCGCCGCCCCTCCGGGGCGCGTTCTTCATGGCAGCATGGTGAACCGTTCGTACCGTGCAGTGGTTGTCCACAGCCTGTGGAGGCGTCGATGCGGTGGTTGGTGGGATGGAGCAGCGCCGCCGCCGGTGCCGCCACGATCGGCTCCGCCGGCGCCACCGGATACGACGGCGAGACCGTGCACCCGGTCGGCTCCCAACTCCTGTGGGGCGACCCCGATCCCCTGTGGGCGGTCGGCGACTGGCGCCCCGACGAGGTCCGCGTGGTGCGGGCCGACGCGCAGAACCGGATCGCCGTCCTCGGCACCTGTGGCGCCTCCGACGAGGAACTGCGGCTCGGCCTCTTCACCGCGCGTGGGGGCGCACTTCGGCATCTGACGGCCTGGTCCGGCAGCTACACGGCCGTCGCGCAGGTGGGCCGCCGGATCACCGTCTGCGGCGATCTGGCAGGTGCCCGCCCGGTCTTCCACACCCCGTGGGCGGGCGGCACGGCCTATGCGACCGCCGCGCTCCCCCTCGCCGACCTGATCGAGGCCAACCTCGACTTCGGCCATCTCGCGGCCCTGCTCGCCGCCCCGGACGTACCGGCCGCACTGCACGACTCGACCCCCTACGACGGTGTACGACGCGTCCCGCCGGGCCACGCGCTGATCCTGCGCAACGGAGCCCGCGAGATCGCCGGGTACGAGCCGGTCGCCTCCCTCGCGGTGGCGGCGCCCCCGGCCGACCCGGACAGTGCCGTGGACGCCGTCCGGGACGCGCTGGTGGAGGCGGTACGCGCCCGCCTGTCCGCGCCCCGGCACGTCCCCGGCACCGACATCGACCCCGGCCCGGTCCCCGGCATGGGCCCGGCCGAACGGCGTGCCGCGCGCGGGATGCCCGTGGCCGGCATCGGGGCCGACCTGTCCGGGGGGCCCGCCTCGGGGACGCTGGCCCTGCTGGCCGCGGGCATGCCCGGCATGCCCGGCATGCCCCTGGGCCACGGCACCGGCGCCGGCGAGCGGCTGCTGGCCGTCACCTTCAACGACCTGGCCGTCGGCGGCCGCGAGGCGGAGCTGGAGCGGGCGGGTGCGCTCGCCGCCAACCCCCGCCTGCACCACGTCGTGGTGACCGGCGCCGAGGAGGTGCTCCCGTACGCCGATCTGGACGGCCCGCTGACGGACGAACCGGGACCGTCCCTCATCGCGGCGGCCCGCCACCGCGCCCGGCTGGCCTCCGGCAGCGCGGACCACTTCACCGGCTACGGCGCCCGCCAGGTCCTGGACGCCCACCCGGCCCGCCTCGCGGACCTCCTCATGGACCGCAAGCGGCGCCACCTGGTGCGCCCGGTCGCCGCCCTGGCCAAGGCGGACGGCTCGGTGATGGTCCCCGCGCGCGTGTACGGCGCGGCACGGCGGCTGGCACGGACGCCGTACCGGGCGGGCGTGGAAGTGCTGGCCGAACGGCTGCTGCGCCGCCGCTTCGACGAACCCGGAGGCGCGGTGGGCGCGTCCCTCGCGGCGCTCACCTGGGCCAGACCGGGGCCGGCGGCCCGCTGGCTGACCGGGGAAGCACTCGCTGAAGTATCGGTTCTTCTCCAGGGGGCGGCGAACCGCTCCGGAATCGGCCCCGGCCAGCGTCCCGGCGACTATCGCGCGCGTGCCGCGCTGGCCCGGTACGCGGCGGACATCCGGATCCTGGAACAGGCGGCCGAGATCCGCTCCCAGCGGCTGCACGCCCCGTTCCTCGACAACCAGGTCGTCCGCGCCTGCCGTGCCCTTCCCGAGGCCCTGCGCGTCCAGCCCGGCGCCCGCGCCGCGATCCTCCGTACGGTCCTGGAAGGCGCCGGCATCACCGACCTGCCGCCCGGCTGGGGCGCCCCCTCCCACGCCTCCTCGGCGGTCGCCACCCGCACCGGGCTGCGCGTCGCCGCCGACTCCCTCGTCTCCTTGTTCACCACACCGCTGCTCGCCGAGGCGGGCCTGATCGAGGCCCGGGTGGTCCGCAAGGCGCTGCGCGGCGCGGCGGCCGGCGAACCACTGCCCCTCGACGGCCTCGCGGACCTCGTCTCCCTGGAACTCTGGCTCCGCCGCCTCCTGGCCCGCCGGGGCACCTGCTGGACGGGAACCCCGGCACGCGCGCGTGCGGTCCCCGCCGGTATCACCCCGAGGAGGGACGCGCTGGCGTCTGGCGCGTAAGCGTCGCCCTGGGGAGAGACCAACGGGCCGCGGTGCAGGTTGTCGGGGGTTTGGTGGCGGGGGTTTCGTGCCGGGCGGGGATCGGTGGTTCACGGGGGCTTCGCACGGGCCCCAGTCCTGTGAGTCCCGTGGGATCTTCGCCCCGAGCCCGAGCCCGAGCCCGGTTCCGGTGTTTTCCGGGGGCTTCGTGCTGGGCGCGGATGCGGTGATTGCCGGGGGCGTGCTGGGCGCGGGTCTGATGATCCGGGGGCTTCGCCCCGGGCCCGGTTCCGGTGGTTGTTGATGACTTCGCGTCGGGCGCGGCCCCGGTGGTTCCTGGGGGCTTCGCGTCGGGCCCGGTTCCGGTGGTTGTTGATGGCTTCGCGTCGGGCGCGGCTCCGGTGGTTCCTGGGGGCTTCGCGTCGGGCGCGGCTCCGGTGGTTCCTGGGGGCTTCGCCCCGGGCCCGGTTCCGGTGGTTGTCGATGGCTTCGCGTCGGGCGCGGCTCCGGTGGTTTTTGGGGGCTTCGCGTCGGGTGGGGATCGGTGGTTCCTGGGGGCTTCGCACGGGTCCCAGACCCTGGGAATCCCCTTGGTCCCCTGGGGTCTTCGCACCGGGCCCGGGGCCCCGTTCGTGATTCCGGGGACTCTGTGTTGCGCGCGGGTCTGGTGATTCGAAGGCCCCGCCCAGGGCCCGGCTCCGATGGTTCTCGGGGTTCCGCACCGGCCGCCGCTCCGGCGACGCCCGGAGCCTCACGCCGCACCTGGATCCGAAACCCGGTGCCCCGCCCCCACGCCCCGGTGACAATGACCCGGTGCGGTTCAGAATTCTGGGTGTGACCCAAGCGGCGGACGATCAGGGCACCGCCATGGCCATCGGCGGCCCCCGTCTGCGCTCGCTGCTCGCCGCGCTCGCCCTGCGTCCCGGCCGCACCCTCACCCCCGAGGCCCTGATCGACGAGGTCTGGGTGGACGACCCGCCGCAGGACGCCCCGGCCGCCCTCCAGGCCCTGGTCGGTCGGCTCCGCCGTACCGTCGGCCGGGACACCGTCGTCTCCACCCCCGGCGGCTACCGCCTCGAAGCGACCGAGGACGACGTCGACCTGTACGTCTTCGAGCGGCTGGTCCGCGCCGGCACCGCCGCCCTCGACCGCGGCGACCCGGCCACCGCCGCCCGCACCCTCACCGAGGCCCTCGCGCTCTGGCACGGCCCCGCCCTGGCCGACCTCCCCGACCGCACCGCCGCGACCCGCCCGGAGGCCCTGCGCCAGGAGGCGACCCGCGCCCGCGCCGAGGCCGCCCTCCGCCTGGGACGCGCCCAGGACGTCGTACCGGAGCTGAGGGAGCTGACCACGGCCCACCCGTACGACGAACCGCTGCACGCCCTCCTCGTCCGCGCCCTGCGCGACAGCGGCCGACCCGCCGACGCCCTCGCCGCGTACGAGACGGCCCGCCGCACCCTCGCCGACGGCCTGGGCGCCGACCCGGGCCCGGAACTTCGAGCACTGCACACGGAGTTGCTCACGCAGGAGGCTCCGGCGCCCGCCGCCCCGATCCAGCCCCGGGAACGGACCGGCAACCTCCGCCCCCGCCTCACCTCCTTCGTCGGGCGGGAACCGGAGCTCGAAGCCATTCGTTCCGAAGTGCACAGGGCCCGCCTCGTCACCCTCACCGGAGCGGGCGGCTCGGGAAAGACCCGCCTCGCCGAGGAAGCCGCCGCCGGCCTCCCGCAGGCATGGCTCGTCGAACTCGCCCCGCTCGACCGGCCCGAGGCGGTGCCCGGCGCGGTGGTCAGCGCGCTCGGTCTGCGCGAGACCGTGCTCATGACCAACGACCTGGTCAGCACCCAGGACGACCCGCTCGCCCTGCTCGTCGAGTACTGCGCCCCGCGCAGCCAACTCCTGATCCTCGACAACTGCGAACACGTCATCGGCGCGGCCGCCGACCTCGCCGAGACCCTGCTCACCCGCTGCCCGGACCTCACGATCCTCGCCACCAGCCGCGAACCCCTGGGCGTCCCCGGCGAGTCGGTGCGTCCGGTCGAGCCCCTCGTCCCCGAGCAGGCGCACCGCCTCTTCGCCGAGCGCGCGGCGGCCGTCCGCCCCGACGCCGACGTCGCGCTCCGGGACACCGAGGCGGTCGACGAGATCTGCCGGCGCCTCGACGGCCTGCCCCTGGCCATCGAACTGGCGGCGGCCCGGCTGCGCCTGCTCACCCCCCGGCAGATCGCCGACCGCCTCGACGACCGCTTCCGCCTGCTCACCTCCGGAAGCCGCACGGTCCTGCCCCGCCAGCAGACCCTGCGTGCCGTCGTCGACTGGTCCTGGGAACTGCTCGACGAGCGCGAGCGGACGGTCCTGTGCGAGGTGTCGGTGTTCGCCGGCGGCTGGGACCTCGCGGCGGCGGAGGCCGTGTGCACCGGACCCGCCGCCGACCTCGTCGGCGCGCTCGTCGACAAGTCCCTGATCGTGGCCGACCCGGCCGGTCCCGACGGCTCCGCGGGCATGCGGTACCGCATGCTGGAGACCATCCACGAGTACGCCACCGAGCGTGCCGCCGAGGTCCCCGGCCTGCGCGCGGCGGCCGAGCGGCGGCACCGCGCGTGGGTGCGCGCGCTGGTCGAGCTGGCGGATCCGCTGCTCAGGTCCGAGGCGCAACTGCCCTGGATCTCCCGCCTGGAGACCGAACTGGACAACATCCGCGCGGCCCTCGACCGCGCGCTGTCCGACGGCGACGAGGAGGAGACGGGCGCGATGGTCCTCGCGGTCGGCTGGTTCTGGTGGCTGCGGAACTACCGGCGGGAGGGCGTGGAATGGGTGCGGGCGGCGCTGCGCCTGGGCGTCGCCCTGGACACCCTGCCCGAGGGCGCCCCGGCCGCGGTCCGGCACCGGCTCGCCGCCGAGGCCGACCCGGTGGGCGCCTTTCTCGCCGCCCCCGACGCGGAGGCGGGACATCCGCTGCACGGCCGGCGCACCGACCTCCGCATGCTCGACATGTTCCTGACCGCCGAGTCCGGTGCCCCGGACCTGATGACGGACGAGCGGGGCCCGCGGTACGTCGCGCGCGTGCGGGCCGCGTACGAGTGCGGCGGACCGCAGGCCGCCCGGCTGCCGGGCCTCATCTGGCCGCTGACCGCCTACTACCTCGGGGGTCCCGGGGAGGTGGGCCCCGATATGCACGCGTCGCTCGCGAACTGCCGTGCCTACGGCGGCGACTGGGAGATCGGCGTCGCCCTGATGTACCGCGCCCACATGAGCGTCGACTCCCCGGGCAATCTGCGCGGCGTCGACGAGGACCTGGCGGAGCTGCGGGTGCTCAGCAAGCGGGTGGGGGACCGCTGGATGCGGGCCCAGGTGTGCAGCGCGGCCGGCGAGGCGGCCATGGCACGCGGCCTGTTCGAGGAGGCCGGGCGCGAGTACGAGGAGGCGCTGCGGCTCGCCTACGAGGTGGGCGCGTACGCCGAGTCGCCGTTCCTGATGGCGCGGCTCGCCGAGATCGCCTACCGCTCGGGCGACCGGGTGGGCGCGCTCGCCGCCCTGGACGAGGCGAGCGCGGCCGCCGACCGCTACGGGGTACCGGAGTCCAGGGCGTTCGTGCTGATGCTGCGGGCGCACATCGCCCAGCACGACGGCGACCTGGCACGCGCGCGTGAGCTGTTCGATCAGACCCGCGCCGCGGCGGCGGGCGGGACCCCGCCCCCTCAGTTCACGGCGGCGGTGCGCATGGTCGAGGCCCTGGTCACGGCCGGCGAGTCCGGTCCGGGGAAGGGGCTGCCGATCGTCGCCGAGGCGCTGCGCGAGGCCGTGGAGCGGCACTGCGCCGAGATGGTCGTCGCGTCACTCGTGGACGTCGCGGCCGACCTGCTGGCCCGGCTCGGCGACCTGGCGGGCGCGGTACGGCTGTTCGCCGCCGCCGACCACTGGCGGGACGGCCATCCCCGCCCCGAACCGGAGCGCTCCGGCGCCGAACACATCGACGTCACCGCCCGCGTGGAGCTGTCCCCGGACCAGTACGCGGCCGAGCGCGCCCGGGGAGCGTCCTACGGCGTGGACGACGTGCTGCGCGAGCTGGACCGCGCGCCCACTGCCGCCGGCGGCTGATCCTCTACCGGCAGGTGAACCGCGACTCCGCCCAGTCCGCGAGCGCCGCCGAGTCGAGGACGTTGCTGTGCGGCTCCACCATCAGCCGGACGGTCCTGTGCCCGGTCAGGTTCACATGGACGGGGATCGCCGGGTCCCCGCCCTTGACCGTCCCGGACTCCCACAAACGCGTCCCGTCCGCGTAGACCGAGAAGGAGACCTTGCCGAGCCGCAGGGTCAGGTCGTCGACGCCGACCATCGCGTCGTACGCGGAGCACGGGCGGTTGAGGTCGATCGTGACGGAGGAGCTGCCGTGCACGGTCACCCCGCGCGCGTACCGCTGGTCGTCGATCGAGAGGCCGTAGCGCCGCCACACCCAGCTGCTCTCCGTCAGCCGCATCTCGGGCCGGGTGCCGTCGCCGACGATGTCGTACCGCAGATCCCTCCACTGGTAGACGACCGGCGTCGGAGGGGGAGGCGGTGGGGGAGTCGGGGTGGGGGTGGGGGTGGGGGTGGGCCGCGGCATCGGCTCGGGGCTGGGCGTCGCCGAAGGCGTGGGCACCTGGGGCGGCTTCCGGCTCGGCCTTGAGGTGGGCGTGGGCTCGGGCGACGCGGTGTGCGAGGGCGACGGGGCCGACGCGGGGACCACCAGCGCCTCGGCCGGGGGCTTCTCCCTCTTCGACGGCGCGGGGGAGGGCACCGTCGGCTGGACGGCCGGCGGGGACGGGGCCGGCTTGGCGACCTCCTTGGCGGGGTGGCCGTTGTTCGCCAGCGCGAGTGCCACCGCGGCGGCGGCCACCGCGACCACCCCGGCCGCGACACCGGCCTTCACCGACGCGGCCACCCCCTCCGAGGCGGCCGCGCCACCCGCACCCGCACCGCCGGACGAGCCGCCCGCCGCGGCGGCGGCGCCCGCGGCGCCCACCGAGGCGCCCCCGGCGACGAGTCCCAGCGCCTTCGCGTACCCGGCGGCGCCGAACCAGCCGATGACCGCGACCGGCACGACGGCGGGGATGCCGCTCGCGACCTCCTCGATCTGGGTGGCCGCCAGCCGGCACTTGGCGCACTCCTCCAGGTGCCCCCGCAGACCCCGCTCGGCGCGGGTGCGCAGCCTGCGGCGGGCGTACGTGCCGAGCTGGTCGGCGTAGCGCGCGCACTCCTCGTCGCCCGCGAGCGCGGCGCTGACATGGGCCTGGAGGTAGGCCTGCTTGAGGCCCTCACGGGCGCGACTGGCCAGCACGCGCGTGCCGTTGGCGTCCAGCCCGAACAGGATGGCCACCTGGCTCGGCGACTCGTCCTCCACCTCGGTGTGCCACAGCACGGCCTGCCAGCGCTCCGGCAGCGAGCGGAAGGCCCGCATCGCCATGGACTGCTCGGCCTCGTGCATCGCCCGGACCTCGGCGCCCAGGTCCGGCCCCGCTCCGAGGGGGCCGAGGGACGAGGTGCCCTCGGACGCCGCGGTCCCGCGCGAGGCCTGCGTGGCGAACACCGCGAAGTCGTCGACCAGCTGCTCGCGCCGGGCGGACTTGGTCCAGTGCGCGGCGACGCGCCGCACCGAGGTGAGCAGGTAGGCGCGTACGGCGTGTTCGGGTCCGGCGCCGCCGCGCACCGCTTGGAGCATGCGGGCGAAGACCTCGGCGGTCAGGTCGTCGGCGGTGTGGCCGTCGCGGCAGCAGGTGCGGGCGTAGCGGCGCACCGCGTCCGCGTGCCGCCGGTACAGCTCCTCGTACGCCGAGTCGTCGCCCGCGCGCATCCGCTCGATCAGCGTGCCGTCGGCCGACGGCACGGTGCGCGGCGGCAGGACGCTGCTCTCGCGCTGGGCGGGGAGGCTGCCCCGGCCCGGGTCGCCGGGTGCCGGCGGGCCGGCCGGGCCGCCCTGGTTCGGCACCTGCGGTGAGGTCAGGCCGCCGGCCTCCGGGTCACCCTCGCCGCGGGACTCGTCCCACCCGTCAACGCTCATCGCGGTAAGCCCCCGACGCCTGCCAGCCCGACCCGATCACCGGGTCAGAGTGCCACACCGGCTTTTTTCAGGACCCCACAGTACGGGCCGTCCACTCGTCCGTGGGGGGCTTACCGCGCAGCAGTACCAGCCGTCACCCGGACGGGGAAGGATCAACGAGCCGACCCCGTCCGGACTTGGCCTCGCTCATACTGGCCGGGACCGCAGCCCCTCCAGCAGGATGTCCAGCAACCGCGCCGAGGCCGCCGCCTGGTGGGCCGCGTCCGGCAGCGACGGGGCCGCCGTGGCGATCACCAGCAGGACGTCGGACACCGACACGTCCGGCCGCAGCTCGCCCGCCGCACGGGCCCGGTCCACGAGCTGGCCCACCACGTCGAGCAGCGCCGCCGCACCCGCGTCGTCGACCGCGGCCTGCGGCTCGTCGGACACCAGCCGCAGCTCACCGGCCGCCGGCTGCGTCCGCTGCTGCGGCACCCTCGGCTCCTCCGCGACGGAGTCCTCCTCGTCGGCGACTCCCACCCGCAGCACCTGCGGCGGCAGCAGCCGGCCGGCGCCCGAGGCCACCGACGTGCGCAGGAAGCGCGACAGCGCCGACCACGGCTCGTCCTCCTGACCGAGCGCCGCACGCGCCTGGTCGGTCAGCCTGGAGGTCTCCTCCTCGGCTATGCGCCGGACCAGGACGTCCTTGCTCGGGAAGCGCCGGTACACCGTGCCGACGCCGACCCGCGCCCGACGCGCCACGTCCTCCATCGGCGCGCCGTAACCCAGCTCGCCGAAGACCTCGCGCGCCGCACGCAACACGTGCTCCAGATTGCGCTGTGCGTCCACCCGCAGCGGCGTCGTACGCGAACTGTCCGCGCGTCCGTTGCTCGCCGCCGCGCTCACCGCCCCGCCACCAGGCGCGATGGCAGATGCGGAAGACCAATGCGTGTCCTGAATGTGCATAAGCGTTCCCCCGGTTAATGACGTCTCCCCCCGGAGACTCTCCCCGCCACTGAATCCGGAGTGCGCGGAACGGGTGCCGTTCCTGACCGGGTCCGCCCGTCGCGGAACCGTTCGCCCACATCCCCTACACCCCGTCGACACACGAACATAGTTGAGAGGGAGTCAATTCAGAAGGGGCAGGTTCCGCACAGTGCGCCCCCCGATCGGAGTACGGAGCATATACGTCCCGATTGCGTACCCTCGCGCCCTCCTGTCCGCCCCCGTTGACCTGCCCCCTTTCGTCCCGGTCCGACCCCCCGGCCAACGGGCGTACAGCCGGTCGCCGGTCACACAAATTGCCGAGGCTGTGGACAAACAGGAGCGCCGGGTGCGTCATGGGATGGTGAAGGAACGTGCGCGCATTCTCGTTGTCGGTGGCGGCTACGTCGGGATGTACACCGCCCTGCGCCTTCAGCGGAAGCTGAAACACGAGCTCAAGCGGGGTGACGTCGAGATCACCGTGGTCACTCCGGACCCGTACATGACGTACCAGCCGTTCCTCCCCGAAGCGGCCGCCGGTTCGATTTCTCCTCGTCATGTCGTCGTACCGCTGCGCCGCGTCCTGCACCAGTGCCATGTCGTCATCGGCGAGGTGACGTCCATCGACCACGCCAAGCGGACCGCGGCCCTCACCACGCTCGCCACCCACGAGGAGGGCCAGGGCGGCGACCGCCTCGACTACGACGAACTCGTCCTCGCGCCCGGCTCGGTCGCGCGCACGCTCCCCATCCCCGGCCTCGCCGAGTACGCCATCGGCTTCAAGACCGTCGAGGAGGCCATCGGGCTGCGCAACCACGTCATCGAGCAGATGGACATCGCCTCCTCCACCCGCGACCCCGCGATCCGCGACGCGGCCCTGACCTTCGTCTTCGTCGGCGGCGGCTACGCCGGCGTCGAGGCGCTCGGCGAACTGGAGGACATGGCCCGCTACACCACGCGGTACTACCACAACCTGCGGCCCGAGGACCTGAAGTGGATCCTCGTGGAGGCCACCGACCGCATCCTCCCCGAGGTCGGCGAGGAGATGGGCCGCTACACCGTCACCGAGCTGCGCCGCCGCAACATCCAGGTACTGCTCGACACCCGCCTCGAATCCTGCGCCGACCGCGTCGCCGTACTCAGCGACGGCCAGCGCTTCCCGACCCGTACGGTCGTCTGGACCGCCGGCGTCAAACCGCACCCCCTCCTCGCCGCCACGGACCTGCCGCTGGACACACGCGGACGCCTCACCTGCACGCCCCAGCTGACCGTCGACGGCGTCGAGCACGCGTGGGCCGCGGGCGACGCCGCCGCCGTCCCCGACGTCACCGCCGAGGAACCCGGCAGGCAGACCGCCCCCAACGCCCAGCACGCGCTGCGCCAGGCCAAGGTCCTCGGCGACAACCTCGCCCACGCCCTGCGCGGCGAGCCCCTGGACACGTACGCGCACGCCTACGTCGGCTCGGTCGCCTCCCTGGGACTGCACAAAGGCGTCGCGCAGATCTACGGGCGCAGGCTGAAGGGCTACCCTGCCTGGTTCATGCACCGCCTCTACCACCTCAGCCGGGTGCCCACCTTCAACCGCAAGGCCCGCGTGCTCGCCGAATGGACGCTGTCCGGGCTCTTCAAGCGGGAGATCGTCTCCCTGGGTTCGCTCGAACATCCGCGAGCGGAGTTCGAACTCGCGGCCGGTGGAAAGCCTCATCACGACCCCTCGGACGACCCGAAGGGGTCGTCCTGACCGGACCGAGGAACTCCACGGGCCACCCCGGCGTCTGACGGATGTCGCCGCGGTCGGCCACACTGCCAGACTGCCCCACGACCTCGGACGGGTACCCCGCCCGTCCTCAGCACCCACGAGGCTTCTTCCCAAGTGAACTTCACGCGCTGGAGCGCCCGGCTCCCCGGAACGCAGCGCCGCGCCGCAGCGCGGACCGAGCACGCGGTCACCCCGGACCGGCGGGGGGAAGGCTCCGTGCCCGCGGCCCGCGCCGAACAACTGACCGACGAGGCATCGCCCGTACCCGCCGTCGACGAACTCCCCGCCCGCGAGGTCCTGGACCGCGTTCCGGCACTCGTCGCCCTCGTCCACGGCCCCGACCACCGCACCGCGTACGTCAACGACGCCTACGTCCTGGCCTTCGGCGCACGGCCTCTGGGCGAACCCGCCCGCGAAGCCCTCCCGGAACTCGCCGAACTGGGCCTGCTGCCCCTCCTCGACCAGGTCCTGCGCAGCGGCAAGCCCCGCACTCTCAAGTCCCGCAAGGCCCCCGACGGCCGCTCCTACACCTTCACCTGCACCCCCGTCGCCGAGGACGGCGGCGACGGCGCGGTGCTGGTCTTCGCCACCGACGTCACCGACCACGCCGAGGCCGCCGAACGCCTGCGCGCCAGCGAACGCCGCCAGCGCGAGACCGCGGTGACCCTGCAACGCTCACTGCTCCCGCAGGAACTCGAACAGCCGGACGACCTGCGGATCGCGGCGACCTACCAGCCCGGCGGCACGGAGGCCGCGGTCGGCGGCGACTGGTACGACGTGATCACCCTCGGCGGCGGCCGCACGGCCCTGGTCATCGGCGACGTGATGGGCAGAGGCGTACGGGCGGCCGCGGTCATGGGCCAGCTCCGCACGGCCGTCCGCGCGTACGCCCGCCTCGACCTGCCCCCGCACGAGGTGCTCCAACTGCTCGACGGCCTCGCCACCGAGATCGACGCCAACCAGATCGCCACCTGCGTCTACGCCGTCCACGACCCGAACGAGGGCCGCCTGGTGTACGCCTCCGCCGGCCACCTCCCGATCCTGGTCCGCGACGAGAGCGGCACGGTCCTGCGCGCCGACGAACCGACCGGACCCCCGCTCGGCACCGGCGGCTGGATCCACACCTCGGGCTCGATCCCCCTCGGCCCCGGCTCGACCGCCGTCCTCTACACGGACGGCCTCGTCGAACGCCGCGACGAGGACCTCGACGAGGGCATCGCGGCCCTGGAACACGCCCTGGCCGGGGCCTCGGGCACCCCCCAGGTGATCTGCGACCGCCTCGTCCGCTCCGCCGGCGTCACCGCCGACCACGACGACGACGTGGCGGTCCTGGTCCTCCAGCACCCCGCCCGCACGGGCCCCGACGGCGACCTCTTCCGCAACGCCGCCCTGGAACTCCTCGGCGGCGTGGAAGCGGCCCCACGCGCGCGTGCCTTCGCCTCCGGCGTGCTCACCAGCTGGCGCTTCCCGGCCGACCTGCACGACCTGGGCGTCCTGGCCACGAGCGAGCTGGTCGCCAACTCCCTCCAGCACGGCACCCCGCCCATGCGTCTGCGGCTACGCCGCACCGACCGCCGCCTGATCGTCGAGGTCACCGACGGCGACGACCACCTCCCGCGCCGCCGCCGGGCGGAGCCGGGCGACGAATCGGGCAGGGGTATCGCCATCGTCGCGACCATCGCCTCCAACTGGGGGTCGCGCAGGACGCCGGGAGGCGGAAAGGCGGTGTGGTGCGAGTTCGTGCTGCCCTGCGAGTAGCTCGCGCCGCTGCGCGCGCGGGAAGCGCGTAGCGGCGCGAGAAGGGGTTACGCCTCCGCCGCCACCGGCTCCGTGGGCGCCTCGCCCCGGGCCACCACCCGGCTCCGCGCGGCCGACGACGGCTGGTCCTGCGCGGGCGTGAGCTGCCGCCCGAGCCGGAGCGCGAGCACCGTGATCCCGAGCGAGAACAGCAGGAACGTGACGACGTACGGCCCGTGCAGCGAGGCGGCCATGGGCCCGCCCACCGCCGGCCCGACGGCCAGCGCGAGCTGCTTGACCAGGGCGAAGGCCGAGTTGTACTGCCCGGCCAGCCCGCTCGGCGCCAGATCGGCGACCAGCGGCGCCACGGTCGGCGACAGCATCGCCTCACCGAGCCCGAACAGCGCGTACGTCGACACGAACGCGGCCGTGGCCATCTCCTGGCTGCCGTGCCCGAGCCCCGCGTACCCGGCCACGATCCACGCCACGGCCCAGATGAGACCGACGGCCGCGATCACCCGGGACCGGCGACGCCGCTCGACGAACTTCAGAACCGCGAACTGCGCGACCACGATCATCAGCGTGTTGGCGGCCAGGGCCGTACCCAGCGCGGAGGTCGAGATTCCGGCGGCCTCCACTCCGTACGCGCTCAGGCCCGACTCGAACTGCCCGTAGCAGGCGAAGAACAGGACGAAGCCCAGCACCATCAGCTGCACCATGGCCCGGTTCCCCAGCAGCTGCTTCCAGTTGCCCTTCGCCGAGCGCGCCGGCGCGTCCCCGAACCGGGGCGAGTGCGGCATCCGCACCGTCGACATCACCACGACCAGCAGCAGGAACATCGCCGCCTCGATCGCGAACAGCAGCGTGAAGGAGGAGACGCGGGTCGTGTCGACCAGATGCCCGCCGATGAGACCGCCGACCCCGAGACCCAGGTTCTGCAGGAAGAACTGCGTCGCGAACGCCCGCGACCGCGTCTGTGCCGACGAGCAGTCCACGATCATCGTCGCCAGCGCCGGCTGCATCACGGCCTGCCCGGCCCCCAGCGCCGCCGCCGACAGCAGCACCGTCGCCGCGCTGCCCGCGAGCCCCAGGCTGAGCGCGCCCAGCGCGGCCGTGACCAGGGCGGCGAGCAGGACCGGCAGCGGGCCGCGCCGCACGATCGCCCGACCGGCGAACGGCAGCACGATGAGCGCGGCGACGGCGAAGACGGCGAGCACGAGTCCCGCGGTCATGGCTCCCAGCCCCCGCACCTGCGCCACATAGACGTACAGGTAGGGGACGGTGAAGCCGAGCCCGAACGCGCTGAGTGCGTTGCCCACGTGGATCCGGCGCATCGCTGCGCCCATCGCCCTGGTCACGTTCACCTCTCTCAGGTAGTCGGTCCGCGTAGTTGCGGAACCTCAGGTCTTAGAACCGAAGACTTCGAAGATAAATTTCGAAGCTAAACAGTACATGCCGAAGAACTTCAACGCCAAGCAGCTCCATGCGATACTGGGGCCCATGGGTGACACCCCCGGCAGGACCGGCATCGGCAGCGAGCCGAGCCTCGAAGAGCAGATCGCCGCGTACCAGCGCGAGTTCCAGGACCTCGACCCCCAGGTCGAGAAGATCGTCTCGGCACTGTCCCGCCTGAACCGTCGGATGAACGTCGCCTACGGCCGTCAGACCTCCGCCCTCGGCATCAGCAACGCCGAGTGGGAGGTCCTCAAGGCGCTGGTCCTCTCCGGAGCCCCCTACCGGATGGGCCCCAGCGAGCTCGCCAAGCGCCTCGGCCTCACGCCGGCCGCGATGACTCACCGCATCGACCGGATGGTGGCGGAGGGTCTCGTCACCCGGGAGCGGGACGAGTCCAACCGCGTTCGGGTGATCGTGGAGCTCACCACCGAGGGCCGTGAGAAGTGGCTGGAGGCCATGCGGCTCGCCTCGGTCTTCGAGGAGGACCTCCTCCAGGACCTGTCCGCGGAGGAGCGCACGGTTCTCGGCGAGGCCCTCACCCGCCTCCTGCGCCGGGTGGAACACGCCCAGCCGGACGCCGGCGGACGCCTCACCGACCTGGACTGACTCCGCGAAGAAAAGATCTTGACAGGGGTGGTTGACAGCCCCCTGTCGGATCCGTAGAGTTCTTCGGGTTGCCACGGGGCCGTAACGGTTCCCCGGCAACACCTCCGCCGCAGCAGCGGCACACCAAACCACCAGCACGATCGCCCAGCAGGGTTGTTTTCGGCGTGCCCGAATTCAATCCGATTTTGGGACTCGGTGGCGTCCGTTCGAGTCGCAAGGCCCGATTGGGAATCGCCGAGAGAATCCGCTAAGGTTTGAGGCGTCGGAACGGCCCAACGGCCGGGAAGACAAACCCCGCTGACTGGGAATCAGGCCCGAAGGGATCTGATAGAGTCGGAGTCGCCGGAAAGGGAAACGCGGAAGCGGAAACCTGGAAAGCACCGAGGAAATCGGATCGAGAAAAGATCTGATAGAGTCGGAAACGCA
>NZ_JBSHAQ010000036.1:56847-100314 GCF_053611585.1 Streptomyces sp. NPDC054794 | reverse complement strand
GGCAACCTGGTCGGGCACCCCCCGGCCCCGTACCCTTACACGCCCGGGTTCTCACACGGCGCCCTGGGCCCCCCCCCACCTAAGCAAAACGCGCCGGGTGGGCTGATTTACCACACCCCACCCGGCGCTTTCGAGCGTGCGGTGTCAGACCAGGTTCACCGAGCGGGCGGACGTCGCCCCGATCTCCTCCGCGACCTCGGCCAGCACGCCGGGGGCGACGGTGTCGTCGACGGTGAGGACCGCGAGCGCCTCGCCGCCCGCCGCCGCACGGGCGACCTGCATACCGGCGATGTTGATGCCCGCCTCGCCGAGGATGCGGCCGACGGTGCCGACGACACCCGGACGGTCCTCGTAGCGCAGGACGACCATGTGATCGGCGAGCGCCAGGTCGACGTCGTAGTCGCCGACCGCGACGATCTTCTGCAGGTGCTTCGGGCCGGACAGCGTGCCGGAGACCGAGACCTCCTCGCCGTTGCCGAGGGTGCCGCGCACCGTCACGACGTTGCGGTGGTCGGTCGCCTCGGAGCTGGTGGTCAGGCGGACCTCGACGCCGCGCTCCTGGGCGAACAGCGGGGCGTTGACGTACGACACGGTCTCGTCGACGACGTCCTCGAAGACACCCTTGAGCGCGGACAGCTCCAGCACCTTCACGTCGTGCTGGGTGATCTCGCCGTACACCTCGACGTCGAGACGCACCGCGACCTCGCCCGCGAGCGCGGTGAAGATGCGACCGAGGCGCTCCGCGAGCGGCAGACCCGGCTTGACGTCCTCGGCGATGACACCGCCCTGGACGTTCACCGCGTCCGGGACCAGCTCGCCGGCGAGGGCCAGGCGGACGGACTTGGCGACCGCGATGCCCGCCTTCTCCTGCGCCTCGTCCGTCGACGCGCCGAGGTGCGGGGTGCACACGACCTGGTCCAGCTCGAACAGCGGGGAGTCCGTGCACGGCTCCTTGGCGTACACGTCGAGACCGGCGCCCGCGACGCGACCCTCCTTGAGGGCGGAGTACAGCGCCGCCTCGTCGACGATGCCACCGCGCGCGGCGTTGACGACGCGCACGGACGGCTTGACCCTGCGCAGCGCCTCCTCGCCGATCAGGCCCAGCGTCTCGGGGGTCTTCGGCAGGTGCACGGTGATGAAGTCGGAGACTTCGAGCAGCTCGTCGAGGGACAGCACCTTCACGCCCATCTGCGCCGCACGCGCGGGCTGGACGTACGGGTCGTACGCGACGACCTTCATCCCGAAGGCGGACATGCGCTGCGCCACGAGGGCGCCGATGCGGCCCAGGCCCACGACGCCCAGCGTCTTCTCGGCCAGCTCCACGCCCGTGTACTTGCTGCGCTTCCACTCGCCGTTCTTCAGCGCGGCGTTGGCCTGCGGGATGTTCCGGGCGGTGGCGAGGATCAGACCGCAGGCCAGCTCGGCGGCGGTCACGATGTTTGAGGTGGGGGCGTTGACGACCATCACGCCGGCCTTGGTGGCGGACGAGACGTCGACGTTGTCCAGGCCGACGCCGGCTCGCGCCACGACCTTCAGCTTCTTGGCGGCGGCGACCGCCTCGGCGTCGACCTTGGTTGCGGAGCGGATCAGGATCGCGTCCACGTCGGCGATCGCGGGGAGCAGCTCGGCTCGGTCGGCGCCGTTGCAGTGCCGGATCTCGAAGTCGGGGCCGAGTGCGTCCACGGTCGCGGGCGACAGCTCTTCAGCGATGAGTACGACAGGTTTCGAGCTCACGTGAGGTCCTCACAAATCCAATGCATGCGGACGGCCGTCCCGACGGCCGCAGGCGGAGGAGGGGGCTAGTCGCGGAAGACGCACGACGCTGTGGGCCTGACGCGTATGTTGAGCAGCAGTGTAGTTGCGCTGCGGAGGTCATCTTGCGCCTCTGCGTAAGGATCACCCGTCCGTGGCTGGACGGGATGGACAACGGGGCCGGAGCGAAACGCCCCGGCCCCGGCCCCGAGGCCTACGCCTCCTCGTTCACCCACGACATCAGCTTGCGCAGCTGCTTGCCGGTGGTCTCCAGCAGGTGCTCGGAGTCCTGCTTCTTGTACTCGTTGTACTTCTTCAGACCGCCGTGGTACTCGTCCATCCAGTTCTGGGCGAAGGTGCCGTCCTGGATCTCGGCGAGGACCTGCTTCATCTCGGCCTTGGTGGCGTCCGTGATGATGCGCGGGCCGGTGACGTAGTCGCCCCACTCGGCGGTCTCGGAGACGGACCAGCGCATCTTCTCCAGGCCGCCCTCGTACATGAGGTCGACGATCAGCTTCAGCTCGTGCAGGCACTCGAAGTAGGCGATCTCCGGCTGGTAGCCCGCCTCGACGAGGGTCTCGAAGCCGGCCTTGACGAGGGCGGAGGTGCCACCGCACAGCACGGCCTGCTCGCCGAACAGGTCGGTCTCGGTCTCCTCGGTGAAGGTCGTCTTGATGACGCCGGCACGGGTGCCGCCGATCGCCTTGGCGTACGACAGGGCCAGGTCGAAGGCGCCACCGGTGGCGTCCTGCTCGACGGCGGCGATCGCGGGAACGCCGCGGCCCTCCTCGTACTGGCGGCGGACCAGGTGGCCCGGGCCCTTCGGGGCGACCAGCGCGACGTCGACACCGGCCGGGGGCTTGATGAAGCCGAAGCGGATGTTGAAGCCGTGGGCGAAGAACAGCGCGTCGCCGTCGTTCAGGTTCGGGGCGATGGACTCCTCGTAGACCTGGGCCTGGATCGGGTCCGGGATGAGGATCATGATGACGTCGGCCTCGGCTGCGGCCTCGGACGGCGTCACCACACGCAGGCCCTGCTCCTCGGCCTTGGCCTTGGACTTGGAGCCCTCGTGGAGACCGACACGGACGTCGACACCGGAGTCACGCAGCGACAGGGCGTGCGCGTGGCCCTGGCTGCCGTAGCCGATGACCGCGACCTTGCGGCCCTGGATGATGGACAGGTCGGCGTCAGCGTCGTAGAACAGCTCGGCCACTTTGGGTTCTCTCCTTGGATACGGGTGTTGCGTCCCACCGTATGACGGCGGGGGAAGGGGAAGGATCAGGGTCTCGGCATACGGGCGACCGGTGTCCCCCGGTCGCCCGAACCGATGCCGGTCGAGGTCTTAAGCCGACCGGTCGAGAGCGCGCAGCGACCGGTCGGTGATCGAACGGGCGCCGCGGCCGATCGCGATCGTGCCGGACTGGACCAGTTCCTTGATGCCGTACTGCTCCAGCATCTTGAGCATCGCGGACAGCTTGTCGCTGCTGCCGGTGGCCTCGATGGTGACCGCCTCCGGGGAGACGTCGACGGTCTTGGCGCGGAAGAGCTGGACGATCTCGACGATCTGGGAGCGCGTCTCGTTGTCGGCGCGCACCTTCACCAGAACGAGTTCGCGCTGCACGGCCTGCGCCGGCTCCAGCTCGACGATCTTCAGCACGTTGACGAGCTTGTTCAGCTGCTTGGTCACCTGCTCCAGCGGCAGGTCCTCCACGTTCACCACGATGGTGATGCGGGAGATGTCGGGGTGCTCGGTGACGCCCACCGCGAGCGAGTCGATGTTGAAGCCGCGGCGGGAGAACAGGGCGGCGATCCGGGCGAGGATGCCCGGCGTGTTCTCCACCAGGACGGAGAGCGTGTGCTTGGACATTTCTCTGTGGTCTCTCTCGCTCAGTCGTCTTCGTTGTCGCCGAAGTCGGGGCGGACGTCCCGGGCGGCCATGATCTCGTCGTTGGAGGTGCCGGCGGCGACCATCGGCCACACCATCGCGTCCTCGTGGACGATGAAGTCGACGACGACCGGACGGTCGTTGATGGAGTTCGCCTCTTCGATGACCTTGTCCAGGTCCTCCGGCCGCTCGCAGCGGATCGCGTAGCAGCCCATGGCCTCCGACAGCTTCACGAAGTCGGGGACGCGGGTGCCGGCGCTGGGCTGCTTGCCGTCCGCCTCCGGGCCGCTGTGCAGCACGGTGTTGGAGTAGCGCTGGTTGTAGAAGAGGGTCTGCCACTGGCGGACCATCCCGAGGGCACCGTTGTTGATGATGGCGACCTTGATCGGGATGTTGTTCAGGGCGCAGGTGGTGAGCTCCTGATTGGTCATCTGGAAGCAGCCGTCGCCGTCGATCGCCCAGACCGCCTGGTCCGGCGCGCCGGCCTTGGCGCCCATCGCGGCCGGGACCGCGTAGCCCATCGTCCCGGCGCCGCCGGAGTTCAGCCAGGTCGCGGGCTTCTCGTACTGGATGAAGTGCGCGGCCCACATCTGGTGCTGGCCGACGCCCGCCGCGAAGATCGTGCCCTTGGGCGCCAGTTGGCCGATGCGCTCGATGACCTGCTGCGGGGACAGCGAGCCGTCCTCGGGCTGGTCGTAGCCGAGCGGGTAGGTGTCGCGCCAGCGGTTGAGGTCCTTCCACCAGGCGGTGTAGTCGCCCTGGTGACCCTCGCCGTGCTCCTTCTGCACCGCCTGGATCAGGTCGGCGATGACCTCGCGGGCGTCACCGACGATCGGCACGTCGGCCTCGCGGTTCTTGCCGATCTCGGCCGGGTCGATGTCGGCGTGGACGATCTTGGCGTGCGGGGCGAAGCTGTCCAGCTTGCCGGTGACGCGGTCGTCGAAGCGGGCTCCGAGGGCGACGATCAGGTCGGCCTTCTGCAGCGCGGTGACGGCGGTGACCGCACCGTGCATGCCCGGCATTCCCACGTGCAGCGGGTGGCTGTCGGGGAACGCGCCGAGCGCCATCAGGGTGGTGGTGACGGGCGCTCCGGTGAGCTCGGCGAGGACCTTGAGCTCGGCGGTGGCGCGTGCCTTGAGGACACCGCCTCCGACGTAGAGGACCGGCCGCTTGGCCGAGGTGATCAGCTTGGCGGCCTCGCGGATCTGCTTGGCGTGCGGCTTGGTCACCGGGCGGTAGCCGGGCAGGTCCATGACGGGCGGCCAGGAGAAGGTGGTCTTCGCCTGGAGGGCGTCCTTGGCGATGTCGACCAGGACCGGGCCGGGGCGGCCGGTGGAGGCGATGTGGAACGCCTGCGCGATCACCCGCGGGATGTCCTCGGCCTTGGTGACCAGGAAGTTGTGCTTGGTGACGGGCATCGTGATGCCGACGATGTCCGCCTCCTGGAAGGCGTCCGTACCGATGGCCTTGGACGCGACCTGGCCGGTGATCGCCACGAGCGGCACCGAGTCCATGTGCGCGTCGGCGATCGGCGTGACCAGGTTCGTCGCACCCGGACCCGAGGTCGCCATGCAGACGCCGACCCGGCCGGTGGCCTGCGCGTAACCCGTCGCCGCGTGGCCGGCGCCCTGCTCGTGCCGGACCAGGACGTGGCGGACCTTCGTGGAGTCCATCAGCGGGTCGTAGGCCGGCAGGATCGCGCCACCGGGAATGCCGAATACCGTGTCAGCGCCGACCTCCTCAAGCGAACGGATGAGGGACTGCGCACCCGTGACGTGCTCGACGGTCGCGGACTGCTGTCCTCCGGAACGGGGCCGCGGCTGCGGATGGTGGGCCCCCGGGGCCTGCTCGGTCATCGGCATTCTCTTCTCGATGCTGAGGGTTTTTGCGAAGTTTGTGCGATGTGCGGCTGTTGTACGCCTGGTGCCTGTGCAACAAAAAACCCCTCGTGCCGCAAGGCAAGCGAGGGGAGCGCGCCGGTGAGGTCGCTGGGGATTCCGGATCGTCCTCCGGTGGGTCCCAGCTCAGCCGACGCGCTGTCCAAGTACGAGAATTCGGGTGCGCATGGGACTGACCCTCCCTCCGACGCGCACCACGTGTCAAGTGGGTGGGACGGGAGTCTCATTATGTGAGCGATGGGCACTTCCGCCTCCGAAGACAGCGGGCACACCACTTGTGTACACCCCCGCGCCGCCGCCCGCGAACGCCGGTTCGGCGGGTCCGTGCGGAACCGGATAATGGCCTGATCCGAGCGCCCGGCGCAGCCGGAATTCGTCGAGCGGACCGGAAAAGGCCATGCCCTGCCCGTGTGTGCAACCCATCTGGCGCAGGGCGACGATCTGCTCCGGAAGGTCCACGCCCTCGGCCACGGACTGGAGCCCGAGGTCGGTGGCGATACGCAGCAGCCCGCTGGTGATCTTGTGCAGCCGGGCGGACTCGACGACGCCCTCGACCATGCTGCGGTCGAGTTTCAGCACGTCGACGGGGAGCCGCCGGAGGGTGGTGATCGCCGCGTAGCCGCTGCCGAAGCCGTCGAGCGCGATCCGTACGCCCAGCCGCCGCAGGGCGCCGAGACGGCGCTCCAGCTCGTCCAGACAGACCCGGGGGTCGGTCTCGGACAGCTCGACCACCAGGGATCCGGAGGGCAGCCCGTGCCGGGTCAGCAGGGCCTCCACCGAGCCGAGCGGCATCGACCGGTCCAGCAGACGCCGGGCGGACATCCGCACGACCACGGGCACGGCGAGGCCGGTCCCGGCGCGCTCGGCGGCCTGTTCCACCGCCTCTTCGAGGATCCAGCGGTTCAGTTCCGAGGTCTTGTCGCTGTCCTCGGCCACCCGCAGGAACTCGGCCGGGGTGAACAGCACCCCTTGCGAGGAGCGCCAGCGCGCCTGCGCGGAGACCGATGTGATCCGGCCGTTCTCCAGGCACACCACCGGCTGGTGCAGCAGCGTGAACTCGCCGTCGTGCAGCGCGGCACGCAGCCGCGTGGCCAGCTCCGCCTTGCGTACGACGTCCTGCTGCATCTGTGGTTTGTACAGCTCGACCCGGCCCTTGCCCGCCGACTTGGCGCGATACATGGCGAGGTCGGCGTTGCGCAGCAGTTCACCCGCGCCGAGACCCGGTTCGGCGAAGGCGACGCCGATGGACGCGTTGACACGGACATCGTTGCCGTCGATGAGGTAGGGCTGGGAGAGGGTCACCCTGAGGCGGTCGGCGAGCTCCAGGATGTGCCGTTCCCGGGCACTGCGGTCACGGGTGCCGTCCCCGACGATCAGCGCCGCGAACTCGTCACCGCCCAGCCGGGAGGCGGTGTCGCTCTTGCGGACGGCGTCGTGGAGTCTGCGGGCGGCCTGGACGAGCAGTGCGTCCCCGGCCTGGTGCCCGATCGTGTCGTTGACGGCCTTGAACCCGTCCAGGTCGATGAAGAGGACGGCCGTGCCGCGCAGGGCGGCGCCGCGGTCGGAGGCGCGGCGGCCGGACAGGGCCTGCTGGACGCGCCGGGTGAACAGCGCGCGGTTGGGCAGGTCGGTGAGCGGATCGTGCTCGGCGTTGTGCTGGAGCTGCGCCTGCAGGCGCACCCGCTCGGTCACGTCACGGCTGTTGAAGATGAGGCCGCCGTGGTGCCGGTTGACGGTCGACTCGACGTTGAGCCAGCCGCCGCCGCCGGACCGGAAGCGGCACTCGATGCGGGTGGTGGGTTCTTCGAGGGGGCTGGCGGCGAGGAAGCGGCGCGCCTCGTGCACCACGCAGCCCAGGTCCTCCGGGTGGATGAGGTTGGCCAGTTCCGTGCCCACCAGGTCCTCCGCGGGCCGTCCGTAGACCCCGGCGGCGGCCGGGGAGACGTACCGGAGGATGCCGTTGGGCGCGGCGATCATGATGACGTCGCTGGAGCCCTGCACCAGGGAGCGGAAGTGGTTCTCCTGCTGCGCCAGTTCCTGGGTGAGGGTGATGTTGTCGAGCAGCATGATGCCCTGGCGCGTGACGAGCGCGAGCACCACGGCACCGGCGGTGATCAGCACGACGTGGTCCGGGCTGCGGCCGTTGAGGACGTTGTAGAGGATGCCCAGGGTGCACACGGCCGCGGCCAGGTACGGGGTGAGCGCGGCCAGGGAGCCGGTGAGGGGCCGGCCGACCGGATACCGGCTGTGATCACCCCCCGGCACGGGCAGCGGCGTGCGGTGGTGGATGCCGCCGCGCTGTCCGGGCACGTGCTCGTGGACCACGCGCGTGTGCCCGTCCGGAGTGGGCCGCTCGGCCTCCTGCGGCCCCTGCCCGCGCGGTGCGGCCCACGGGGCGTAGGCGAGCAGCAGGGAGCCGGCGAACCAACCCGCGTCGAGCAGCTGGCCGGAGTGGTAGCTGCTGTGCAGCAGCGGCGAGGTGAACAGGGCGTCGCACATCACGGTCAGGGCGAGCGCGCCGATGGCGGTGTTCACCGCCGTGCGGTTGCCCGGCGAGCGCCGGAAGTGCAGCGCCAGCACCATGCTGACCAGCGCGATGTCGAGCAGTGGGTACGCCAGTGAGAGCGCGGTGTGCGCGACGCTCGGCCCGTCGAACCTGGCGGCCTGGGCGAGCGCGAGGCTCCACGACAGGGTGAGCAGCGAGCCGCCGATCAGCCAGGCGTCCAGCCCCAGGCAGATCCAGCCCGCCTTCGTCACCGGCCGCTTGGCGAGCACCAGCAGCCCCACGATCGCGGGCGGCGCGAAGCACAGGAAGAACAGGTCGGCGTAGCTGGGGCTGGGTACGGGACGTGCCAGCACGACCTCGTACCACCCCCAGACCGCGTTGCCCAGGGCCGCCATCGCCGAGGAGAGGGCGAACAGCAGCCACGCGGGTCGAAAGCGGACCCGGGGCGTGCGCGCGTAGAAGAAGCAGGACACGGCGGCGGTGCCCGCCGCCGCCGTCAGCCCGAAGTCACCCATGATCAGGGCGACTTCGGCCGAACCCCAGCCGAGCGCGGAACCGACGGCGTAGGCCGCGCACACCAGGGTCAGAACCAGTTGCCGGACCATCCGCGCCCCACCGCCGACGGCCGGCGGTCGGGACAGCGGCGTCCCCGACGAAGACTGCGCCCGCAGCGCTCCGTGGAGGGCGGTCGTCACGGTAGGCGGCGAGCTCACCGGGGCCTCCCGGTCCGCGCCGCTCCCGGGGCCCGCGAGTCCCGGTGCGCTGGGTGCGCATGCCTCTTGCGTGCCGTGTGCCCGCGCTGGTGGTGATGGCTGTTGTGGTGGCCGCGTCTGCGCGCGGTCGTGCGCCAGGGTCGCCGCCGGCGGCTCCGCCGCGTCGGATCGTTCGTCCATAGGCCGTGCATCGCCCGTCGCCCCCCTCACAAATCTGAAATGTCCATCCCCGGCGCCGAACGGTGCGCGGCGCAGCCCCTGTCGGGACGATACACCAGTCTCGTCACTCAGGGACATAGCTTCTCTACGCTCCGTGACGACCAGCGGCAATGCGGGCACGCACCGCGTCCGGGGGATTGCGGAGGGTGCCGGAAACGGACCGCCCGCCTGCCGTGGCGGCCGTCAGGCGTCTGCGCTGCCCGTCGTAAGGATCACGTTGCGCAGGGGCTCCCGGTTCACGAAGCGGGTCAACTGGTCCACCAGCAGCCGCTTGGCGCGCGGCAGGAAGGCCGAGCTGGGTCCGCCGACGTGCGGGCTGATCAGCACGCCCGGCGCCTGCCACAAGGGGTGACCGGGGGGCAGCGGCTCGGGATCGGTGACGTCGAGCGCGGCGGTGATGCGACCGGTCCGCAGCTCCGCGAGCAGCGCGTCCGTGTCCACGACCGGCCCGCGGGCCACGTTGACCAGCAGCGCCCCGTCCTTCATCCGGCCGAGGAAGTCTGCGTCGACCAGGCCTCTGGTGGTCTCCGTGAGCGGCGTGGACAGGATGACGACGTCCGCCTGCGGAAGCAGGGAGGACAGTTCGGTGAGCGGATGCACCGGTCCGCGCGCCGAGGTGCGCTCAGAGCGCGCGACGCGCGCCACCCGCGCGAGCTCGAACGGCGTGAGCCGGTCCTCGATGGCGGCGCCGATGGAGCCGTAGCCGACGATCAGAACGGTCTTGTCGGCGAGGGCCGGCCGGAATCCGCTCAGCCATTCCCCCTTGTCCTGGGCCCGCACGAAGTCGGGGATGCCGCGCAGCGAGGCGAGGACGAGCGTCAGCGTGAGCTCGGCGGTGCTGGCCTCGTGCACCCCGCGCGCGTTGCACAACCGCACCCCCGGGCGGAGGTTCTTCAGGCCCGGCTGCACATGGTCGATGCCGGCGGTCAGCGTCTGTACGACCTGAACGGACCGCATCCGGGCCATCGGCCGCACGCACAGTTCACTGGGCTTCATATAGGGCACGACGTAGACGGCACAGTCGCCCGGGTCGGCGGGGAACTCCTCACCCCCGTCCCAGAACCGATAGGCGGGCCCCTGGGGAAGCCCTGCGATCTCCTCCGGCGGGATGGGAAGCCACACGTCAGCAGTCATGGTCGGGAGGCTATGTCAGCGAAGCGGAGGCCAGAGGTTAGGTTGGGGGCCGGACGAGGGAGGTTCACGAGCAGGTGGAGCGCAGGACGATCGGCGCGGGGGGACTCGCGGTGGGGGCCGTCGGACTCGGATGCATGCCGATGAGCTGGGCGTACAGCGGGTCGCGGCAGCGGGGCGACGCATCGCTCAGAACCGTGCACCGGGCGCTCGACGCGGGCTCGACACTCCTCGACACGGCGGACATGTACGGCCCGTTCACCAACGAGCTGCTGGTGGGCCGAGTGCTGAAGGAGCGGCGCCCGGACGCCTTCGTGTCGACGAAGGTCGGCCTGCTGGTGGGCGAGCAGCACATCGTCGCGAACGGCCGCCCGGGGTACGTGAAGCGGGCCTGCGACGCCTCGCTGCGCCGCCTCCAGACGGACGTGATCGACCTCTACCAGCTCCACCGGGCCGATCCCGAGGTCCCGGTCGAGGAGACCTGGGGCGCGATGGCGGAACTGGTCCGGGCCGGGAAGGTGCGGGCACTCGGCCTGTGCGCGATGGGGGCGCGCGGCGGTCGCCGCTCGGGAGCGGGGCTGCACGACACGACGCTGCGCCAGCTCCAGCGGGTGCAGCAGGTCTTCCCGGTGAGCGCGGTGCAGGCGGAGCTGTCGGTGTGGTCGCCGGAGGCGCTGCGGTCCCTGCTCCCCTGGTGCGAGGCGCGGGGCGTCGGCTTCCTGGCCGCGATGCCGCTCGGCAACGGTTTCCTGACCGGCACCCTGACCCCCGGCGAGGGCTTCGAGCCGGACGACCTGCGCGCCCGGCACCCCCGCTTCACGGCCGAGATGATGGCCGCCAACCAGCCGATCGTGGCCGGCCTGCGCCGGGTGGCCCGACGCCACGGCCCCGAGGTCACCCCGGCCCAGGTGGCCCTGGCCTGGATCCTGTCCCGGGGCCGCCATGTGATCCCGGTCCCCGGCACCAAGCAGGAGCGCTGGGCGGCGCAGAACGCCGCCGCGGCACAGCTGTGCCTGACCCCGGAGGACTTCACGGAGCTGGCCCGGCTGCCCGCGGCTCAGGGGTCGTGGGACTGAGCGCGCACGCGGTCAGGGGTCCGCGGGCGGATTCTTGACGGGAGACCGGGAACCCGGGCGGGGCCGACGGTGTATGAGAAAGGAGAGCCCTCGCTCGAACCGCCGCGTCGAAGGGACCCTGATCGTGCAACGTCGAGCTGTACCGGCCGTATGCGCCGCGGCCGCGCTCCTGCTGGCAGCAGGCTGCTCCTCCGGCGGCGGCGGAGCCCCGTTCGGTGCGGGGAGTACGGCGTCGAGGGGTACGGCGTCCACGGCGTCCCCCTCCGCGCGGGCGACCGAGGAGACCGCGCCCGCCAAGGGCTCGGTGAAGGTGTTGCGCACGGTCGCCAAGGGTCTGAAGACCCCGTGGGGCCTCGCGCCCCTCCCCGAGGGCGACCTGCTCGTCTCCTCCCGCAACGACGGGACGATCACCCGGATCGACGCGAAGACGGGCAAGCGGACGGAGCTGGGCACGGTCTCCGGTGTGTCCGCGGCCGGCGAGGGCGGCCTCCTGGGCATCGCGCTCTCCCCCGACTTCGCCTCGGACCACATGATCTACGCGTACTTCACCTCGGCCTCGGACAACCGCGTCGTCCGCATGCTGTACGACGAGCAGCGGCCGCCCGGCGAGCAACTGGGCGCGCCCGACACGATCTTCAGGGGCATCCCCAAGGGCTACATCCACAACGGCGGCCGTATCGCCTTCGGCCCGGACAACATGCTCTACGCGGGGACGGGCGAGAGCGGGCAGCGGGGGCTGGCGCAGGACAAGAAGTCCCTGGGCGGCAAGATCCTGCGGATGACACCGGAGGGCGAGCCGGCGCCGGGCAATCCCTTCCCCGGCTCCCCCGTGTACTCCTACGGCCACCGCAATGTGCAGGGCCTCGCCTGGGACGACAGACAGCGCCTGTTCGCCTCGGAGTTCGGCCAGGACACCTGGGACGAACTGAACGCGATCAAGCCCGGCGGCAACTACGGCTGGCCGGACGCCGAGGGCAGGTCGGACAACCCCGCGTACCAGAACCCGATCGCCCAGTGGCACACCGACGACGCCTCCCCCAGCGGCATCGCGTATGTCCACGGCGTCATCTGGATGGCCGGCCTCAAGGGTCAGCGCCTGTGGCGCATCCCCCTCCAGGGCACGCGGGCCTCGGCGGCCCCGCAGGCCTTCCTCACCGGCACCTACGGCCGCCTGCGCACGGTGGGCGCGGCGGGCGGCGACAAGGTGTGGCTGGTCACCAGCAACACCGACGGCCGGGGGACACCGAAGAAGGGCGACGACCGGATCCTGGAGCTGGAAGTGAGGTGAGGGGCGACCCCGCCCGGCGTCACGATCCGTGCACTCCCGTCCGTTGTCTCGCCCCGAGCGCGTCGCCCGTCCCGGCCGGAAACAGGCCCAGGCGGTGTGCGACGGCCGCCGCCTCCACTCTCCCGGCGACGCCGAGCTTGCCCAGGATGTTCGAGACGTGGACGCTCGCGGTCTTCGGGGAGATGAAGAGCTCCTCGGCTATCTGGCGGTTGGTGCGGCCGACGGAGACCAGGCGCAGGACGTCGCGCTCCCGGCTGGTGAGGCCGAGGGCGGCCACGGGGTCGGCCGGCGTCTGCCGCGGGGCGCAGGTCAGGGCGAGCCGGGCCCGCTGGGCGAGGAGCGCGACGGAGTCGGCCAGCGGGCGGGCGCCCAACTGGTCGGCGACGGCCCCGGCCAGACGGAGCAGCTCCGTGGCGCGGTCGCGTTCGTCGTCCCCGCCGCCGGACAGCAGGGCCTGGGCGAGGCGGTGGCGGACGCGGGCGAGGTCGTAGGGGCGTTCCAGGGACTCGTAGGCGGTGACCACCTCCGACCAGGTGTCCGGGGTGTCCTCGCCGTCGGCGCGGCGGAGTTCGGCGCGGACCCAGGTGTCGTGGGCGAGCCAGACGGGCGCGCCGGTGGTGAGCCTCTTGGCCGCGCCGCGGATGCGGTCGAGGGCGTCGGCGCTGCCCGCCCGCGCGGCGGGCAGGGTGCGGGCGTCGGCCTCCGCGGTGGCGGCGGCCAGCAGCAGGGGCCAGGCATAGCGGTGCGTGCCGGGCGGGAAGCCGGCCTCCAGGGCGCGGTCGAACTCGGCGCGGACGTCGAGCAGGCGGCCCTGAGCCGCGGCGAGGCCGACGGCGATGCGGGCCAGCGGCAGCCACTGCTGGGGCATCGGGTCGTGGGTGCCGAAGTAGCCGCGGGCAGCGGCCAGTTGGCGGGCCGATTCGGCCAGGTCGCCGCGGCCCAGGGCCAGGTGGGCCAGGCACAGGGCGGCCGTGCCGAGGGGCTTGGTGCTCGGTCCGCGCCGTGCGGCGGTGGCCGCGGCCCCGACGGCCTCCTCCCAGCGGCCGAGGGAGTACAGCGACTCGGAGAGGTTGGCCCAGGTCCAGGCCTCGGAGCCCAGCAGACCGAACTTCCGGGTGAACCGGGCTCCTTCTTCGAGGATGGGGGCGGCCTCCCGGGAGCGGCCGACGGATTCGAGCTCGGAGGGGAGGTTCACATAGGCGCGCCCGGCGACGTAGGTGTAGCCCTCCTGGATGGCCTGCTCCTTGACCCGGTACATGTCGGCGAGGCCCGCCTCGACGTCGCCGGCGTCGACCCGGAGGCCGCCCAGGGTGACACGCGCGTTCAGTTCGATCTCGCGGGCGTCCACCATGCGCGCGTACCGCACGGCGCGTTCCGCGGCGGCGAGGGCCTCGGGGCCCGGCTCGTGCAGCATGGACCAGTTGGCGACGCTGCCCAGCACCTCGGCGTGCACCTCGGAGGGCGGCAGGCCGCGCACCAGTTCCTGGGCGGTGGCCAGTTCGCGCCATCCGTCGCCGCGCCCCAGGGACTGGACCAGGCTGGAGCGCTGGGTCCAGAACCAGGCGGCGCGCAACTGGTCGCCCTCGTCCTCCAGCAGGCGCAGCGCCCGCTTGGTGATCTTCAGAGCGCGTTCGCGTTCCCCGCACAGCCGGCCGGCGAAGGCGGCCTCCGCCAGCAGGTCGAGGAAGCGCAGCGGGGTGGTGGCCGGGTCGCAGCCGCAGGGCGGATAGACCTCGGCGTAGTCGATGGGGCGCAGGGCGGCGCGGACGTCCTCGGGGGCGGTGTCCCACAGCTCCATCGCGCGTTCCAGGAGCCCCAGTTGCTCGCTGTAGGCGTGGCGGCGGCGGGCGGCGACCGAGGCGTTCAGGACGGCGGGCAGGGCCTTGGCTGGGTCGTGGGCGTGGTACCAGTAGCTGGCCAGGCGCATGTCGCCCTCGTCGGCGGGGACGAGCGTCGGGTCGTCCTCCAGCGCTTCGGCGTAGCGCCGGTTGAGGCGGGAGCGTTCGCCGGGCAGCAGGTCGTCGGCGACGGCCTCGCGGACCAGGGAGTGCCGGAAGCGGTAGCCGTCGCCGCCGGGCGCGGCGATGAGGATGTTGGCGTTCACGGCGGCGCGCAGCGCCTCGATGAGGTCGTCCTCGGCGAGCCGGGCGACGGCGGCGAGCAGCCGGTACTCGACGGTGGAGCCGCCCTCGGCGACGATCCGGGCGACCCGCTGGGCGGTCTCGGGCAGCGTCTCCACCCGGACCAGGAGCAGGTCGCGCAGGGAGTCCGAGAGGCCGGCGCAGCAGCCCTCGCAGGCGGCGACGGCGAGTTCCTCGACGAAGAAGGCGTTGCCGTCGGAGCGTTCGAAGATCTCGTCGACCTGGGCGGGGTCGGGCTCGGCGGCGAGGATGCCGGCGATCTGGCGGCCGACCTCCTCGCGGGTGAAGCGGGCGAGTTCGAGGCGGTGGACGGTACGCAGCCGGTCGAGTTCGGCGAGCAGGGGGCGCAGCGGGTGGCGGCGGTGGATGTCGTCGGAGCGGTAGGTGGCGAGGACGACGAGGCGGCCGGTGCGCAGGGTGCGCAGCAGGTAGGAGAGGAGGTGGCGGGTGGAGGCGTCGGCCCAGTGCAGGTCCTCCAGGGCGACGAGCACGGTGCGGTCGGCGGCGACGCCTTCCAGCAGGCGGGCGGTGAGCTCGAAGAGGCGGGCCATGCCCTCCTCGTCGTGCCGGCGCGGGGGCCGGGCGGGCGCGGTCTCGCCCAGCTCGGGCAGCAGCCGGGCCAGTTCCTCCTCCTGACCGGCGGCCGCGGCGGCGAACTCGTCGGGCAGGGCGCGGCGCAGGGCGCGCAGCGCGGTGGAGAACGGGGCGAACGGCAGCCCGTCGGCGCCGATCTCCACACAGCCGCCGAGCGCCACGACGGCGCCCTGGCGGCAGGCGGCGGTGGCAAACTCCTCGACGAGGCGGGTCTTGCCGACCCCCGCCTCGCCGCCGACCACCAAGGCCTGCGGCTCGCCCGCTGCGGCGCGGGCGAGCGCGGCGTTCAACGTGTCCAACTCGTCGGTACGACCGACGAACACCGGACTGACGGACCTGGTCTCCACAGGTGTGAGCATGGCACGGGGGTCCGACGGCACGGCATCGGTTTTCCACAGCACCGGTGTGCTTGTCGCACCGGGTGCCATGACCGGCCGTGCGGTGCTCACGCGGTGCGGGCGGCTCGGTGCCGGCGGGAGCGGTCGGTATGGGCCTCGGTGGCCGCGGCCCGGCGGGCCTCCTCCTCCCGGCGTGCGGCGCGGCGGCCGCGTACGGCCTCGCGGGCGAGGCGTTCCTGCTCGGCCTGGCGGCGCAGCTCGGCGGAGCGGAACTGGTGGAGTGCGTACTCGAACATGGTGTCCCCTGAGGGTTGAGAGTGGGTTTCTGGCTTCGCTTTTCGCGATGCCTCAACCTTCGTCTCCCAGGGGGGTGCGCCACATCGGGAGAGTTCCGCATCTTCGGCCGGGCGCGGGGCGCCGGATGCGCGTAAGGGGCCTTAGGGCGCCCGTAAGGTGCTTACGGATGCCCTAAGACCCCTGGTGGACTGCGGGGATTCAGCTCGTGGACGGCAGTCCGAGGAGCGCGTCGGAGTACTTGAGGACGGCCAGGAGCAGGCCGATGACGCCGAGCGCGACACCCGCCCAGGCGACCGACTTGATCCAGGGGGCCTGGGACCTGCCGGGGGCGCCGAACGCGGGCCGGGCCAGCACGACCACGCCGGTGATCAGCGCGGCCAGCGCGAACAGGCCGGCCCACAGCGCGGTGGTGTGCCAGGCGTCGCCGTACACCTCCTTGATCTGCTGGGAGACGCCCGCGTTCGACGCGGTCCGCAGCTGGCCGACGAGTGTCTCGCGCGCCGAGGCGACGGTGCCGATCCAGCCACCGTTCAGCGAGACGAGGCCGAGCGCGGCGGAGACGACGGCGGCGGCGCCCTGTCCGACGCCAACGGGGCGCTCCGCCTCCTCGGCGGCCTCGCCGTCGCCGGCCGTGTCGGCCCCGGAGGTGGCGTCGGACTCGGTCTCCTCGGCCACGTCGGCCCCGGCCTCGGTCACCGCCCCGGCCCGCTCGTCGGCCTTGGCCACGTCGCTCGTGTCGGTGGCGTCCACGGCCGCCGCCTCGTCATTCGCCCCGGCGCCGGTCCCGGCCCCGTCAACAGTCTTGGTTCCCATGCCCCGCACCGTACGGACGCTGTCTGAGAAGTCCCTTAATGATCGTCGCGCGCGTGGCGCGCACGGCCCGCACGCCACTCGGGGGCCAGTACCGCCCACACCTCGATGTCGTGCCGGACGCCCCGGTGGAGGCGGCTCTCCCGGAGCACGCCCTCCCGCGTCATCCCCAGCCGCCGGGCCACGTTGAGGCTCGGCTGATTGCCGGATGCCGCCCACCACTCCACGCGGTGGATGCCGCGCTCGTCGACCGCCCAGTCGATGAGCACGGTGATCGCACGCGTGATCAGACCCTTGCCGGCCGCCGCGGGCTCCAGCCAGCAGCCGACCTCGCAGGTGCCCTGGGCCGCGTCGAACGTCCGGAACAGGACCCCGCCGACCAGTTTCCCGTCCAGCCAGATGCCGTGCAGGCTGCCGGAGTCGGCGGCGCACTTGTCGGCGTACCTGAGCAGCAGGGCCCGCGCGGACTCGACATCGGTCTCCCCCGCCCCGAAGGCGATGAACTGCCCGATGAACTCCCGGCCGCGGTCCAGGTGCGCCAGGAGCTCCTCGGCGTGCCGGGGCTCCAGGGGCCGCAGTTCCGCGCCGTCGTCACCCAGGGAAATCGCGTACATCCTGCCGTTGCTCCTTCTCCAGTTCCTGTACGACCCGGGTGAGCCTCTCATGCGCGGCGCGGCACTCGGGCGGTTCGATGCTGATCCGCGGCATGCGGCGGTCCAGCCAGCCCGGCAGCCACCAGTTGGCTCCGCCCAGCAGATGCATCAGCGCGGGCACGAGCAGGGTGCGCAGGACGAAGGCGTCCAGGGCGACGGCGGAGGCCAGCGCGATGCCGAACATGGCGATCACGCGGTCGCCGCTGAGCACGAAGGCGAGGAAGACCGAGATCATGATGACCGCGGCGGAGTTGATCACCCGGCTGGTCTCGGCGAGGCCGATACGGACGGCGCGCCGGTTGTCGCCGGTCTCCAGCCACTCCTCGTACATCCGGCTGACCAGGAACACCTGGTAGTCCATGGAGAGTCCGAACAGGACCGACACCATGATCACGGGGAGGAACGGCTCGATCGGGCCCGCGCGGCCGAGGCCGAGCAGTTCGCTGCCCCAGCCCCACTGGAAGACGGCGACGACGATGCCGAAGGCGGCGGCGACGGCGGCGATGTTCATCGCGGCGGCCTTGAGCGGGATGCCGAGCGACCGGAAGGCGACCAGGAGCAGCAGGCAGCCGAGCCCGATGACGACGCCGACGAACAGCGGCAGCTTGCCGACGATCACGTCGGCGAAGTCGTCGTAGCTCGCCGTCACTCCGCCGACGTGGACGTCGAGCGAGGTGCCCGTCTCCGCGCGCGGGAGGACCTCCGTGCGCAGCCGGTCGACGAGCTCGCTGGTCTGCCGCGACTGCGGCGCGAAGGCGGGGACGACGGTGAGGTACGCGGTGTCGCCGGCGGTGTCGTAGCGCGCCGACGTCACCGAGGTGACGCCCTCGGTGGCGCGCAGGGTCGTGTCGAGGTTGTCGAGGGCCAGCTTGTCGTCGGCGCCGTCCACACGGGTCACCAGTGTCAGCGGGCCGTTCACGCCGGGGCCGAAGCCCTCGGCGAGGAGGTCGTACGCCTGCCGAGTGGTCGACGTCCGGGGGTCGTTGCCCTGGTCGGAGGTGCCGAGGTGGAGGGAGAGCGTGGGCAGGGCGAGCAGGGCGACGACGGCCACGGCGACGGCGCCGAGCGGCTTGGGGTGGCGTTCGACGAACGCGGACCAGCGGGCGGCCAGACCGGTCGGCAGCTCGGGCTGCGGTCCGTGCTCGGCCAGCCTGCGCCGTTCGCGGCGGCTGAGGGCGCGCGGCCCGATGTAGGACAGCAGGGCGGGCAGCAGCGTCACGGAGGCCGCGACGGTGAGGACGACCGTGAGCGAGGCCGCGACGGCGACGCCGCCCAGGAAGCCGAGGCGCAGGATCAGCATCCCCAGCAGGGCGATGCACACGGTGGCGCCCGCGAACACGACCGCGCGTCCGGTGGTGGCGACGGCGGTGGTCACGGCCTCGGTGACGGTGAGGCCGCGCTTCAGTCCGCGCCGGTGCCGGGTGACGATGAACAGCGCGTAGTCGATGCCGACGCCGAGCCCGATGAGCAGGCCGAGCATGGGCGCGAAGTCGGCGACGGTCATGGCGTGGCCGAGCAGCCCGATCGCGGCGTACGCGGTGCCGACGCTCAGCAGCGCGGTGACGATCGGCAGCAGCGAGGCGGCGAGCGAGCCGAAGGCGAGGAACAGCACGACGGCGGCGACGACCACGCCGACCAGCTCGGCCACGTGCCCGCTCGGCGACTCGGTGAGGCCGATGGCGCTGCCGCCGAGCTCCACGTCGAATGTGTCGCTCCGTGCGGACTCGGCGGCGCGGACGACGCGCCGCGCCTCGGACTTGTCGATGTCCTCGGCCGGTTCGTCGAAGGTGACGGTGGCGTACGCCGTACGGCCGTCCTCGCTGATCCGGTCGCGGCCGTGTGCCGTGTAGGGACTCGTCACGGACGCCACGCCGGGCAGGTCGGCGATCTCTTCGAGGGTCTGTCTCATCGTCCGCTTGACGTCGGCGGCGCGGACGGTGCCGTGGGTGGTGTGCCAGACGACGGTGTCGGTGTCGCCGCCGAGTCCCGGGAAGCCCTCGTTCAGCAGGCGGGTGGCGCGGCCCGATTCGGTGCCGGGGGCCTCGTAGTCGTTCGAGTACGCGGAGCCCGTGACGGCGGCGGCAGCGGTGGCCCCGCCGAAGGCGAGGAGCCACAGCAGGACGGCGACCAGGCGGTGCCGGACACACCAATGCGCGAGGGCTGCCACGGACGTGCTCCCAGGATGACGATTTGTGGATCTTTGTTCGGGAACATCCGTCCATGAACTGAACAACCCGCAAAGAACGCATGAGGATTCGGGGGACACTCTTGCAGGCAAAAGTGATCGTCTACCGCGTTCGTGGGGTTCTTCGACAGAGTGGGAGACACGTCACAGGACAGTTGAGTGAACTCTGTCGTCCCGGCGGGTACTTCAGTCGAACTGGTCCCCGAGCGCCATGATCATCGTCCCCGCGACGAGGAGCCACAGGGCCCGGCGGGTACGGCCCCGGGCGCCCAGCACCGCGGCCAGCGCGCACACTCCGGCTCCGACGGCGTAGGCGGCCGGTACGACGACCGGTTTCGAGCCCGTGAGGCGCAGCAGCGCGGCGGCGAGGCCCGCGAGCGTCAGCAGGACACCGGTGCCGGTCGCCACCCAGCGCGCCCGGCGGGCGTCCTCGGCGTGGTCCGCCACGTCGTCGACGTCGTCCATGTCCCCGGTGTCATCCATGTCGTCCACCTCGGCCGTTTCGGCCACCTCGGCTATGCCGGGTCGTACGTCGGAATCCGTGCGTCCACTCATGGCGGGCGAGCGTAGTACGTGTGGATGAATGCGTCGGACGCACCCAGGGGGATGCGCCGCGTACGACGCATCCCCCTGGGGCCGGTGACAGAGCGGGCTCAGCCTTCGCCGACGCCCAGCCTCTCCAGGATGAGCTCCTTGACGCGAGCCGCGTCGGCCTGGCCGCGGGTGGCCTTCATGACCGCGCCGACCAGGGCGCCGGCCGCCGCCACCTTGCCGCCGCGGATCTTGTCGGCGATGCCCGGGTTGCCGGCGATGGCCTCGTCGACGGCCGTGCCGAGGGCCGAGTCGTCGGAGACGACCTTGAGACCGCGCTTGTCGACGACCTCGTCCGGGGTGCCCTCGCCCGCGAGAACACCCTCGATGACCTGGCGGGCCAGCTTGTCGTTCAGGTCACCGGAGTTCACCAGCTCGGTGACCCGGGCGACCTGCTCCGGCGTGATCGCCAGCTCGTCCAGCGCCTTGCCGGACTCGTTGGCGCTGCGCGCCAGTTCGCCCATCCACCACTTGCGGGCGGAGGCCGCGTCGGCACCGGCGTCGATCGTGGCGACGATCGGGTCCAACGCGCCGGCGTTGAGGATCGCCTGCATGTCGGTGGCCGAGATGCCCCACTCCGCGAGCAGGCGGGTGCGGCGGGCCAGCGGCATCTCCGGCAGCGCGGCGCGGATCTCCTCGACCCACTCGCGGGACGGGGCCACCGGGACGAGGTCGGGCTCCGGGAAGTACCGGTAGTCCTCGGCCTCCTCCTTCACGCGGCCCGAGGTCGTCGACCCGGTGTCCTCGTGGAAGTGGCGGGTCTCCTGGATGATCGTGCCGCCCGACGAGAGCACCGCGGCGTGCCGCATGATCTCGAAGCGGGCCGCGCGCTCCACGGAACGCAGCGAGTTGACGTTCTTCGTCTCGGAGCGCGTGCCGAACTTGTCGGCGTCCTTGCGCATCAGCGACAGGTTGACGTCGCAGCGCATCTGGCCCATCTCCATGCGGGCCTCGGAGACACCGAGGGCCCGGATGAGCTCGCGCAGCTCACGGACGTACGCCTTCGCCACCTCGGGCGCGCGGTCGCCCGCGCCCACGATCGGCTTGGTGACGATCTCGATGAGCGGGATGCCGGCGCGGTTGTAGTCCAGCAGCGAGTGCTGCGCGCCGTGGATTCGGCCGGTGGCGCCGCCGATGTGCGTCGACTTGCCGGTGTCCTCCTCCATGTGGGCGCGCTCGATCTCCACGCGGAAGGTCTCGCCGTCCTCCAGCTGCACGTCGAGGTAGCCATTGAAGGCGATCGGCTCGTCGTACTGGGAGGTCTGGAAGTTCTTCGGCATGTCCGGATAGAAGTAGTTCTTCCGGGCGAAGCGGCACCACTCGGCGATCTCGCAGTGGAGCGCGAGACCGATCTTGATCGCGGACTCGACGCCGGTCGCGTTGACGACCGGGAGCGCGCCGGGCAGGCCGAGGCAGGTCGGGCAGGTCTGCGAGTTGGGCTCGGCGCCCAGCTCGGTCGAACACCCGCAGAACATCTTGGTCTTGGTGCCGAGTTCGACATGGACCTCAAGGCCCATGACGGGGTCGTACGACGCGAGCGCGTCCTCGTACGACACCAGGTCGGTCGTGGTGGTCACGGTGAAACTTCCCTCTCAGCCCAGCAGGACGTCGTCGTCGCCCAGCCGCTTCAGCTCGCGGTAGAGGATGGCGAGGCCGGTGACGATCGCGACGGCCGACACGGTGGCGTCGATCAGACGCAGCGTGTCGTGCTCGGCACGCGCCTTCTTGATCTGCTTGCAGACACCGACCGCGCCGAACGCGGTGGTACCCATGGACAGGTACGTGCCGGACTTCGACTTCTTGAAGCCCTTGGCCTTCGACAGTGCATTGCTCACAGCGACGGAGCCTCCTCGAGCAGCGGGTGACCCCACTTTTCCACGAACGCGGCCTCGACAGCAGCGCCGACCTTGTAGAGGCGGTCGTCCTTCAGCGCCGGCGCGATGATCTGCAGGCCGACCGGGAGGTTGTCCTCCGGGGCGAGACCGCAGGGCAGGGACATGGCCGCGTTGCCCGCCAGGTTGGTCGGGATGGTGCACAGGTCGGCCAGGTACATCGCCATCGGGTCGTCGGCACGCTCGCCGATCGCGAAGGCCGTGGTCGGCGTCGTCGGGGAGACGATGACGTCCACCTGCTCGAAGGCCTTCTCGAAGTCCCGCGTGATGAGCGTGCGGACCTTCTGGGCGGAGCCGTAGTACGCGTCGTAGTAGCCGGAGCTGAGCGCGTACGTGCCGAGCATGATGCGCCGCTTGACCTCGGGACCGAAGCCCGCCTCACGGGTGAGCGAGGTGACCTCCTCGGCCGAGTGGCTGCCGTCGTCGCCGGTCCGCAGGCCGTAGCGCAGGCCGTCGAAGCGGGCGAGGTTGGAGGAGCACTCGGACGGGGCGATCAGGTAGTACGCCGACAGCGCCAGGTCGAAGGACGGGCAGTCCAGCTCGACGATCTCGGCGCCCAGCTCCTTGAGCAGCTCGACCGACTCGTCGAAGCGCTGGATGACGCCGGCCTGGTAGCCCTCGCCGCGGAACTGCTTGACGACGCCGACGCGCATGCCCTGGACGCTGCCGTTGCGGGCGGCCTCGACGACCGGCGGGACCGGGGCGTCGATGGACGTGGAGTCGAGCGGGTCGTGTCCGGCGATGACCTCGTGCAGGAGCGCCGCGTCCAGGACCGTACGGGCGCAGGGCCCGCCCTGGTCGAGAGAGGACGAGAAGGCGACCATGCCGAAGCGGGAGACCGCGCCGTAGGTCGGCTTCACGCCGACCGTGCCCGTGACGGACGCCGGCTGGCGGATGGAGCCGCCGGTGTCGGTGCCGATGGCGAGCGGGGCCTGGAAGGAGGCGAGGGCGGCGCTGGAGCCGCCGCCGGAGCCGCCGGGGATCTTGGTGAGGTCCCAGGGGTTTCCGGTCGGCCCGAAGGCGCTGTTCTCCGTCGAGGACCCCATGGCGAACTCGTCCATGTTGGTCTTGCCGAGGATGACCACGTCGGCGGCCTTCAGCCGCTTGGTGAGCGTCGCGTCGTACGGCGGGATCCAGCCTTCGAGGATCTTCGAACCGACGGTCGTCGGAACGCCCTCGGTGGTGAAGATGTCCTTGAGCGCGAGGGGAACGCCGGCCAGCGGGCCGAGCTTCTCCCCCTTCGCCCGCTTCTCGTCGACGGCCCGGGCCTGCGCCAGGGCGCCCTCGCGGTCGACGTGCAGGAAGGCGTGCACCTTCTCGTCGACGGCCTCGATCCGGGCGAGGTGGGCCTCGGTGACCTGGACGGCCGTGAGCTCGCCGGAAGCGATCTTCTCGGCGGTCTCGGCGGCCGTGAGCTTGATGATGTTGACGTTGTCCGTCATGGGATCAGTCCTCCCCCAGGATCTGCGGCACCTTGAAACGCTGCTGCTCCTGGGCCGGGGCGCCGGAGAGCGCCTGCTCGGGGGTGAGCGAGGGACGGACCTCGTCCGGCCGCATGACGTTCGTCAGCGGCAGCGGGTGAGAGGTCGGCGGTACGTCTTGGTCGGCGACCTCGCTGACGCGGGCGACCGCGCCGATGATGTCGTCCAGCTGGCCGGCGAAGTGATCGAGTTCTTCGGGCTTCAGCTCCAGACGCGCCAGCCGGGCGAGGTGGGCGACCTCCTCGCGCGTGATGCCAGGCATGCAGCGATCCTCTGGGGTGAGAGTTTGCGGTTTGGGCTGGGGCTAGTCGTCCCCGGCAACGCGGCGAGCGTGCGTGCCAGGCGTCGCGCGCCAGACGGGAAGGGGACGACTGGCCCCAATCCTATGGGGCGGGGCCCGGTGACCGTTAAACGGTTTGCCGGGTCCCGCCCCATGGTCGCCCCATGACCGCCCCGCGGGCGCCTGGTGGGGTCAGTGGCGACCTTCCCAGGCCGCGCTCTTGAGGAAGTGGTTGTCGTACAGGTCCTGTACTTCGAGGAGGCTCTCCGGGGTGAGTTCGCCGAGGCGGATGCGCTGGAGGTGGCGGAAGTACTCGAAGCGCTCGACGCCCGGGGTGATGACGATGAGGAGATCCGCGGTGGCCCCGGGGGCGGCGGCGAAGGCGTGCGGCCGGCCGGGCGGGACGACGATCAGGTCGCCGCGTTCGGCGGTGACGACGTCGTCGCCGGAGAGGACCTCGGCGGCCCCGTCGAGCAGGTAGAACATCTCGGCGGAGTTGTTGTGCACGTGCGGGAAGGCCCCGTCGGCGCCCTCCGCGAGGGTGACCCGCACGGTGGACAGCGCACCGCCGGTGGCGCTGCTGTCGGCCAGCAGCTTCACACCGACCGGGTCGCCGCCGATGACCTCGGCAGCGGCGTCACGGACGATCACCGATTCATCGAACTTCGGAACGAACAGCGACATTCCTGAACCCCCTGGTACCCCTGGTTGCGATTCGGACGTGATCAGACGGCGAAGAGCAGTGCGGCACTGATGAGAACAACGACGGCCGTGGCGAAATGGATCCCGAAGGCCACGGCCCGGGCGCCGCCGTTGCGCAGCACGATCAGGGTGTCGAAGAGCGGCACGATCGCGACGGCCACCATGAACCACGCCTCGGCACGGGCACCGACGAAGGCCAGCAGAACCAGGCCCATCACGCCGGAGGCGCCGTCCCTGAGGCCCTTGATCGTGAGATAGGCGCCGGCGTCCCCCTCGGGCCTGGCCGGGACGCCGTAACCGGTGGCGGCGGCAGCGGGCTGGAACAGGAAGCGGGCCCCTATGAACAGGACGAGCAGGTCGAGCAGGACGGCGAGCGTGTACGCGGTGACAGTCATGCCGGATCTCCTTGCTAGCAGCGCTAGGGATATGAGCAAAGCTAGCAGAGCGTGGACAAGAATGCTAGCGGCGCTAGAATCGGGAGCATGTCGATTCAAAAGCGCCGGGAGCGCGAGCGGGCAGAGCGCGAGAAGCTGATCGTCACGGCCGCGCGGGACCTTGCGGAGGCCGAGGGCTGGGACGCGGTGACCACACGACGGCTGGCCGCCGAGATCGAGTACAGCCAGCCCGTCCTGTACAGCCATTTCAAGGGCAAGGACGCGATCATGGCGGCGGTCGCGGTGGAGGGATTCACGGAGCTGGCCGTGGAACTGCGGGCGGCGCGGGCCAAGGCCGAGGGTGCGCGCGAGGCGCTGGCGGCGGTCGGCGAGGCGTACACGGACTTCGCCCGGCGCCGGCCCGCCCTGTACGACGCGATGTTCACTCACACCGTGGACCTGCCGTTCGCCACGCCGGAGGCTCCGGCGGCGCTGCACGAGGCGTTCGGCGAACTGCTGCGGGCCGTGGAGCCGATCGTGACGGAGGGCGACGACCCCGGCCTTCTCACGGAGACCTACTGGGCGGGCCTGCACGGCCTCATCACCCTGATGCGCAGCGGCCGCCTCCCCGAGGAGGCCCACACCGCCCGTCTGACCCTCCTGACGGCCCACTTCACGGCATGTGCGACCTGAACCCACACGGACCGCGGCCGCGAACACCCCTACGACACACAGGTCGGCGGGTGGGAAAGTCCCGTCACTCCCCCGCCGGCAGGGCGGCCCGCGGACGCTGCCATCCCCGCGACCCCCGTGCCCGCAGCCACGCCGTCGTCTCGTCCGGCGGCATCGCCGCGGCGACCAGCCACCCCTGCACGGCGTCGCACCCGAGATCCCGCAACCGCTCCCACGTCTCGTCGTCCTCGACCCCCTCCGCGACGACGAGCAGCCCGAGCGAATGGGCGAGGTCGACGGTGCAGCGCACGATCTCCGCGTCCTCGGTGTCCACGGCCAGCCGCGCCACGAACGACCGGTCGATCTTCAGCTCGCTGACCGGCAGCCGGCGCAGATGCACCAGCGAGGAGTACCCGGTACCGAAGTCGTCGAGGGACATCTTCACGCCGTGCCCGGTCAGCCCGGCGAGCGTGTCGGCGGCGCGCTGCGGGTCCTCCAGCAGCACGTGCTCGGTTATCTCCAGTTGCAACGCCCCGGCCGGGACCCCGTGCCGGGCCAACCGCGCGGCCACCGATCCGGCGAACCCCGGCGTGTGGACGTCACGGGGGGAGACATTGACCGCGACCGGCACCGTGAGCCCCTGCGCGCGCCAGCGCGCGACCTGTGCGAGGGCCGTCTCCAGCACGTACTCGGTGAGATGGGGCATCAGCCCCGAGGACTCGGCGATCGCTATGAACTCGTCCGGCGGCACCTTCCCGCGCTCGGGATGCACCCAGCGCACCAGGGCCTCGAGGCCGGCGACCTGTCCGTCGAAGCGGACCTTGGGCTGGTAGTGCAGCTGGACCTCGTGCGCGTCCAGGGCGCGGCGCAGATCGCCCAGCAGCCCGAGCCGGTCCGGTGTGTTGGAGTCCCGCTTGGACTCGTAGACCTCGACGCCCGTGCGGTCCCGCTTCGCCTGGTACATCGCGACGTCCGCCCGGCGCAGCAACCCCTCGGCGTCCAGGGCGTGGTCGGGGAAGACGGCGACACCCGCGCTGGCCTCCAGCACGAGCGTGAGCCCGTCGAGGTCCAGCGGCGAGCTGAGCGCGGCCACCAGACTGCGGGCGACACGGGTCGCCGACGTCGTGGAGTCGGCGACGGGCAGTAACACGGCGAACTCGTCGCCACCGAGCCGCGCGGCCTCCGCCCCGCGCGGCAGGGCCAGCCGCAGCCGGTCGGCTATCTGCAGCAGCAGCCGGTCACCGGCGAGATGGCCGAGAGTGTCATTGACCGAACGGAAACGGTCGAGGTCGATCAGCATGAGCGCGGCCCGTGCGCCGATGCGTTCGGCGTCGTCGAGGGCCGTCCAGATCCGCTCCAGCAGCCACTGCCGGTTGGGCAACCCGGTCAGCGGGTCGCGCAGTTGCTCCTCCGCCCGGGCTCTGGCGATCCACAGGGTGGAGTCGAGGGCGATGAGCGGGATGGCGAACAGCGGGAGCAGCACCGGCTGGGCGTCGGCGACCACGCAGACCAGCGGGGCTATGCCGAGCAGCGCGACCGCGACCAGGCCCTGTCTGACCAGGGCGGTGCGGGCGACGGTGGGCAGGCCGCCGGGCGGGGCGTGCAGGTACCAGAGCAGGACGCGGGTGACCGCGAGATAGGCGGCCGCGACCAGGACGACCTGCGGGACGGTGCTGACGCTCCAGCGGTCGGGGCTCCAGGGCGCCTCGACGCTCGGTACGCGGCCGAAGGCGCCGAGCACCAGGGCGCCGGCGCCGATGCCGAGGATGTCCACCGCGCCGTGCAGCACGCCCTGGCGCCAGCGGTTGCGGCGGGCTATGCCGACCAGCACGACGACGGTGAGGCTGACCATTCCGGCGGGCACCCAGCCGTACAGCAGCAGGACGGCGAGGGTGAGCGCGGCGCCGGAGCCGGTGCCGCCCCACCAGCGGGAGCGGCCGAGCATCACGAGGTGGCCGACGATGATGCCGGTCAGCACGGCCAGCGACCAGCCGACCGAGCCGGAGGGGAAGAGCGCGTGGTGGCCGGTGAACGCGCGCAGGAAGCCGGCGCCCAGGGCGAATCCGGCGGCCGCGACGACGACGGCCGGCAGCGCGGGCCAGGACAGCTGCCGTTCGGGTTCGGCGCCCGGCAGCGCGGGGGCGGGCTCGATGGCCAGCGGTACGGGGGTCAGGGCGTCCGGTGCGGTGCGGGGGCCGGCGGGGCGCGGCTGGGGCTGCGGGCGCTGCACGGTCCGCGCCACCCACCGACTCCCCCGCCACGCGCATGCCCGGCGGCGCAGACGCAGCCGTGAGTTTGGGGCGGCGCTCTCGGTCGGTTCCATTCCCGTCCCTCTCACAGCCGGCGGTGCCCACGCCACGCGGTCCGATGCCCGACGACCCTCAACGGCTCCGCGTTGGAAAACCCTTCCCCGCACTCCGCGCGAGCACGGGGATGCCCCGACCGCAGCTGGGCACGGCAGGCGCACATCTCAACAGTAGGCCGCAGAAGGCATTCACGGGCAGCGGTCGTCGACGGTTGCCCGAATGCGCCCCGACCACCCGTATGCATCTGATATGCGCCGATCGGGTGGCCTTCAACCGCTACTCCTCGGCCGAAAGCGCGACTTCGGCCGCCGCTTCCGGCCCCTGTTCCAACAGGACACCGAAGCCGTCCTCGTCCAGAACAGGCACTTTGAGCTGCATTGCCTTGTCGTACTTTGATCCCGGGTTGTCACCCACAACGACGAAAGATGTCTTTTTCGACACCGAGCCGGTCACTTTCGCTCCGCGACCCTGCAGTGCCTCCTTGGCGCCATCGCGGGTGAAGTGCTCCAGAGTTCCGGTGACGACGACAGTAAGCCCTTCCAGTGGACGGGGTCCTTCGTCCTCCGCGGACGCCTCGTCCTCCAGGGGAACTCCGGCGGCCTTCCACTTGCGGACGATCTCGCGGTGCCAGTCCTCGGCGAACCACTCCTTGAGGGCGGCGGCGATGATGCCCCCCACGCCGTCGGCGCTCGCCAACTCCTGCTCGGTCGCCTGTTCGATACGGTCGATGGAGCGGAACTCGCGGGCCAGGGCCTGCGCCGCCACCGGACCCACGTGCCGGATGGAGAGGCCGTTGAGGAAGCGGGCCAGCGGGCGCCCCTTGGCCGCCTCGATGTTCTCCAGCAGGGCCAGGGTGTTCTTCTTCGGCTCGCCCTTCTGGTTGGCGAAGACCGTGGCGATCTTCGCCTCTCCCGTGACGGGGTCCCGCTTGGGCAGGCCGCTGTCCGGGTCGCGGACGTACGCCTTGATGGGCAGCAGCTTGTCCACCGTCAGGTCGAACAGGTCGCCCTCGTCGACCAGCGGCGGTTCGGCCGGTTCCAGCGGGCGGGTGAGCGCCGCGGCCGCCACGTCGCCGAAGTGCTCGATGTCCAGGGCTTCGCGGCCCGCGAGGTAGGACACGCGCTCGCGCAACTGGGCCGGGCAGGTGCGGGCGTTGGGGCAGCGGAGGTCGATGTCGCCCTCCTTCATGGGCCGCAGCGCCGTCCCGCACTCGGGGCACTCGGCCGGCATCACGAACGCGCGCTCGCTGCCGTCGCGCAGATCGACCACCGGACCGAGGATCTCCGGGATGACGTCACCGGCCTTGCGGATCACCACGGTGTCGCCGATGAGCACGCCCTTGGCCTTGACCACCTCCTGGTTGTGCAGCGTGGCGAACTCGACCTCGCTGCCCGCGACATGGACCGGCTCGACCTGGGCGTACGGCGTGACGCGGCCGGTGCGGCCGACGCCCACCTTGATGTCGATCAGCTTGGTGTTGACCTCCTCCGGCGCGTACTTGTACGCGATGGCCCAGCGCGGCGCGCGCGCCGTGGAGCCGAGGCGGCCCTGGAGGCGGATCTCGTCGAGCTTGACGACCACGCCGTCGATCTCGTGCTCCACGGAATGGCGGTGCTCGCCGTAGTACGCGATGAACTCCCGTACGCCGTCGAGGTCGTCGACCACCCGGTTGTGCGGGGAGGTGGGCAGGCCCCAGGTCCCCAGCAGGTCGTAGGCCTGGGAGAGACGGGTGAGGCCCGCGTAGCCCTCCAGGGCGCCGATGCCGTGGACGACCATGTGCAGCGGGCGGGTGGCGGTGACCCGCGGGTCCTTCTGGCGCAGCGAACCGGCCGCCGCGTTGCGCGGGTTGGCGAACGGCTTGTCGCCGGCCGCCACCAGGCGCTCGTTGAGCTCCGCGAACTTCTCCATCGGGAAGTAGACCTCGCCGCGGATCTCCACGAGGTCGGGGACGTGGTCGCCGTGCAGCCGGTCCGGGATCTCCGCGATCGTGCGGACGTTGGGCGTGATGTCCTCACCGGCGCGGCCGTCGCCGCGGGTGGCCGCGCGCGTGAGACGGCCGTGCTCGTAGGTGAGGTTGACCGCGAGGCCGTCGACCTTCAGCTCGCACAGGAAGTGGTACTCCTGGTCGCCGAGCTCACGGGCGATGCGGTCGGCCCAGGCGGCGAGGTCGTCGTCGTTGAAGGTGTTGTCCAGGGACAGCATCCGTTCGCGGTGCTCGACCGAGGTGAACTCCGTCTGGTACGCCCCGGCGACCTTCTGGGTCGGCGAGTCGGGCGTGCGCAGCTCGGGGTACTCCTCCTCCAGCGCCTCCAGCGAACGCAGGAGCCGGTCGAACTCCGCGTCGCTGACGACGGGAGCGTCCTTCACGTAGTACCGGAAGCGATGCTCCTCGATCTGCTCGGCGAGCCGCGCGTGCTGCTCCCGTGCCTCGGCGGGCACCGCTGTCTCCGCTTGCTGCTTGTCGCCGGCCACCGTGTGGTCCTCCCGTCACTCAGGGTTGTCCGCGAGGGATCTCGCCGCCCGGACGCAGTGCGCGAGAACCCGGCGCGCGTACGCGGGGGAAGCGCCCGCGAGTCCGCATGCCGGGGTGACGGTCACCGCCTCCGCGAGTAGCCCCGGATGCAGCCCCAGCCTGCGCCACAGCGTCCTGACACCCATGACGCTACCGGCCGGGTCCGACAACGGGCCCTCCGTGGTCGGCACGACACCGGCGAACAGCCGTGTCCCTCCTTCCACGGCCTCACCGATCACGTCGTCGTCACGCTCGGTGAGGAGCGAGAAGTCGAAGGAGACCGCGGCGGCGCCCGCCCGGCGCAGCAGCGCGAACGGGACGTCCGGGGCGCAGGAGTGCACGACGACCGGGCCGTCGGCGTGCGCGGCGACGAGGTCCCGCAGGCCGGCCTCGACGACCTGCCGGTCCACGGCGCGGTGCGTGCGGTAGCCGCTGGCGGTCTTGACCTGGCCGCGCAGAACGGCGGTGAGCGAGGGCTCGTCGAGCTGGAGGACGAGCTCCGCGCCGGGGATGCGGCGGCGCAGCTCGGCCAGATGCAGCCGCAGCCCCTCGGCGAGGGAGGCGGCCAGGTCGCGGCAGGCGCCGGCGTCGGAGAGGACGGACTCGCCGTTCCTCAGCTCGACGGCGGCGGCCAGCGTCCAGGGCCCCACCGCCTGCACCTTGAGCGGGCCCTCGTACCCCCGGGTGAACTCCTCCAGGGCGTCGAGGTCCTCGCCCAGCCAGGACCGGGCCCGCTTGGTGTCACGGCCCGGCCGGTCGCCGAGCCGCCAGCCGCTGGGCTCCACGCGCGCGTACAGCTCCACGAGCATCCCGGCGGTCCGCCCGATCATGTCGGCGCCGGGCCCCCGGCCGGGCAGTTCCGGCAGGAACGGGAAGTCCTCGAAGCTGCCGGTGACGGTCTTGACGGTCTCCCGGGCGTCCCCGCCGGGCATGGACCCGACACCGGTGGCGGCGCCGAACCTGAACTGGCTGTTTTCACTCACCCCGGAAGCCTATGCAACCGACCGGGGGTGACTTCAACGGGTGTGCCACGTGCCGTTCCAGGAATCCGAGCAGCCCGACCGGGTCGGCGACCGTGAGGTTGTTGCGGAAGCGGCAGATGTCGCCCCTGAAGTCGCCGGTCGTGGTCAGGACGCGCAGCTCCGCGAGGGCGTCGTCGTCGTAGATCTCGGCCGGCACGGGGCGGCGGCCGAGCGGCCCGGCGCCGTCGCCGCCCCGCAGGATCAGCGCGGCCTCGGTGCCGTCCCAGACCTCGTCCAGCCAGACCTGGACCTCGTCGGCGACCCTCTCATCGCCCGGGGCGCACTGTCAGGTCGTTGACCTCCGCGTCCCTCGGCAGGTCGATGGCCATCAGGAGGGTCGTCGCCACCGACTCGGGGTCGATCCACCGCTCGGGGTCGTACTCCTTGCCCTCCTGCTGGTGGACCTTGGCCTGCATCGGGCTCGCGGTGCGGCCGGGGTAGACGGAGGTGACCCGGACGCCGTTGTCGTGCTCCTCCTGGCGCAGGGAGTCGGCCAGCGCCTTCAGACCGTGCTTGGAGGCGGCGTACGCGGACCAGCCGGCGTGGGCGTTCAGGCCCGCGCCGGAGTTCACGAAGACCACGTGGCCGCGCGCGGCGCGCAGTTGCGGCAGGAAGTGGCGGGTGAGCTCGGCGGGGGCGACGAGGTTGACGTTGAGCTGGTGGCGCCAGGACTTGGGGGTCAGCTCGCCGACCGGGCCGAGGTCGACGACCCCGGCGATGTGCAGCAGCGAGTCCACGCGGTCCGGGAGCGACTGGTGGGAGAAGGCCCAGGAGAGCTTGTCCGGGTCCGAGAGGTCGCCGACCAGCGTGCGGGCGCCGGGGAACTCCCCCGCCAGTTCCTTCGCGCGGCCCGCGTCGCGCGCGTGCAGCACGAGTTCGTCCCCGCGCGCGTGCAGACGGCGGGCGACCGCCGCGCCGATGCCGGAGCCCGCCCCGGTGATCACATGAAGAGCCATGCCCGCCATGCTCGCATCATTCGACGCCCAGACGCTCCTCCAGGTGGGCGAGCGCCCCCGCGGGCTCCTCCGGGAAGAACACCAGGTCGCTCAGCGGGCGGGGCAGGAAGCCCGCGGCCTCCATGCGGCGGAACTGCTGCTTCAGGCCGTCGTAGAAGCCGGCGGAGTTCATGACCACCACCGGTTTGGGTGCCCCCACGCCCTTAAGGCAGTGGGGGAGTGTGACCGCCCTTGCCGATCAGTCGCGCGAACTCGCGCGCGGGTCGTGTGTAGCGGTCGTCGAGGTCGGCGGCGGAGAGGAAGACGCAGATTCGCATGGAGCCAGCCTGGGCGGGAAGAACCGCGGGCCCGCGGGTGCTGTTCGGTGTATGGCCGAAGGACACACGATCACCATCGAACAGGGCGAGCAGCGCGTGCGCGTGGTGCACGGGGAGCAGGTGCTGGCGGAGTCCAGCCGCCCGCTGGTACTGCGAGAGACCGGCTGTCCCCCGCGGTACTACTTCCCCGCCGAGGACGTGCGCGTCGACCTCCTCACGCCCTCCGACACCCATACCTACTGCCCCTTCAAGGGCACTGCGTCCTACTGGTCCCTGCCGGACGCCAAGGACCTCGTATGGGCCTATCCCGAGCCCAAGGACGGGGTCGCCCGGATCAAGGGACACTTCTGCTTCTACGAAGTAGAAGTGTCGTAACCGACGAGCCGCCCGGGCGGTGGCAGTCTCCACAAGCATGGACAAGCAGATCACTTCGCGCGACGGGACGCCCCTCGCGTACGCACGCACCGGGCAGGGCCCCGCGGTCGTCCTCGTGAGCGGCGCGATGTCCACGGGCGCCACGGTGGCCCCGCTGGCCGCGCGGCTCGCGGACCGCTTCACCGTGGTCCCGTACGACCGCCGGGGCCGCGGCGCGAGCGGCGACACCCCGCCGTACGCCGTGGCCCGCGAGGTCGAGGACCTGGCCGCACTGATCGAGGCGGTGGGCGGGGACGCGGCCCTGTACGGCATCTCGTCGGGCGGCGCGCTCGCGCTCACGGCGGCGGCGAGCGGGCTGCCGGTCCGTCAGGTGGCGGTGTACGAGCCGCCGTTCGCCGTGTACGAGGGCGGCGCCGAGGAACGCGCGCGGTACACCCGCAACCTGACGGAGGCCCTCGCTCAGGGGCGGCACGGCGACGCCGTGGAGCACTTCCTGCGGCTGACCGGGCTGGCCGAGACGATGATCCAGGGCGCCCGTCAGTCCCCCATCTGGGCCGACATGGAGGCCATCGCGCCGACCCTGGCCTACGACGACGCCGTGATGGGCGACGGACTGGTGCCCCGGGAACGGCTGGCCGCGATCACCGTCCCGGTGCTGGCCGTCGCGGGCGGGGCGAGCCCCGCCTGGCTGCGCGAGGCCACCCGGGCGGTCGCGGAGACGGCACCCGAGGGCTCGTACCGCACCCTGGAGGACCAGACCCACATGGTGGACCCGGACGTGCTCGCACCGGTGCTGGCGGAGTTCTTCGCCGGCTCCTAGACCGCCGCGGCCGTCGCGCGGGTCGTCGAGGCGATCGTCGCCGAGCCCACCACGCGCGTGCCGTCGTACAGGACGATCGCCTGGCCGGGGGCGACGCCGCGGACCGGCTCGGTGAAGGACACCCGCAGCTCGCCGTCCACGGGATGGGCCGTCACCTCGGTCTCGCCGCCGTGCGCGCGCAGCTGCGCGGTGTACGTGCCGGGGCCGGTGGGCGCCGCGCCGCACCAGCGCGGCTTGATCGCGGTGAGGGCGGTGACGTCGAGGGCGGCGGCCGGGCCGACGGTCACCGTGTTGTCGACCGGGGAGATGTCGAGGACGTAGCGCGGCTTGCCGTCGGCGGCCGGGGTGCCGATGCGCAGCCCCTTGCGCTGGCCGATGGTGAAGCCGTACGCGCCCTCGTGCGAGCCGATCTTGGCACCGGACTCGTCGACGATGTCGCCCTCGGCCTTGCCGAGGCGGGAGGCGAGGAAGCCCTGGGTGTCGCCGTCGGCGATGAAGCAGATGTCGTGCGAGTCGGGCTTCTTCGCGACCGCGAGGCCGCGGCGCTCGGCCTCCGCGCGGATCTCGTCCTTGGTCGTCACCGTGTCGCCCAGCGGGAACAGGGCGTGCGCGAGCTGCTTCTCGTCCAGGACGCCGAGGACGTACGACTGGTCCTTGGCCATGTCGGAGGCGCGGTGCAGCTCGCGGGTGCCGTCCTCGTTCACGATCACCTTGGCGTAGTGGCCGGTGCAGACGGCGTCGAAGCCGAGGGCCAGCGCCTTGTCGAGCAGGGCGGCGAACTTGATCTTCTCGTTGCAGCGCAGGCACGGGTTGGGGGTGCGGCCGGCCTCGTACTCGGCGACGAAGTCCTCGACGACGTCCTCGCGGAAACGGTCGGCGAGGTCCCAGACGTAGAACGGGATGCCGATGACGTCGGCGGCGCGGCGGGCGTCACGCGAGTCCTCGATGGTGCAGCAGCCCCGCGCGCCGGTGCGGAACGACTGCGGGTTCGCGGAGAGCGCGAGGTGGACGCCGGTCACGTCGTGGCCCGCCTCGGCCGCGCGGGCGGCGGCGACGGCGGAGTCCACGCCGCCGGACATGGCGGCGAGGACGCGGAGGGGGCGGGTGCGCTGCGGTGTCTCAGTCATAACCCTTCCAGGGTACGGGTGCGTGGGAACCGGGATCCGCGCGTATGCGTTGACGATCACATGGGGGCGACACGGGCGGGTGCGGCGAGCGGCGACTCGGATCGGCGGCTGGGGCGGCGGGCCCTGCTCATCGGCGGGGCCGCGGCCGCCGTCGGCACGGCCGCGCTCGCCCGGGACGAGCTCTCCCACCTGTGGTGGCGGCTGCCGGGTGTGGAGAAGTCGCGGGTGGCGGGGGCGGTGGACTTCCGGGGCGCGCGCTGGGTGGCCGCGTCCCCGGCGAACTACCGGCGGGCGGACCGGCCCGACGACTACCGGATCGACCGGGTGGTCGTCCATGTCACCCAGGGCAGCTACCGGACCGCGGTGAAGGTCTTCCAGGACCCGGCGCACGAGGCGGCGGCGCACTACATCGTGCGCAAGGACGGGCGCGTGACCCAGCTGATCCGCGAGCTGGACGTGGCGTTCCACGCGGGGAACAGGTCGTACAACGAGCGCAGCGTCGGCATCGAGCACGAGGGGTTCGTGGAGCACGCCTCGTCCTTCACGGACGCGATGTACGCGTCCTCGGCGCGGCTGACGGCCACGATATGCGGGCGGTACGGCATACCGGTCGACCGGGAGCACATCATCGGGCACGTGGAGGTGCCGGGCACCGACCACACGGATCCCGGGCGGTACTGGGACTGGGGCCGGTACATGAGGCTGGTGAGCCGGGCGAGCGCGAAGTGACGCGCGTGCACGCGGTGGTGGGCGGTGGCGCCGCGGACCTCAGCTGAGTCCCGCGGCGCGAGCGCGTTCGACCGCGGGGCCGATGGCCTTGGCGACGGCGTCGACGTCGGCCCGAGTGGAGGTGTGGCCGAGGGAGAAGCGCAGGGTGCCGCGGGCCAGGTCCGGGTCGGCGCCGGTGGCGAGCAGGACATGGCTGGGCTGGGCGACGCCGGCGGTGCAGGCGGAACCGGTCGAGCACTCGATGCCCTGGGCGTCCAGGAGCAGCAGCAGGGAGTCGCCCTCGCAGCCCGGGAAGGTGAAGTGGGCGTTGGCCGGGAGGCGGTCGACGGGGTCGCCCCCGAGGATCGCGTCCGGAACCGCCGTACGGACGGCCTCGATCAGGGCGTCGCGCAGGGCGCCGATCTCGCGGGCGAACCACTCGCGCTGCTCGGCGGCCAGCCGCGCGGCCACCGCGAAGGAGGCAACGGCCGGAACGTCGAGGGTGCCGGAGCGGACATGGCGCTCCTGCCCGCCGCCGTGCAGGACCGGTACGGGGGTGTACTCGCGGCCGAGGAGGAGCGCGCCGATGCCGTACGGGCCGCCGATCTTGTGGCCGGAGACCGTCATCGCGGCGAGGCCCGAGGCGGCGAAGTCGACCGGGACCTGGCCGACGGCCTGGACCGCGTCGGCGTGCAGGGGGATGCCGAACTCCTCCGCCACGTCGGCCAGTTCACGGACGGCCATGACCGTGCCGATCTCGTTGTTGGCCCACATCACGGTGGCGAGCGCGACGTCGTCGGGATCGCGGGCGACGGCCTCGCGCAGGGCGTCGGGGTGGACGCGGCCGTAGGCATCGACGGGGAGGTACTCGACGGTGGCGCCCTCGTGTTCGCCGAGCCAGTGGACGGCGTCGAGGACCGCGTGGTGCTCGACGGGGCTGGCGAGGACCCGGGTGCGGCGGGGATCGGCGTCGCGGCGCGACCAGTACAGGCCCTTGACGGCCAGGTTGTCTGCCTCGGTTCCGCCGGAGGTGAGGACGACCTCGCTGGGGCGGGCGCCGAGGGCGTCGGCGAGCGTCTCGCGGGACTCCTCGACCGTGCGGCGGGCCGCGCGGCCGGACGCGTGGAGGGAGGAGGCGTTGCCGGTGACGCTCAGCGCGGCAGTCAGTGCCTCTGCCGCCTCCGGGAGCATGGGGGTGGTCGCGGCGTGGTCGAGGTAAGCCATGGTGAGCCCGATTCTACGGGCCCCGTTCGGCGCCCCTGCGTCAAGGCCGGGCGGTGGCGGCCGTGCCCCGTCGTCCTCGGGGCGTCAGCCGTCGGTCAGGGCTCGTTCCTCGGGTTCACAGGCTCCACGACACGGTGTGGGACAGCTCCATGGCGACCACCAGGACCGCCAGGTCGGCCACGCCCAGCCCCAGGCCCAGGTACGCGCGGCCGCGGCGGCTCGTACCGCGCCAGAGCGCGACGGCGGCCAGGGCGATGGCGATCGGACCGAGGAAGACGTTGAGGACCAGCAGGCCGAGGAGGCCGAGGATGAAGGACGCCACGGCCATGCCGTCGGCGTCGCGGGTGGGCGTACGGGTTTCGGTGCGGCCCCGGGCCGGTGCGGTGAGTTGCATGGTGCTCAGCTCCTGAAAGTCGGTTCGGACGGTCAGTTGGCCGATGAGTGGCGACGGCGGCCGTGGCGCTCGCGGAGCGCGAAGACGCCGAGCCAGACGGCGATGACGGCGGCCACGACGGCGGTGACGCCCAGCGGCGCGTGGGCGACGGTGCCCAGCACCACACCGAGCAGCATCAGCGCGGCGACAAGGAACAGCATGGGATTCGATCCCCCTCCGTAAAGTTTCGGTGAACAGTTGTAGTAACAGTTGTTCACTGACTCCGAGTCTAGCGCGCCGCACGGCTTTTCAATTCCGGAGAACAGTTGTTAACTGGATGACATGAGTCACACCCTTGGGATCCGGCAGGCCCAGAAACAGAAGACCCGGCAGGCGCTCCTGGACGCGGGGCTCGGGCTGCTGGAGGAGCAGAGCCTGAGCAGCCTGGGCCTGCGCGAGGTCACCCGTGCCGTGGGCGTCGCCCCGACCGCCTTCTACCGGCACTTCCGCTCCACGGCGGACCTCGGCGTCGCGCTCGTCGACGAGGCGCTCGGCAGCCTGCACCCCATGGTGCACACGGCGGTGTCCACGGCCGGCGACAGCGACGAGCGCATCACCCGCGCCATCCGGTTGATCGCCCGGCACGTGGAGACGCACCCCGCGCACGTCCGGTTCATCGCCCGCGAACGGCACGGCGGCGTCCAGCCGGTGCGGGAGGCCATCCGCGCCCAACTGACCCGGTTCGCCGAGGAGGTCAAGGCCGAACTGGCCAACGACCCCGAGGCGACGGGCTGGAACGACGACGACCTGCGCATGCTCGCGCACCTCTACGTCGACCAGATGCTCATCACCGCCTCCCTGTTCCTGGAGGCGCTGGAGGCCTCGGCCTCGGAGGACGAGCTGGAGCGCGTCGCCCAGGTCGCGACCCGCCAGCTGCGGCTGATCACCATCGGCCGCCGGCACTGGCTGGGCTGACCCCGCCACGACGCGAGGGGGCGGCGCGCCCGCATCCCGGACGCGCCGCCCCCTCGTATCCCGTACGCCTTCCGTACGGCCGAACCCCGTACGCCTTCGTACGGCCCTCCCGCTCAGCCCTGCCGGGCCTGCTGCCCCTCCTGGCCCTGCCCCGGCCGCCCGCCGCCGGGGCCGCCGCAGCCGCCGCCCCGAGCGCCTCCGGGGCCGCCCTGGCCGCCGCCGGGCCCGCCGCTCGGCATGCCCGAGGGGGCGCCGCTCGGGACGCCGGTCCCCGTGCCGGTCGGCCTGCCCGCGGCAGCGGTCGGCATGCCGGACGGGGCGCCGCTCGGGCGCCCGGAGGCGCCGCCGGTGGGCAGCCCGGAGGGCGCCTGACAGCCCTTCCGCGCACCGGAGTTGCCGCCGGAGGACGAGGAGTCGCCCGAGCCGCACGCGGTCAGCAGCAGCGGGGACAGCGCCAGCAGGGCGACGGCGGGGACGAGGCGTGCACGCTTCATGAGGGACAGCTCCACGAAAGACGAGAGGGACCTGAGGCGGGCACTCAATCAACGGCGCCTGAGCCGTTCTTGGGCCCGCCCTGTCCCTGGCCTGTCAATCGGGCAAAGCACGTCCCAAGGACCCCCGTCGACCTGCGACGTCAGTCGGCGGTCCGGGCCGACGGCCGGTACAAGGCCATGACAGAACCCGCCGCCTCGGCGAGATGCGCCCGCACCTCGGGCGGCGAGAGCACCTCCACCCGGTCGGCGAACACGAGGAGTTGGCGGGCGGCGAGGACCGCGGGATACGTCAGCCGGGCGGTCACCCACTCGCTCTCGCCGTCGTCCTCGGGGGGTTCGGCCAGCGACGGGGCCGTCAGGCGCAGGAACAGGCCGAGCCGCTCCCGGTGGACCCGCACGGTGACGTCGACGCCGCCCGGCCGGTCCTCGACCTGGCGGCGCAGCACCTCCCAGGCGTCGGCGAGTTCGACGCCGGGCCGGCGCCGCACGGGATCGTCGAGGAGCGTGGCCGACACCACCCGGTCCGCCCGGAACAGCTGCGGCTTCGCCCGCCGGTCGGCGACCAGGTACCAGATGCCCGCCTTGGCGACCAGGCCGTACGGATCGACGGTGTACGTCCGCGTCTCCCGCTCCCCGCCGTGCCGGTAGCGCAGCCGCAGCCGCCGGTCGGCGAACACCGCGTCCTGCAGCACCGCCAGGTCGACCAGCTTGCGCGGGCCGCCCCGCCAGCGTGTGGCGTCGACCAGGATGCGGCGCGAGGTGACCTCCGCCGCGGGGCGATGCGGCGCCGGTAGGGCGGCCATCACCTTGCGCAGCGCCGAGCCGAGCGCCGCGTCGAGGCCCAGCGCGGCGTGCGCGCCCTGGGCGGCCAGGATGAACAGCGCCCGGGACTCGTCGGCGGTCAGCCCGGTCACGTCCGTACGGAATCCGGCGAGGAGCTCGATGCCGCCGTGCCGCCCGCGCTCGGCGTACACCGGGACGCCCGAGGCCGACAGGGCCTCGACGTCCCGGTAGATGGTGCGCACCGACACCTCCAGCCGGTCGGCGAGTTCGTGCGCGGGGACCCGGCCGCGGGTCTGCAGGAGCAACAGGATCGACAGCAGGCGGTCGGACTTCACCCGGTCAGGGTCGCGCCCCGGAGCGTCCGAGGCAAATGTTGACGGAAACTGTCAGGTTATTCGCCGATCCTCGCCACACCGACGCACGGAGAGGCACACCATGAACCCGATCGACCCCCGCCCCCTCTACACCCGCGCCACCGAGCAGGCGGCCGCACTCGTCAAGACCGTGGGGCCCGAGCACCTGGCCGGGCCGACGCCCTGTTCCGAGTTCGACGTCCGCACCCTGCTGAGCCACATGGTCGGCGGCACGCTGCGGATCGCGGTGGTCGGCGAGGGCGGCGACGGCCTGGCCGTGCACCCCTTCGCCGAAGGCGTCGGGGACGACGACTGGGCGGCCGCGTACGAGGAGGCCAGGGCGCGGGCCGTCCGGGCCTGGGAGCCCGACGAGCGGATGGCCGCGACCGTGCGCGTGCCCTGGGGCGAGGTCCCGGGCCACGCGGCGCTGTCCGGCTACGTGATGGAGATCGTGACGCACACCTGGGACCTCGCCGAGGCCCTCGGCGGCCCGTACGAATTCGACCCCGAACCGGCCGAGTTCGCGCTCGCGGTCGCGCGCCGCGTGCTGCCCGACGCCGAGCGCGGGACGGGCGGCCCCTTCGGCTCCGTACGGGAGGCCGCCGAGGGAGCCGACGTCTACGGGCGACTGGCGGCCTGGCTGGGGCGCGAGCCGCTCAGCCGCGCTTGACCCGGGCCAGCTGGCGGGACTGCGCGACCAGCCGGTCCGCGCTGTCCCAGACCTCGGCGTCCTCCTCCAGGAAGCCGCCGGCCAGGTTGCGGGTGGTGATCGACACCCGCAGCGGGCCGGGGGCCGGGCGGTGACGCACGTGCACGGTCAGTTCGACCGTGGGGACCCAGCCGGAGATGCCGATCTCGAACGCGGTGGGCGGCAGGGCGTCCACCGCGAGCAGCATCGCGAGGGGGTCGGCGTCCCGGCCGTCGGCGAGGCCGAACCAGGAGCGCATCTCGCCCTTGCCGGACGGGGCGCCGAGGGCCCAGCCCAGGGTGCTGGGGTCGAGCTTGAGCATCAGGCGCTCGGCGATGGGGGACGTGTCGTCGACCGGGCTCGGACCGTCCTCCGGGCCGATGCAGTGCTCCAGGGGCGGGAACGCGGGCGGCCGGGCCGTCGTGCGGACGTCGTCCGGGAGCGTGCCGAGATCGCCGTAGGAGGCGAGGACGCGGATGCGCTCGACCTCGTGACCCGCCTCGTCCCGCTGGAAGAGCGAGGCCTGGCCGGTGGAGAGGGTGCGGCCGGTGCGCACGGTCTCGGTGCGGATCACCGCGGGGCCGGGCCGGGAGGCCGTCAGGTAGTGCGCCGAGATGGTGAACGGGTCGGGGTGCGGCAGGGCGTCCGCGAGGGCGCGGCCGAGGACGGCGAGCAGATAGCCGCCGTTGACGGCGCCGAAGATGGTCCAGCCTGCGGACAGGTCGATGTCGTAGACACCGGGCTCGCGCCGGGTGACCGCCGTGTCGCGGTCGAACTCGCTGTCGCCGATCGAGGCACGCGCGGCGGGTGCGGTAGCTGCTTCTGCCATGCGTGAACCGTACAACAGGAAATTACTAAGCGGTAGCTTTTTCTCTTACCGCGAGGCGATCCGTCCCCCTGCTGGGTGAGGTTCCGGCAATTTCTCGGTAAGTGTCAGGACACGTCCACAACCCGGAGGCCGTCAATCCCCTCTATGGGGACATGAGCCTCACCGGGACTCCGTTCCTCTACACCGCGATGGCGCTGGCCGTCGTCGCCCTCATACTGCCCCTTGTCCTGTGGTCGCGGTTGCGCGGCCCCCGGTCCGTGCGCGCCGCGGCCCGGGTGCTGATGCTCCTCTTCGCCCAGGGCACCGCGGTGACCCTGGTCTTCGTGCTGGTCAACAACTCGAACAACCTGTACGACAACTGGGCCGACCTGCTCGGCACCGGCGACCACGTGCAGCAGGCCATCGACCTCGGTCGGGACGGTACCGGTGGGATAGCGGTGAAGAAGCTGCCCAAGGTCAAGCAGCAGTTCCACCGGGCCGCGGGGCCGGGCATGCACTCGGCAGGCGGGGTGCGGGTCACCCAGCTCAAGGGCCGGGTCTCGGGCGTGAACGCCGAGGTCTACGTCTGGCTGCCGCCGCAGTACAACGAGCCCGCCTACCGCCACCACCGGTTCCCCGTCGTGGAGGTGCTGCCCGGCTACCCCGGCTCCGCGAAGGCCTGGTTCGGCACGCTCAAGGCCCACGAGCAGCTGCTGCCGCTGATGCAGAGCGGCCAGGTGGCGCCGTTCATCATGGTGTCTCCGCGCACCACCCTGCTGGCCGGAGTGGACACCGGCTGCGCCAACATCACGGGCACCGTCAACGCCGACAGCTGGCTGAGCATCGACGTGCCGAAGATGGTCATGGACAACTTCCGCACCGAGCCCGCCCCCAAGGGCTGGGCGGTGGCCGGGTACTCGGCCGGCGCGCACTGCGCGGTCAAGCTGGCGGTCGCCCACCCCGACCGGTACCGGGCCGCGGTCGGCATGTCCGGCTACAACGACCCGATCAGCGAGCGCAATTCGCTGGCCGCCCAGAACCCGGCCGTGCGCGCCGCGAACAATCCTTACCTCCTTCTCAAGAAGGCGGCGGTTCCGCCCGCGATCGCGCTGTACATCTCCGGGCAGTCGGGCGACGGCTACCAGGCGGGCCTGGCCCTCCAGTCGGTGGCCAAGGCACCGACGACCGTGCACGTCCAGTTCGTGCCGCGCAGTGCGGGCGGCCACAACATGGCGCTGTGGCGGCCGCAGGTGACGACGGTCTTCCGCTGGCTGACGCTGCAGATGGGCAAGAGCCGCCCCGGAGCGGGGGCCGGCGCTACTCCTCCGTCACCGTCGACCGTCGATTCCAGGCGCGCGGCGCTCGCCAGTGGAAGCGCATCGCGAGAAGGCGCAGCACGAAAGCGGTGACCACGGCCAGGCCGCTGGTGAACGGGTTCAGCGCGTCGTAGTGGATGCACAGCGCCACCATGGTGGCGCCGACGATCGCCGGAACCGCGTACAGGTCCCGGTCCCAGCGCAGCAGCGAGGGCACCTCGTTGGCGAGTACGTCCCGGAGCACGCCGCCGCCGACCGCGGTGGCGAGGCCCAGGGTGGCCGAGGCGGTGAGGTTGAGGCCGTAGTCGTACGCCTTCGTGGTGCCCGCCACACAGAACAGCCCCAGGCCGGCCGCGTCGAAGATGTTCACGCCGACCTGGATCCGCTCCACCTGGGGATGCAGGAAGAAGACCAGGAGGGCGGCGAACAGCGGGGTGATGAAGTACCCCAGGTCCGTGAAGGCGGCCGGGGGCACGGCCCCGATGACCACGTCACGGAACAGCCCCCCGCCGAGTGCGGTGACCTCGGCGAGGACCGCTATGCCGAAGATGTCGAAGTTCTTGCGCACGGCCAGCAGCGCGCCGGAGATGGCGAACACGAAGATGCCGATGACGTCGATCGTGTGCTGGACGGAGGGGCTGAAGAGTTGCTGGAGCACCCTTACATTCTTACCTGCCGAGAGGCGTGAACCTTACAAAGCCAGGCTTACGCGGCCGTTTCCTGCCGTAAAAAGCAGAAGAGCGCGACCAGGACCCTGGTGGGGGTGAACCCGGTATAGCCCGACATTTGGGTGGAAACCGCCGCGGGCGGCTGCGCCCTGGGATACAACGGC